>NZ_AP022590.1:618554-927831 GCF_010731775.1 Mycobacterium mantenii | reverse complement strand
CGAACGTGCTCGCCGCCTCGTCCACCGCGACGGCGATGTGTGCCGCGTTGCTGCCGATCACCGCCCCGGTGCGGGGCAGCTGCCCCTCGGGCAGCAGATAGATGAAAGGCTCTGTATGGTAAGCCTTTTCGTAGGCTTCCCGCAGCTGCGACAGCGGCGCCCGGGTGTGCGCGGTGCAGGTGGCCAGTATGCCGCGGGACGTCGGGATGAGCACCGGGGTGAACGACACGGTGACGTCGCGGCCGGTGACGGCGCCCAGGCCCTGGGCGATTTCGGGAGTGTGCCGGTGTGCCCCGGCGATGTTGTAGGCCCGCGCCGAGCCGATGACCTCCGAGCCCAGCAGGTCGGTCTTGGCGGCGCGGCCGGCCCCGGAGGTACCGCTGACGGCGACGACGGTGACGGCGGGCTCGATGAGGTCCTCGGCCACCGCGGGCAGCAACGCCAGCAGCGCCGCGGTCGGGTAGCAGCCCGGCACCGCGATCCGGCGGGCGCCGCGCAGCCGCTCGCGAGCGCCGGGCAGCTCGGGCAGCCCGTAGGGCCAGCTGCCGGCGTGCGGGGATCCGTAGAACCGCTCCCACGCGGCGGCGTCGGTGAGCCGGAAGTCGGCGCCGCAGTCGATGATCAGGGTGTCGGGGCCGAGCTGTTCGGCCAGCGCGGCCGAATGACCGTGCGGCAGGGCCAGGAACACCACGTCGTGGCCTGCGAGCACGTCGAGCTCGGTCGGCTCGACCACGCGCTGGGCCAGCGGCGTCAGGTGTGGGTGGTGCTCGCCGAGCGCGCTGCCGACGCTGGCGGCGGCTGTCACCGCGCCGATCGTGAGGCGCCCGTGCGCGCAGGCCGGGTGCCCGAGCAGCAGGCGCAGGATTTCACCGCCGGCGTAGCCGCTGGCACCGGCAACCGCCACCTTCATTCCGTCGGCCATTCCGCCGATTCTGCATGGTTATGCAGTGCTTTGCAAATCCATTCCACTAGGCGCGCAGCTCCGCGCCGACCGCCTCGGCGGCACGGCGGACCGCGGCGTCGCGAGCCGCGGTGGCGTCGTCCTCGGTGAGCGTGCGGTCCGGCGCCCGGAACCGCAGCGCGAAGGTCAGCGATTTGCGGTCCTCGCCGATCTGCGGGCCGGTGAACACGTCGAACAGCTGCAGGTTTTCGAGCAACTCCCCCGCACCCTCGCGGACGGCATCGGCCACCGCCTGAGCCGGAATGTCTGCGGCGACCACCAAACTGACGTCCTGGAAGACGGCCGGGAACGGCGACACCCGGGGCGCGGGCAGCGCCGCGGGTATGGGCAGCGCGTCGAGGTTGAGCTCGACGGCGCAGGTGCCCTTGGGCAGCCCGGAGCGCTCGATCACCGCGGGATGCAGCTGGCCGGCGTAGCCCACCGGGGTGTCGCCGACGAGGACTTCGGCGCACCGCCCCGGATGCCACGGCAGGTATTGCGCCGCCCGCAACCGCACGTCGATTCCGCTGGCGCGGGCGATGACGCGCACCGCCTCGAACGCGTCGGCGGCTTCGGCCCGGCGGCCGGGGCCCCAGGGCCCGCGGTGTTCACGCATGCCGCTCAGCACCGCCGCAACGTGTTGCGGTTGCCGTGGCAGTGACGCGTCGAGCACGGCGATCTCGTCGTCGGTGGGCCGGCGGTGCACGGGAATGAGCTCCACCGCGCGGGTGTGCTCCGTCGGCTGGACCACCTGCGCCAGCGCATACAGCGAGACGTCGACCAGACCGCGAGAGACGTTGCGCACCAGAGCTTCCAGCAACGCGGGGAGCAGCGTGGTGGCCAGCTGCGGACGGTCGGCCTCCAGCGGGTTGAGCACATTGGTGGTGGCGCGCCGCGGGTCGTCGGCCGGCAGGCCCCACAGGTCGAACACGCCCGCGGGCAGAAACGGGGTCGGCAGGATCTCGACGTAGCCGGACTGGGCCAGCGACCTGCCGATGGCGCGGCGGCGCTTCTGCACGGCGGACAGACCCCGGCCGGCGGGCGCCGCCGGCAACACAGACGGGATGGCCTGAAGCCCCTCGAGCCGCAGCACCTCTTCGACGAGGTCGGCGGGCTGCACCAGGTCGGGCCGCCAGCTGGGCGGGGTCACCGTCAGCGTGTCTCCACGCTCCGCCACCCCGGCGCCGATCTGGACGAGCCGCTTGGCGGTGGTGCCCGGGGCATAGCCCACCCCGGCGAGGCGATCCGGCAGGTCGACGGCGATGTCGATGGGCGGGAGTGACCAGTCATCGCGCGGCGGGTCGCCGCGCCAGTCGGTCAGACCGTCGGAGACCACCCCGCCGGCGATGTCGGCGAGGAGGGCGGCGCAGCGGTCCAGCGCGGCCACCGAGATGGCCGGATCGACTCCCCGTTCGTAGCGGCGGGCGGCTTCGCTGGGCAGGTGCAGTCTGCGCTGGGTGCGCGAGACCGCGGCGGGGTCCCAGACGGCGGCCTCGAGCAGCACGTCGGTCGAGTCGGCACGCACCTCGGTGCTCGCCGCGCCCATCACGCCGCCGATCGCGGTGGTCGCCGCGTCGTCGACGATGAGGACGTCGGCCGGCTCGAGCCTGCGCTCGATGTCGTCGAGGGTGACCACGGTCTCGCCGGGCCGGGCGAATCGCACGCCGAAGCTTCCCGTGATGCGGTTGCGGTCGTGGGCGTGCATGGGGTGACCGAGCTCGAGCATCACGTAGTTGGTCACGTCGACCGCCGGGGAGGTCGCGCGGATGCCGGACAACAGCAGCCGGCGCTGCAGCCACCACGGCGACACCGCCGCGGAGTCGATGCCGGTGACCGGGCGCAGCGCGAATCGCCGCACGCCGGTGTCGGGCTGCACGGTCAGCGGCCAGGCCTCGCCGTCGACCGGCAACGGTTTCACGTCCGCCGGGTCGACGTAATCCAGGTCGTAGGCGCAGGCGATCTCGCGGGCCAGGCCCCGCAGCGACATGCAGTAGCCGCGGTCCGGCGTGATCGCCAGGTGGAAGACCACGTCGTCGAGTCCGAGTACCGCGGCGCCGTCGGCTCCAGGGGCGGCGGTGCCCGGCGGCAGCACCAGGATCCCGGAGTGGTCGGCGCCCAAGCCGAGTTCTGCCGCCGAGCAGATCATGCCGTCGGAGTTGCGGCCGTAGGTCTTGCGGGCCGCGATGGTGAAGTTTCCGGGCAGCGTGGCGCCGGGCAGCGCCGCCACGATGAGGTCTCCGACGGCGAAGTTGGTCGCGCCGCAAACGATCTCGCGGTCTTTTCCGTCGCCGACGTCGACGTGGCAGAACCGGATCGGCTTTTTGAAGCCGCTGAGTTCTTCGATGGCGGTGACCCGGCCCACCTTCAGCGGACCCTCGACCGGGCCCAGGGTGGTGACCTCTTCGACCTCGTGGCCGATGCGCACCAGCGCCTGCTCGAGTTCGTCGGGGGTGACGTCCCAGTCCGGCGCGCCGGCCGCCACGATCTCACGTAGCCAGCTGTACGGAACGCGCATCAGGCACCCACCCCGAACGGCAGCGAGAACCGGATGTCGCCCTCGACCATGTCGCGCATGTCCGGAATCCCGTTGCGGAACTGCAGCGTTCGTTCCAGCCCCATGCCGAATGCGAAGCCGGAGTGGACGTCTGGGTCAATCCCCGCGGCGCGTAACACGTTTGGATGCACCATGCCGCAGCCACCCCACTCCACCCAGCCGGCACCGCCCTTCTTGCCGACGAACCACACGTCGACCTCGGCGGACGGCTCGGTGAACGGGAAGAAATGCGGACGGATCCGGGTGCGCGCCTCGGGGCCGAACTCGGCGCGCGCGAACGCGTCCAGCGTTCCCCGCAGATGGGCCATGGTCAGGCCGCGGTCCACCGCCAAACCCTCGACCTGATGGAAGACCGGCGTGTGGGTGGAGTCGAGTTCGTCGGTGCGAAACGTGCGGCCGATCGAGATGACGTAGACGGGCAGCTCGCGCGCGAGCAGGGTGCGCACCTGCACCGGCGAGGTGTGGGTACGCAGCAGTTGCCGGGAATCGTCGGGTGCGACGTAGAAGGTGTCCTGTTCGCTGCGCGCGGGGTGGTCGGCCGGGAAGTTGAGCGCGTCGAAGTTGAACTGCTCGGTCTCGACCTCGGGCCCCTCCGCCAGTTCCCAGCCCATGGCGATGAAGGTGTCGGCGATGTGTTCGGCCAGGATCGTGATCGGGTGCCGCGCGCCGATCGGCTGCCGGGTCGAGGGCAGCGTGACGTCGATGCCTTCGGCCACCAGCACGGCGGCGTCGCGGTCGGCGCGCAGCACCGCGAGCCGTTCGTCGTAGCCCTGCTGGGCTTCGGTGCGGGCCGCGTTGACCCGCTTCCCGGCATCGGCACGCTCGTCCTTGGGGACGCCGCCCAGCGCCTGGCGCGCCAGCGCCAGCGGTGAGCGGTCGCCGAGGTGCTCGGTCTTGACCCGCGCCAGTGCGTCGAGGTCGCCGGCCCGCGTGAAGGCCTCCCGGGCGGTGCTGACCGCTTGGGCCAGGGCTTCCGGCGACAGGTCCACGGGTTGATCACCCACGCGGCGACACTCTCCTTGCTGAGGGTTGGCTGCACTTGCCCAGCGGCAAGTGCTGATCATAGTGATTCGGCGCGTGGGGCCCGGCGGGCGCTTGGCAGTTGGGCGGCCGGGGGCCGACGAAGCACGGCGGTGGCCGTGGAGTGGCTTAGCCGGCGGCGACGGCCGGCTGCGGACCGGCCAGCGCGTCGTCGCCTCCGACCGGCATGGCCGGAAGGCTCCGACCGCGGGCGAACTTCGCCACCCGGTAGGCCACAAAGGCGCCCACGAGGCCGAACACCGGCGTCGCCGCCAGGGTCCCCCAGTGGTGGGCCAGCATCAGGAAGCCGAAGCCCGAGGACGCCGCCAGCATCAGGTACCGGGCCGGCGTCCAGTGGATCGGCTGCCGGAACCGGGCCGAGACCAGCACGCCCAAGATCACGGCGACGGTGTGGCCGGCATCGGTGAAGTCGCCGCCGATGATCGCCGAAGCGATGCCCGCCGCCACCCACCAGCCGACCCAGGCGGCCCGCCAGCGCGAGGGGATCACGGCAGTCATCGCGCCGAGCACCGCCAGCGCGCCGTAGCTCATGCCGACGTCGCTGGCCCGGGTGATCGACAGGGGCAGCCAGCCGAACTCGACCGACGCGGCGAGGGCCGCGGCCACCAGCAGTGTGGCGCCGATGTGGCCGACGACGAAGGCCACCACCAGCCGGATGGTGCGCAGATGCAGCTCGGCCAGCGCGAGCAGACAGGTCAGGAAGGGCAGCCAGAAGTAGAGCGGACCGGCGTCGACGACCAGCGCGCTGCCCAGCAGCGTGCCCACGTGGCCGTGGGCCAGGTTGTGCACGTTAGTGCTGGCACGCTGCACGATGACGTCATGCGCGTGTGGGCCCAGGGCCAGGATGGCGCAGCTGATGGCAAGCAGCAGCACCGCATACCCCACAGTGAATTGGACCCGGGCGAGCCGGGACACTATGCCCCCTACCATTGGCATCCATTATGGCTGCGGTTTCGCTTCGGCTGTGTCATCGGGGCCTGACAACTCCTTAAGAGTCTTGATGCGATATATCGCCAGATCGTCGGGAATGCCGGCGGGCTTCGGCCCGAAGACCGGCTTCCTCGTGCGTTTGGCCTCGACGCCCAACGCGTCCAACTCGCTTTGCGGTATCAGATCCAACGTTGAACTCGACACCATAATTCCACCCTTGGTGGCTCTTTCCATAACTCGTGCGGCGATGTTCACATCGACGCCGAGCCAGTCCGAGGCCAGGCGCTGCGGGCGCCCGGTGTGGATCCCGACCCGCATCCGGGGCGTGTAGCCGCCGACCTCGACCGATTTCACTGCCTCCTTGGCGGCCAGCACGGCCCGCACGGCGACCGTCGGATCGCCGAACACCGCCATGAGGCCGTCGCCCATCCGCTTGACGATGTGTCCGCCGGCGTCGAGCAGGGGTGGCTCGAGGGCCCGGGCCACCTGCCGGAGCAGCGCCAGCGCCGCGTCGTCGCCGGCCTTCAGCGACCACGTCGAGAAGCCGACCAGGTCGGTGAAGACCAGCGTTACCTCCGGATTGGCCGGCCGCCGGGAAACGCCTTCGGTCAGCGCCTGCCACACCTGCAGCACCCCGAGGCCGAACTCGCGCGACACCGCGTCGCGATCCCCCAGCAGCCGGTCGGCCGCGCGCGCCGCCGCGCGCGGACCGCCATCGCCCGCGGTGGACAGCGGATCGCCGAACTCGGGGTCGCCGGGCAGCAGCCGGCGCGCACGCCGAATGAAGGCAACCGCCCCGGGGCTGCGGTTGCGGCTGTGCAGCCATTCAGTCGCGGTGTGCACCGACAGTGGAGAACGTTGCGGAGCGGATTGCGCCTGCATCTCTTCGGGCTCGCCCGGGTCCAGATCGCGACGCGCGAGTTCCACCTGGCCAGGTTATTTGGTTTCGCCAGAGGCAGGCAACGACTGTTCAGGACAGGTTGGGCCAGATGTGTCGCATCTCGCACCAAACCGCCTGATCACGGTGGTGCCACACTGATGTGGAAGCTCGATAACACCCCTGCCGACACATCCCCGAAAACACAGACAACGCGCGTTGTCAAAGTTATCGTGAGCGCAATTGGAGCAGGAGGCCGCGATGACTGGCACTGTGAGCGCGTGCGGGACTGAGCCCGCCGATCCACTCGGACCAGATTCCCTGACCTGGAAGTATTTTGGCGATCTGCGCACCGGGATGATGGGGGTGTGGATCGGGGCGATCCAGAACATGTATCCCGAACTCGGCGCGGCCGTCGAGGAGCACTCGATCCTACTGCGGGAGCCGCTGCAGCGGGTGGCCCGGTCCGTGTACCCGATCATGGGTGTCGTCTACGACGGCGACCGCGCATCCCAGACCGGCCAGCAGATCACCAGCTACCACCACACCATCAAGGGAACCGACGCCACCGGGCGGCGCTATCACGCACTCAATCCCGAGACGTTCTACTGGGCGCACGCCACATTTTTCATGCTGATCGTCAAGGTGGCCGAATACTTCTGCGGCGGCCTGACCGAGGCCGAGAAGCGGCAGCTCTTCGCCGAGCACGTGCAGTGGTACCGGATGTACGGGATGAGCATGCGGCCGGTGCCCGAATCGTGGGAAGACTTCCAGGAGTACTGGGAGCGCACCGGCCGCGACACCCTGGAGATCAACCGGGCGACGCTGGACATCTTCCAGATGCGAATCCCGAAGCCGAAATTCGTGTTGATGCCGACACCGATCTGGGACCAGATATTCAAACCCCTGGTCGCCGGCCAGCGCTGGATCGCCGCGGGACTGTTCGAGCCCGCGGTGCGCGAGAAGGCCGGAATGCACTGGACACCCGGCGACGAGGTGTTGCTGCGCCTGTTCGGCAAGGTCGTCGAACTGGCCTTCCTGGCGGTCCCCGACGAAATCCGGCTGCACCCGCGCGCGCTGGCCGCCTACCGCCGCGCCGAGGGACGGCTGCCCAGCGACGCGCCGCTGGTCGAGGCCCCGCCGTTCATGGCGCCGCCGCGGGACCGCCGCGGGCTTCCGATGCATTACTTCCCCCCGCCGCCCAGGTCGCCGTTGGACCCCGCATTGCAACCCGCCCGAGCCCTGATGGAACGCGCCGGCTCTCTGGTGCACACGACGCTGTCGCTGGCCGGCTTGCGCGCCGGGCGGGGCCGCCCGAAACGGCCGGCTAGGGCCGCGTAGGCAGGTTCAGCGCCCGCGCGCTCTGATACAGACAGATGGCCGCGGCGGAGGCCACATTCAGGCTCTCCGCACCGCCGGCCATCGGGATGCGCATGCGGTGGTCGGCCGCCGCCGCGATTTCGCTTGGCAGGCCATGTGATTCGGGTCCGAACAGCCACGCCGTCGGCGCGCCGAGCAGTTCGGTAGCCTCGTCGAGCCGGGTCTCGCCGTCCACGGTGGTGGCGAGCAGCTGCAGGCCCGCGGCACGCAACGCGTCGACGGCGGCGAGCGTGTCCGGCGCGACGACCACCGGGACCGAGAAGATGCTGCCCGCCGATGCGCGCAGGCACTTGCCGTTGTACGGGTCGACGCTGTGGCCGCCGAGGATGACACCGGCCGCGCCCATCGCGTCGGCGAGGCGGATGAGGGTGCCCGCGTTGCCCGGTTCGCCGATTTCGACGGCGACCGCGACCAGCCGCGGCGAGCCGGCCAGCACGTCCCGAAGCCGCGTCTCCGGCGTTTCGCACACGGCGACCAGCCCCGCCGGGGTGACGGTGTCGGACAACGCTTTCGCGGCGCGCTCGGTGACGGGGTGGACCGGGCATCGCGCGGCATCCAGAGTCGCCAGCAGCGACGCGTGACGCTGCCGGGCGACTTCGGTGACGAAGACGTCGCGAATCAGGCCGCGGCGGGCGGCGGCCTCGACGAGGTTGGGGCCTTCGGCGAGGAAGCGGCCGGCCCGCCCGCGGCCGACGTGGCGATGCAACTTGACCGCCGCGGCGACCCTGGCCGAGCGTTCGGTCAGCACCTGCGCGGTCCGCAGCGTCGCCGGTTAGGCCGCTTCTCCCGAATCGGAGGGGGCGTTGACGTCCTCGGGCAGTGCCGCCCGTGCGATGTCGACCAGCGCCGTGAATGCGGCCGGGTCGGCAATCGCGATGTCGGACAGGTTCTTCCGGTCCACCTCCACACCGGCGGCCTTGAGGCCCTGGATCAGCCGGTTGTAGGTGATGTCGTTGGCGCGGGCGGCCGCGTTGATCCGCGAGATCCACAGCTTGCGGAACTCGCCCTTGCGCGCACGACGGTCGCGGTAGGCGTAGTTCAGTGAATGAAGTTGCTGCTCTTTGGCCTTACGGTAGAGCCGGGATCGCTGGCCGCGATAGCCCTTCGAGGCCTTCAGGATGCTGCGCCTCTTCTTGTGGGCGTTGACCGCCCGCTTCACGCGTGCCATCAGATGTTCCTACTCTCGTTCACAATTAATTGGTCGGGTCGCCGTGCCAGCTCGCGATGCGGGTCTGGCCGGCGCGGTGGTCAGCCGTTCAGCAGGCTGTTAACTCGCTTGGTGTCGTTGGCCGACACCGTGGTTCGGCCGTCGAGGCGCCGGGTCCGCTTGCTCGGCTTGTGTTCGAGCAGATGCCGGCGGTTGGTCTGCTGGCGGACGATCTTGCCGGTTCCGGTGCGCCGGAACCGCTTTGACGCCCCGCTGTGGGTCTTGGCTTTGGGCATGTTTCCTCTGTTCGTTGTGCTCGGGTGCTCGGTGAAGCACCCGGGCGCTCGGGAGTCTCGCGTTAGGTCAGTTCGACGAAGGTTCGGCTTCGGCGGCCGCATCGGAATCCGGCGCGCCGCCCCCGGGTCCTTCCGGATGCCGCGCCTTGGCGCGAGTCTTCGCGCCGCGATGCGGTGCCAGCACCATCGTCATGTTGCGGCCGTCCTGCTTGGCGGACGTTTCGACGAAACCGTATTCGGCCACGTCCGCACCCAGGCGCTGGAGCAACCGGTAGCCCAGCTCGGGCCGCGACTGCTCGCGTCCGCGGAACATGATGGTGACCTTCACCTTCGATCCCGCCTCCAGGAAGCGGATGACGTGACCCTTTTTGGTCTCGTAGTCGTGATCGTCGATCTTCGGTCGCAGCTTTTGTTCTTTGACGACGGTCTGCTGCTGGTTCCGGCGGGATTCGCGCGCCTTCTGCGCCGCTTCGTATTTGAACTTGCCGTAGTCCATGATCTTGCAGACCGGTGGTCTGGCGTTCGGGGCAACTTCGACAAGGTCGAGATCGGCGTCCGCAGCGACGCGCAGTGCGTCTTCGATGCGCACTATGCCTACCTGCTCTCCCCCTGGGCCGATCAATCTGACTTCAGGTACGCGAATGCGCTCGTTGACGCGGGTCTCAGTGCTGATGGGGCCTCCCTTGTTGGGCTTCTGGGTCCGGTGCGGCCGATGTCCGGCTCGGTCCGGGAACCAGCAGCGGAGACACCACACCACTAGCAAAAAAGCCCTGCACAAGCAGGGCCCAATGCCGACCGATCGCGGCTGGGAACTACCCGAGCCGCCCGCGTCACTCGCGGAACAGGCATCCGCGATGCCTGTGACCGGACCGCTGAACCTTGGCGGATCCGCACGGGGATCTCATCGGCTCGCGGTGGGAGTGGGACTCCACTTAACTGTTCCTGGCGTTCGCCGGGATGGTCGCAGGCGCCAGTTTAGCAGCCTTGAGGTGCCTTTTAGCACTTCGCCCGGACGGCCGCGCTGCAACGGGCCAACCCGGCCCGCAAAACATGTGCAAACTGGTGTCCGCCACACCTGGCGCTTCCGCAAGCATTTCACGGATTGAGGGCATATCCTCGCGGTCTGTGACACTCGCTACGCCTAATCCGGGGCCCAATTCGGGCCCTCGTTCGGGGCCGCGTCTGGGGCCGCGCGGACGGTCGAACTCGCGGTATCGCTGGGTGCCGGCGGCGGCCGGGTGGACCGTGGGCGTCATCGCCACCGTGTCACTGCTGGGCAGCGTGTCGCCGTTGATCAGGTACCTGATCAAGGTCCCCCGCGAGTTCATCAACGACTATCTGTTCAACTTCCCGGACACCAGCATCGCGTGGTCGTTCATCCTGGCTCTGCTGGCCGCGGCCCTGACCGCGCGTAAGCGCATCGCCTGGCTGCTTTTGCTGGCCAACATGATCCTGGCCGCGGCGCTGAACGCCGCCGACATCGCCGCGGGCGACAACACCCCCGCCGAGATCTTCGGCGAGAACCTCGGCTTCGCCGTGCACATCGTGGCGATCGTCCTGCTGCTGCTGGCCTATCGGGAGTTCTGGGCCAAGGTCCGCAAGGGCGCACTGGTCAAGGCGGCCGCGGTGCTGGTCGCCGGCGACGTGGTGGGGATCCTGGTGTCCTGGGGCCTGGTCGAGTTGTTCCCGGGAACCCTCACCCGCCAGGACCGCCTGCCGTATGTGGCCAACCGGGTGGTCGGCTTCGCGCTGGCGGATCCGGATCTGTTCACCGGCCGGCCGCACGTGTTCCTCAACGCGATCTTCGGGTTGTTCGGCGCGCTGGCGCTGATCTTGGCGACGATCGTGCTCTTCCAATCCCAGCGCGCGGAGAACGCGCTGACCGGCGAGGACGAATCGGCCATCCGCGGGCTGCTCGAGCTCTACGGCAGAAACGATTCCCTGGGCTACTTCGCCACCCGCCGGGACAAGTCGGTGGTCTTCGCCCAGAGCGGGCGCGCGGCCATCACCTACCGGGTCGAGATCGGCGTCTGCCTGGCCAGCGGCGACCCGATCGGTGATCCCCGGGCCTGGCCGCAGGCCGTCGACGCCTGGCTGGGCCTGTGCCAGGCCTACGGCTGGGCACCCGGCGTGATGGGCGCCAGCACCCAGGGTGCGCGGGCGTACCGCGAAGGCGGTCTGAACGCGCTCGAGCTCGGCGACGAGGCCATCCTGCGCACCTCCGATTTCAAGCTGTCCGGCCCCGATATGCGCGGGGTCCGCCAGGCCGTGACCCGGGCGCGCCGGGCGGGACTGACTGTGCGGATCCGGCGCCACCGCGACATCACCGCCGATGAGATGGCCGACACCATCGCCCGCGCCGACGCCTGGCGCGACACCCAGACCGAGCGCGGTTTTTCCATGGCGCTGGGCCGGCTCGGCGACCCCGCCGACGGGGATTGCCTGCTGGTCGAGGCGCTGGACCGCGACGGCAGCGTCGTGGCCATGCTGTCGCTGGTTCCGTGGGGCACCACCGGAGTTTCCCTGGACCTGATGCGCCGTTCACCGCAGTCCCCCAACGGCACCATCGAGCTGATGGTCAGCGACCTGGCGCTCAACGCCGAAACCCTTGGCATCACCCGTATTTCGCTGAACTTTGCGATGTTTCGCTCGGCGTTCGAACAGGGCGCCCAGCTGGGCGCCGGTCCCGTCGCCCGGCTGTGGCGGGGGCTGCTGCTGTTCTTCTCGCGGTGGTGGCAGCTGGAGACCCTGTACCGCTCCAACATGAAGTATCAGCCCGAGTGGGTGCCGCGCTACGCCTGCTACGAGGACGCCCGGCTCATTCCGCGGGTCGGCGTCGCCTCGGCGCTTGCCGAGGGGTTCCTGGTGTTGCCCTTCGGCCGCCGCAAAACGCACACCGGCCACTACCCCGCCGTCCCGGCGCGACTGGCGGAATCCGGACTCCTGCATCACGACGGCAGCACCCCGGACGTCAGCGGGTTGCGGGAGCGCCGGGAGTCCGCCGACGAGGAAGAGTCCAGATCGCGCCTGCCCGAACAGGTTCGGGTGCGCCTGGCCAAGCTGAAGACCTTGCAGCGCGACGGTGTCGACGCGTATCCGGTGGGGTCTCCGCCCAGCCACAGCGTCGCGACGGCGCAAGACGCGGACGACCGGGACACCATCACCGTCTCGGGACGGATATTGCGGATCCGCGACTACGGCGGGGTGCTGTTCGCCCACCTGCGCGACTGGTCGGGCGAAATGCAAGTGCTGCTGGACAATTCGCAGCTGCAGCGTCGACGAACCGCCGACTTCACCGCGGCCATCGACCTGGGGGACCTGGTCGAGGTGACCGGGCACATGGGCTTTTCCAAGAAGGGAAGCCGCTCGCTGATCGTGGCCGACTGGCGAATGATTGGTAAGTGCTTGCGGCCGTTGCCGAACAAGTGGAAGGGGCTGACCGATCCCGAGGCGCGGGTGCGGACCCGCTACGTCGACCTGGCCGTCAATCCCGAGTCGCGCGAGTTGATCAAGGCGCGCAGTGAGGTGTTGCGTTCGGTGCGGCAGACGCTGTTCGCCAAGGATTTCATCGAAGTCGAGACCCCGATCCTGCAGCAGATCCACGGCGGGGCCACCGCCCGGCCCTTCGTCACGCACATCAACACCTACGACCTGGACCTGTTCCTGCGCATCGCGCCGGAGCTCTACCTGAAGCGGCTGTGTGTCGGCGGCGTGGAGCGGGTCTTCGAACTGGGCCGGGCCTTCCGAAACGAGGGCGTCGACTTCAGCCACAACCCGGAATTCACCCTGCTGGAGGCCTACCAGGCCCACGCCGACTACAAGGTGTGGATCGACGGCTGCCGCGAGCTCATCCAGAACGCCGCCCAGGCCGCGCACGGCGAGCAGATCGTGATGCGGCACGGCGCGGGCGGCCCCGACGGCCGGCTGGAGCCGGTCGACATCTCCGGGGTCTGGGCGGTCAAGACCGTGCATGACGCCGTGTCCGAAGCGCTCGGCGAGCGCATCGACCCCGCGACGCCGCTGTCGGTCCTGCGCAAGCTGTCCGACGCCGCACACGTTCCCTATCGGGCGCACTGGGATGTCGGCGCGGTGGTGCTGGAACTGTACGAGCACCTGGTCGAGGACCGGACCGAGGAGCCGACGTTCTACATCGACTTTCCGACATCCGTGTCGCCGCTGACCCGGCCGCACCGCAGCGAACCCGGCGTCGCCGAGCGGTGGGACCTGGTGGCCTGGGGTGTGGAGCTGGCCACCGCCTACAGCGAGCTCACCGACCCGGTCGAGCAGCGTCGGCGCCTGCAGGAGCAGTCGCTGTTAGCTGCCGGCGGGGATCCCGAGGCGATGGAGCTCGACGAGGATTTCCTGCAGGCGATGGAGTACGCGATGCCGCCGACCGGCGGGCTGGGCATGGGCATCGATCGGCTCGTCATGCTCATAACGGGTCGCAGCATCCGCGAGACACTGCCATTTCCGCTGGCCAAGCCGCATTAGCGGAGGTCCGGAACGTCCAGCGAGCCCAGGGCGAACATTCGGTGAATACGTTCCAGGCCGGTTACCAATAGATCACAATGAGTCAGTGACAGACCCGACGGACAGCGCTCCCGCGCAGTTCCTGGCAAGTAGCCACACCTCGTTGATGCATGGCTGGGTGCCTACGACGATCCAGGTGCTCGCCGCGGTCGTGCTGACGTCGGCAATCGGCTGGCGGTCGCGCCGCTGGCGCACGGTGTGGATGCCGGCGACCGTGCTGGCCGGTGGGGCCGCGGCCTACCTGACGCACTGGTACGTCGTCGACCACGGGCTCTCCGACGATCCCGCCCCGGCGGCGCTGTGGCTCTGGGTCGCGCTGACGGGTATGGCGGCGGCGGTCCTGGTCCTGGGTTGGCGCACCGCGCGCCGCTGGCGCCGGGGTGCCGCGGTGCTGGCCGTGCCCCTGTGCCTGCTCAGCGCGGCGCTGGTGCTCAATCTCTGGGTCGGCTACTTCCCCACCGTGCAGTCCGCGTGGAACCAGCTGACGTCGGGCCCGCTGCCCGACCAGACCGACCGGGCCACCGTTACCGCGATGGCCGCCAGCCGAATCCGGCCATCGCACGGCACCGTCGTGCCGGTGGCGATTCCCTCGGACGGATCGCACTTCAAACACCGCGGTGAGCTCGTTTACCTGCCGCCCGAATGGTTCACCACCACCCCGCCCCCGCCGTTGCCGACCGTGATGATGATCGGTGGGCAATTCAACACACCCGCGGACTGGACGCGTGCGGGCAACGCGGTCAAGACGATCGACGACTTCGCGGCCGCGCACAACGGCAAGGCCCCGGTGCTGGTGTTCGTGGATTCCGGCGGCGCATTCAACAACGACACCGAGTGCGTGAACGGGGTGCGGGGCAACGCCGCCGATCATCTGACCAAAGATGTTGTGCCATTCATGGTTTCGGCTTTCGGGGTCAGCCCGCACCGGACGAACTGGGGCATCGCCGGCTGGTCCATGGGCGGAACCTGCGCCGTGGATTTGACGGTCATGCACCCCGATCTGTTCAGCGCGTTCGTCGACGTCGCCGGTGATTTCTTCCCGAACGCCGGCAACAAGGCCCAGACCATCGCCCGGCTGTTCGGTGGAAACGCCGACGCCTGGGCGGCATTCGATCCGACCACGGTGATCAACCGCCACGGGCCATACCGCGACGTGGCCGGCTGGTTCGCGATTTCGTCCGACGCGCCGCCGGCGCCGCGCCGTGACATTCAGTTGACCGACAACGGCGCCATCCGCCTCGCCGGACGCGACGCGGCCGCCAATCCCGGCAACCAGACCGCCGCCGCCTATTCACTGTGTGCGCTCGGCCGCGCCAACGGAATCGACTGCGCGGTGGTTCCGCAGCCCGGCAAGCACGACTGGCCATTCGCTGACCGCGTGTTCGCGGCCTCGCTGCCCTGGCTGGCCGGGCAGCTGGGCACGCCGGGAATCCCGCGGACGCCGTTGCCCGCCGCATCCGCGCCCGCCGCCGGCACCCCGGTGGTCGTCCCGGCCGAGCATTCCAACTCCGCCAAGCGATAGCGCCGGTGCTGTCCGTCGCGCGTCCGGCGGGCGGTCTTCGCGCGGCACTGCCATCCGTGGAGCGCGTGGACGCGGTGGGCCAGCACGCCGCTGATCCTGGTCCCGGTGTGGACGCGGGGACGGGCCCAGGCGGTGTGGATTGCGTTGTGGCTGGCCGTGAATCCCGTGGTATTCGGCGAGCCGGCGCAACATCGCGCGTGGTCGACGTGGGCCATGCTGGGCGAGGAGCTGTGGATCAGCCGCCGGCCCCGCGATGGGGCGATGCTGGTCAGCGCGATGACGTCGGCGGCCGCGGTGGGGGCGGTTTACGCTGCTCGACGGCATCGGCTGCGGCAGGCGTTGATCGCCGTCGCGGTGCAGATGGCCCTGACGCTGGTGTACTGGCAACAGATGGTTCGGTATCTCGAGCGCCACTCGGGGTAGACCGGCCTGTCTTGCCCTGCGCGGCAACGGCTTTCAGCGTCGCCGTTCTGCGTGCGGTCAGGGCTGCGTGGGGGTGATCCGGACCGGAACCGAGCCTTCGGCCAGGAGCCGCCTGGTCGCGTCGGCCGGAATGGGTTGGCAGAACAGGAAACCCTGTGCGCGCGAACACCCCTCGTTGAGGAGCACGCGCGCCGCACTCTCGGATTCGACGCCTTCGGCGACGACGTCGAGACCGAGCGCCTGGGACAGGCCGATGATCGCCCGCACGATCGCGAGGCCGTCAGCGGAGGTGGCGAGATCCGAGACGAACCCGCGGTCGATTTTCAACGTTCCCACCGGCAGCGTCCGCAGCAGACCCATCCCGCTGAAGCCGGTGCCGAAATCATCGATGGCGATGTTGATGCCAAGCTCCGTCAGTCCCAACAACGTGGCGCGCGTGTTCACCAGGTCTTGGATGAGCAGGCTTTCGGTGACTTCCAGTCCGATCGACGAGCCGTCGAGCCCGAACCTTTCCAGCGTGCCGGCAACGGTGTTGACCAAGTCGTGCGCGACGAGTTGGGCCGGCGAGACGTTGACACGCAACATGATGTCGCGCCCCACGCCCTGTGCCCGCCACTGGCCCAAGTGGGCACATGCCGCGTTCAGCATCCAGTTGCCGAGTTCCGCGGCGAGATTGATGGATTCGGCCACCGGCACGAATTCGTCCGGATGCAGCAGCCCCCGAGTGGGGTGGTGCCAGCGCACCAGCGCCTCGACCGCCAAGATCTTCCCCGTCGGCATGTCGACCTCGGGCAGGTAGGCGACGGTCAGCGCATCCGATTCGATACCGGCCTGCAAATGCAGCTCGATGTCGTTGCGCAGCTCGCGACGGGTGAGCATCTCGGCGGAGAACACCCCGATGCTGTCTCCGCCGCTGCCCTTGGCGGCGATCAGCGCTTCATCGGCACGCCGCAGCAGGTCCAGGCTCGAGTCCGTCCCGGGGACACCCGTTGCGACACCGACGCTTACGGTGCGGTTGAGGACCACACCGTCGATGGTCACGTGATCTTTTACCTGGCTTCTCAGCGTCTCGGCGAGCCGTCGGGCGGCGTCGAGGTCCATCGCCGATGCGGGAACGACCACGAACTTGTCGCCGCCGAGCCGGGCGATCATGCCTTTGCCTTGCATGGCTTCGGTAGTGCGGGTGGCGAAGTCACAGATGAATTGGTCACCGGCGGCATGGCCGAGGTAATCGTTGATCGCCTTGAGCCGGTCGAGATTGAACACCAGCACCGCGACCGGGCCGGGTTGCCCATGGATGAAGCGAGAATCCAGATGCGCCAACAGGGTTCGACGGTTGGGCAATGTGGTGAGATCATCGTGCTGAGCCTGATAGTGCAGCCGGTCCTCGACGATCAGGCGGGCCTGCACCTGGGCGAACATCGTGGCGACCACCGTGAGCGTGTTGAGCTCGTCCTGGGTCCAGGCCCGGTCGCCGTACTTGACGAAACCAAGCGCTCCGGTGGTGACGTCGCCGGATAACAGCGGAACCGATGACATGGAGATCGACGGAACTCCGCTCGCCTCCGAGATGGTGCGCTGGTAGTCCTCGTTCGCGGATTCGGGACGCAACACAATCGGTTCTTTGGCATGTTCACACATCGCGAAGATGGGGTCCGCGTCGGCGAAGTAAATCGTGTGCAGCGGGTCGGGGTCGGGTATGTCCGGGCGCGGTGGCCATTCGGCCACCAAGACCGTGGCGTGGATGCTGTGATCGTTGTACCGCAGGAAGCTCACGTCCACGTCGAGGATCGCCACCAGTTCGGCCAGGATCTTCGTACTGATGTCCGCGGCGGTTGCCGCGGTTGCCCCCATCAGCTTGGTCGCCACGGAGGTGACGATATTGGCCAGAGTCTTTGGCGCAGCGCCGTTTTCCATGCCCGCTACCTTTCCGCGCGCAGACTGGCGCTCAGCGGACGGCGCCTCGCCGGCACCGATGGCGGCGGGCCGGAAACGAGGCGCAGCACGAGGATCGCGTGTTCGCCGGGGCCGAGCCCGGCGCACGCCCGAAAGGCCTTCTGCAGCCTCTTCAGCTCGCCGGCATAAGCGGGTGACAAGGTCTGGAAGTCGTTGTCGTCGTGCGCATAGAGGAACACCGGCGACACCGGATGCACGCCAAAGCCGTTCCGTTCGGCGGCGATCCAGAAGGCCTCCAGCGCCGCGCCCCCGCGGGCGTAATCGGTGAGCGAGGAGCCCGCCACGGCGATGACCGCCAACGCGGCGCTGGTCGTCACCCGTTGGCGGGTGACGTCGCCCAGCACTCCACCGGCATCCCAGCGCGCCAACTCGGCCATGACGTCGGGACGCCGGACCAGTTCCAGGGCCGCCAACTCACCGGCATCCAATTCCAGGCCGCGGACGTCGATTCCCGTCTCCGGTGAGGGGTCGGCCGGGAAACGCAGCTCCGACACCATCTCCGTGTGCAGCCGGGGGGTGAGATAACGGATGCGGTCGGCTTCGGCCAATATGTTTGAGACGGTGGTGATTTGGTCACGATGGGTGATGAGTCTCAGCCGCGCGCCCGCACCGGCGGTGGTGGCCGCCAAGCTGTCGGCGACGGCCGGTGGCACCGCCACGGCGCGGCCCGGGTGACGATTGGTCTGCCGCGCCAGCATCGCCCGATATTGCTGCGCCAGTTCGGGGTCATCGCCATCACCCCACACCATCTCACCGTGAAGTGCGGTGAGCGGGTGGTCTTCACGAAAGCGGACCGGGCCCAGCGCGCCGTGCGCGGCCGCCGCGACGCGCGCGTTGAACATGGCCGCGCCCAGTGCGACCGCGCTGGCCCGAAATTCGACGTCCATGGTGGCCGAATCCTCGGCGGCCAGCAGCAGCTGAATCGAGTTGTCGTCCAAGGCGACCCGCCAAGGCTGGACATTGCCGCCGGACGGTGCGCGAATCGCCGCACTCGCAACGACTTCGGCGATCCCGGCCTTCGTCGCGTCCGCGACGGTTACCCCGGCCGCATCATCAGCCGGGGGCGGCTGGGCATCCTGCGGGGCGGGCGGGACGAGGCCGTCGAGAGCATCCGCGATGTCGATCTGAACCCGTCCGGACCGCAGCGGCTCGCCCAGTCCGATCCGGCGCACCGCCTCGGCCACGGCTGCCGCACCCACCCAGATGTCGGCGGCGAGCTGGGGCCACCCGCCCAACGTCTGTCCGACCTCGACCAGCGAGGCCGCCCCGCGCGCGGACAAATGCCGAGCGTCCAGGAGACGCAACAGGTATGGCAGCTTGTCCCGGGTCGACAACCCGCCCAGCGCCGTCGTGTCCATGTCCCCGAGCAACCCGTGCATCACCGACGGTTGTGGCTGCAGGTCGAAGCGCTCGACGTCGAGCAGCCCCCGATCGCTGGTGGCCATGAGCACCGGGATACCACGGTCGCGGGCCACCTCGCGCAGCAACACCTTGATGTCGAGCGAATCCGCTTGGTCGATCAGCACATCCAGACCGTCCAGGAACCCGTCGACGAGTTCGGCGGTCACCTCGGAGGTGACGACCTCCAGGCTCAGATACGGATCGAGTTCCGCGATTCGGCGTGCGGCGACGACGGCCTTGTTGAGGCCGAGATCGAGCACCGCGGCCGGGACGCGATTCAGGTTGGACAGCTCGAGCGTGTCACCGTCGGCCAACCGCAACGCTCCGCAAAGACCTTGCGCCGCCAGACAGTACGCGATCGCGTGACCCGAACTCAGCCCGACGATGCCGATGTGCAGACGTTGCAGCCGTTCCTGCTCGGCGGAGGTGATGAGGTGCCGGTTGCGGTCGAGCCGGGCAGCATTGAACGCCCGCGGGCCGACGATCCGCGCGACGGCGTTGCGCCACGGGTAGTACGCCCACCGCAAGCCCTCATCGGCGCCCGCGGCATCGGGGCCCAACCGGTCGATGAAGTCGATGCCCGGGGTCGCTCTGAGCCGTTCCAGTACGTCGCGGTCCGCGGCGACGTGGTCAGCGAGAATCACTGCACCGCTGGCCTCGTGGCGCTCATAGCTGTAACCCATCCAACTCCCAACGGCGTAGACCCGCGTTCACCTAAGCCGAGATGCGGCTGAGGATTTCGGCGTTTTCGGCGCACATCAGCTTAAATTGTCCCGGATCGGCATGTGTGGCAAGGGTGCGACGATCCCACCACATCACCTTGGTCCGATAGTCCTCGTTGGGATAGGCCGCTGCCGGCACCCGGTTGGCGACGACGCCTCCGGAGGACTGCCACTGCTCCAGCACGTGCGCCGCCGCGGTGGCCATGACGAACTGGGCACCCAACAGCGTCATCGTCGGCAACGCGGTGCGGGCCAGCACTGTGGACAATGCACGATTGCCGTATTCACGGGAATTGGCCCAGGCGCTTTTCACCTCTACGACGCCAAACGGAAGCCGGTTGGAAATCATATGGCGCAGCAGGGGAAGACCGGGGTTGCCTTTCCATTCCTCGAGGGCGTGGGAGTCCTCCGGCGTGCGCAACGGCCCCACGACGCGCGTACCGCCGACGACCCGCCCGCGTGGGTCGAGCGCGGCGAAAAACAGGGCCGTGTCGGCGCCATCCCGAATCTGGTCGAGGTCGAGCACCCAATCCAGTCCATGCCGCCGATAGCTGTTCAGCGCGCCGTTCAGGTACTGATTCCACAGATCGGGCTCCGCCGCCGGCGTGGACGCGGTGACCCAGCACCCCGACGCGTGATCACGCCAACCGAACCCGGTGTCCGACCACGGGCCGTCGATCCCGGTCTCCGTGAGTTGCGCAGCTTCCATATGTGACCTCCACCTATTCACCGTTACTAACGAGTAATTTCTCAAAACGCGTCGTAAACCGTGTGCTAATTTGACTCGCGGCAAATTAGCCAAAGGGATTGTGACATATAAGGACAATTTCGACTGCCGCCTGAGGGGAATGGTTCGCAAAAGCACTGTGTGCCGCATTTGATTTGGCGGGCGGGGGCCGCCGGTGCGTCGCGACGCGGATATCGACGGCGCCGTACTCGTGCGACCGCGGGAATTTCGATCAGCCGCCGCAGTACCGTGACTGCATGCACGACGAACCAGGCAGTCCCACCCCTACGGGGGCGGGCCCGGAATACGACGACGACGGTGTGCCGACGTTTGAGTCGGTGCGCGACCGGATCGAGGCCCGGTACGCGACGGCGCAGGGCGCCGCCGAACTCGACGCGGAATCACCCGAGGGCCGGTCGGTCGAGGAACAGTACGACGAGCGCCGGCGGGCCGCGGCCGAGCGGCTGGCCCAGATCCGGGAGTCGGTGCGGCCCGACGAGAAGGGTTGAACGAACTCAGGCGGTGGCTTTGCGCCGCCGGGTGGATCGTCGCGGCGCGCTGGATGCCGCCGGGCTACGACCGATCACCTCGGCGAGGAATTTGCCGGTGTAGCTCTCCGGCACCGCGGCGACGTCCTCCGGAGTGCCTTCCGCGACAACGGTTCCGCCCTCGGCGCCGCCTTCGGGTCCCATGTCGATGATCCAGTCCGAGGTCTTGATGACGTCCAGGTTGTGTTCGATGACGATGACCGTATTGCCTTTGTCGACAAGGCCGTTGATCACCTTCAGCAGTTTGCGGATGTCGTCGAAATGCAAACCAGTGGTGGGCTCGTCGAGGATGTAGATCGTCCGCCCGGTCGAGCGCTTCTGCAGTTCCGCGGCCAGCTTGACGCGCTGCGCCTCGCCACCGGACAGCGTCGGCGCCGGCTGGCCGAGCCGCACATACCCCAGCCCCACGTCGACCAGGGTGCGCAGGTAGCGGTGGATGCCGGTGATCGGCTCGAAGAAGTCCGCCGCCTCCTCGATGGACATGTCCAGCACCTCGGAGATGGTTTTGCCCTTGTAGTGCACCTCGAGGGTTTCCCGGTTGTAGCGGGCGCCGTGACAGACCTCGCACGGCACATACACGTCGGGCAGGAAGTTCATCTCGATCTTGATGGTGCCGTCGCCGGTGCACGCCTCGCAGCGGCCGCCCTTGACGTTGAACGAGAACCGGCCCGGTTGATAGCCACGCACTTTGGCCTCAGTGGTGGCGGCAAACAGGGTGCGGATCTTGTCGAACACCCCGGTGTAGGTGGCCGGATTGGACCGCGGCGTGCGGCCGATCGGTGATTGGTCCACCCGCACCAGCTTGTCCAGGTGGTCCAGCCCGGTGACCCGGGTGTGGCGGCCGGGGACTTGGCGGGCGCCGTTGAGCCGGTTGGCCAGGACCGCCGCCAGGATGTCGTTGACCAATGTCGATTTGCCGGATCCGGACACCCCGGTCACCGACGTGAGGACGCCGAGCGGGAACGAGATATCGATGCCGCGCAGGTTGTGCTCGCGGGCGCCGACGACGGTCAGCCGCCGCTTGTCGACGGGACGGCGCTTTGCCGGCATCTCGATGCTTTCCTTGCCAGACAGGTAGGCGCCGGTGATCGAGTTCTCATTCGCCAGCAGCTCGGCGTAGGTGCCGCTGTGCACGATCTCGCCCCCGTGCTCACCGGCGCGCGGGCCGATGTCGACGATCCAGTCGGCGTGCGCGATGGTGTCCTCGTCGTGTTCGACGACAATCAGCGTGTTGCCCAAACCCCTTAGCCGCGTGAGGGTTTCGATGAGCCGGCGGTTGTCTCGCTGATGCAGGCCGATGGACGGCTCGTCGAGCACGTAGAGCACGCCGACCAGACCGGACCCGATCTGGGTGGCCAGCCGAATGCGTTGCGCCTCACCGCCGGACAGCGTGGCCGCGGCGCGGGACAGCGACAGATACTCCAGCCCGACGTCGAGCAGAAAGCCGAGCCGCGACTGGATTTCCTTGAGCACCTGCCCGGCGATCGCCTTCTCGCGGGGGCCGAGGGTGAGCCCGTTCAGAAAGTCCGCGCAGTCCGAGATCGACAATTCGCAGACCTCGGCGATGGACATCGCGCCCCGACCGCCCGCGGCGAGCGTCACGGCCAGAATCTCCGGCTTGAGCCGGGTGCCCTCACACTCCGGGCAGGGCACGTCGCGCATGAACCCTTCGTAGCGTTCCTTCATCTGCTCGGACTCGGTCTGCGCCATCTTGCGCTGCAGGAACGCCAGCACGCCCTCGAAATCGGCGTAGTAGGAGCGGGTTCGGCCGTACCGGTTGCGGTACCGCACATGCACCTGGTGGTCGGAGCCCTCGAGAATCGCCTTGCGGGCCTTGGCCGGCAGCTTGCGCCACGGCGTGTCGACGTCGAAGCCCAGCTCGTCGCCGAGCCCGGCCATCATCCGGATGAAGTACTCCGCGGTGTGGCCCGTCGACCACGGCGCCACCGCGCCCTCGGCCAAGGTGCGCTCGGGGTCGGGCACCACCAGGTCGGGGTCGACCTCCTTGCGGATGCCCAGGCCGCTGCACTCGGGGCAGGCGCCGTAGGGCGAGTTGAACGAGAACGACCGCGGTTCCAAGTCGTCGACCGCCAGCGCGTGCCCGTTGGGGCAGGCCAACTTCTCGGAGAACCGCTGCTCGCGGTTGTGCGCGTCGTGTTCGTGGTCGACGAACTCGAGCACCACGATGCCGTCGGCCAGGTTCAGCGCGGTCTCCACCGAATCGGTGAGCCGCTGCTTGGCGGAGGCCTTGACCGTCAACCGGTCGACCACCACCTCGATGTCGTGCTTTTCCTGCTTTTTCAGCTTCGGCGGGTCGGTCAACGGGTGCACGACACCGTCGACCCGCACCCGGCTGTAGCCCTGGGCGTTGAGCTTCTCGAAAAGGTCGGCGAACTCGCCCTTGCGGGTGCGCACCACCGGGGCGAGCACCAGGAACCGGTTGCCCTCCGGCATCGCAAGCACCTGATCGACGATTTGCTGCGGGGTCTGCCGGGCGATCCGCTCGCCACAGATCGGGCAGTGCGGCGTGCCCGCCCGCGCGTAGAGCAGCCGCAGGTAGTCGTACACCTCGGTAATGGTGCCGACGGTCGATCGCGGGTTGCGGTTGGTGGACTTCTGGTCGATGGACACCGCCGGTGACAGGCCCTCGATGAAGTCGACGTCCGGCTTGTCCATCTGCCCGAGGAACTGGCGGGCGTAGGCGGACAGGGACTCCACGTAGCGGCGCTGCCCCTCGGCGAAGATCGTGTCGAAGGCCAGCGACGATTTACCCGAACCCGACAGCCCGGTGAAGACGATCAGCGCGTCGCGGGGCAAGTCGAGATCGACGCCGCGCAGGTTGTGCTCGCGGGCGCCCTTGATGATCAGACGGTCAGCCACGCTGCCCTCTCTCAGTGAATCTCTACGTGCTGCAGCCGTTGATGCGCACGGCGCATTCCATGCTATGTGCCCATACCGACAAGCAACGTTTGACCAGTAACGTGGCCGCTATGACTGCGTTGGACGACAACTACACCGGACACGTCGACCCCGGTACCGCGGCCCGCCGGACCCTACCCGGCGCCACGATCCTAAAGGCTTCGGTCGGCCCCATGGACAACAACGCATATCTGATCACTTGTTCCGCTACCGGGGAAACCCTGCTGATCGACGCCGCCAACGACGCGGACGTCCTGATCGACCTGATCCGGCAGCACGCGCCCAAGGTGTCGCTGATCGTGACCAGCCACCAGCACTTCGATCACTGGCAGGCGCTGGAGGCGGTGGCCGCCGCCACCGGCGCGCCGACCGCCGCCAACGAGATCGACGCGGAGCCGCTTCCGGTCAAACCGGACCGTTTGCTGTCCGGCGGTGACACCGTGCAGATCGGCGAGCTGACCTTCGACGTCATCCATTTGCGCGGGCACACCCCTGGATCGATCGCCCTGGCCCTGGACGGACCCGCGACCGGCGGGGTCACGCAGTTGTTCACCGGCGACTGCCTGTTCCCGGGCGGCGTCGGCAAGACTTGGCAACCCGGCGATTTCGCCCAGTTGATCGAGGATGTCAGCACCCGGGTGTTCGACGTGTATGACGATTCCACCGTCATCTATCCGGGGCACGGTGACGACACGGCGCTGGGCGCCGAGCGCCCCCACCTGGGCGAATGGCGCGAGCGGGGCTGGTAAACCCGACCCGCTGCGCCCGGCTACGCCGCGCTTGCGATCACCACAAGTTCGATGGTGGCGACCCGCTGCGCCCGGCTACGCCGCGCTTGCGATCACCACAAGTTCGATGGTGGCGACCCGCTGCGCCCGGCTACGCCGCGCTTGCGATCACCACTAGTTCGTGGTGTGCACGATCAGGACGTCGACCTTGGCCCGGCGCGAGACGTTGGCCGGCACCGAACCGAGCAGCCGGCCCGCGATCGTGCTCAGGCCGACGTTGCCGACCACGAGCAGATCGGCCTTCTCCTCCTCGGCGAGGTGCACCAGCGCGTCGACCGGAGCGCCGACGATGGGTCGCTCCTCGATGTTCTTCGCGCCGGCGGCGTGGGCGCGGTCCTTGGCGTCGCGCAGGATCGCGTAAATCGGCGCGGTGCCCGAAACCTTGTAGCTTTCGTCCCGCAGGACGTCAGCGGCCCGGGCGTCCTCGTGTTGGGGCAAGTATGCCGATGCCACGATCAGCTTGGTGTCCGGCCCGGCGATCTGCGCCGCCCTCTCCACCGCGCGCATCGACGAATCCGAGCCATCGGTTCCTACCACCACAGTCCGATAGGCGCCCATTTACCCTCCCAGTTTCGGTTGGTCAGCCAATCCAAGACAGTAGCGCGTTTGCTCGACGCTGAGGAGGCACATTAACGACACGGTGCGGCGTGGCGTCTCCCCCAATTTGCGGGTTCTGGCTGCGCCAACGGACAATATCGGCAATGGCAAATCAGTCAATTGCGCGCGGCCCACGCGGAAGGCATTGCATTACGCCGCTTTTCGTGAATGTCGGCACGAGTGAATGCGCCGGCCGCGATTTGTGATCCGCTCCCCGAACCGCGCCTTAAAGTAACAAGCATCATGTGCATGCCCACCCTCGAGCCCGCCCTCAAGCCACGCGCCGGGGGTGTCGGTGCCGGGACCGCGCCCAGCCGGGCGCCGGGCAGGTTGCTCGATCCGTGGGCCATCGCCGTGTTCGCCACCATAGTCAGCGCCGCCTGGGCCTGTCGGCCCTCGCTCTGGTTCGACGAAGGGGCGACGATATCGGCTTCCTCGAGCCGGACCTTGCCGGAGCTGTGGCGGTTGCTGGGCCACATCGATGCCGTCCACGGGGCGTATTACCTGCTGATGCACGGCTGGTTCGCGCTGTTCCCGCCCACCGAGTTCTGGTCGCGTTTCCCCAGTTCCCTGGCCGTCGGGGCCGCCGCGGCGGGGGTTACGGTGTTCACCAGGCAGTTCTCGACGCGGCCCACGGCGGTGTGCGCGGGCGTGATCTTCGCGATCCTGCCGCGCACGACCTGGGCGGGTATGGAGGCGCGACCCTACGCGTTCGTGGCGGCAGCAGCCGTCTGGCTGACGGTGTTGTTCGTTGTCACCGTCCGGCGTAACAGGCGGCGCGGGTGGGTTTGGTACGCGCTGGGATTGATGCTGTCGATACTGCTCAACCTCAACCTGGTGCTGTTGCTGCCGGTGTACGGCGCGATGCTGCCGCTGCTCGCCCCGAAGGGCGCCCGCAGATCGCCGGTGCTCTGGTGGTCGGGCAGCTCGACCGTCGCGGTCGGGGCCATGACGCCGTTCATCGTGTTTGCCCACAACCAGGTGTGGCAGGTCAACTGGATCTACCCCGTCAGCTGGCATTACGCGTTCGACATCATCCTGCGCCAGTACTTCGACCACGGCGTTGCCTTCGCGATCGCGAGCGGGGTCCTGATCATCGCGGCGGTGGTGGCCCGGCTGGCCGGCATTCCGGCTCCGGCCGGGGACGTGCGCCGGTTGTCGATCATCGCCGCGGCGTGGATGGTGCTTCCGACCGCCCTGGTCGTCGTGTATTCGGCCGTCGTCGAGCCCATCTACTACCCGCGCTACCTGATCTTCACCGCACCCGCGATGGCCGTCGTCCTGGCCCTCTGCATCGTGACGCTCGCCCGCCGACCGTGGCCCATCGCCGGCGCGGTCGTGCTGTTGGCCGTCGCCGCGGTGCCCAATTACCTGTTCGTCCAACGCTGGCCATATGCCAAGGAGGGTTGGGATTACAGCCAGGTCGCCGATCTGATCAGCAGCCACGCCGCCCCCGGCGACTGTCTCATGGTGGACAACACCGTGCCCTGGCGGCCCGGACCGATTCGTGCGCTACTGGCCACCCGCCCGGCGGCCTTCCGGTCGTTGATCGACGTCGAACGCGGCGCGTACGGCCCGAAGGTCGGATCGTTGTGGGACGGGCACGTCGCCGTGTGGCTCACGACGGCCAAAATCAACAAGTGCCCGGCGATCTGGACCATCACCAATAAAGACAACTCGCTGCCCGATCACCAATCGGGCCAATCGCTGCCGCCGGGAAGCGCATTCGGGCGCGCCCCGGCGTACCGATTCCCGGGCTACCTCGGCTTCCACATCGTCGAGCGTTGGCAGTTTCACTACTCGCAGGTCGTCAAGTCCACGCGCTGACCCGGACCGAGCTCAGTCGCCAACGCCGACCGCCTGGGCCTGCCAGGTGGCGCGCGTCGCCGCGTAAGACACCGCCACACCGGCGGCGCTCAATGCGGTGAACACCGTGAACAGCAGGTGTGCTGCCATCCCCTCGCCGCCGGTGGCGGTGTTGACCACGACGCCGGCCAATCCGGCCCCGATTGCCGCGGACGTCAGCTGGACGGTGTTGATCGCTGCGGAGGCGGCGCCGCCCTCGGCCGGGTCGGCGACGGACGCCATCGCGCGGGCCGACAGGTGCGGCCAGGCCATCCCGATCCCGATCCCGGCGACCAGCAGGGCCACCGCCCACAGCGCGGCGGTCCCGCCCGACCCGTCACCGCGCCTGGCCACGGCACCCAGTGCCAGGCCTGACGCGGCCACCAGCGGCGCCACCATGACCACCCGCCCGACCGTCCGCGGGTTCTCCAGCGATGCGCTGACGATCTCGCTGACGGTCCAGCCGAGTGCGAGCGCCGCCCCCAGGAAACCGGCCGCGATCGGCGTCAGGTGGGCCAACCGCTGCCCGAACAGCGGCACGTAGGTGTTCACCATCGCGGCGCCCATCAGCACGCCCATGGTGAGGTAGATCCACTTCAGGGGCCCGGACGAGAACACGCTCGGCGGCAAGATCGCCGCGTGCATGCGCCAATCGACGACCACGAACACGCCGACCAGCACGATGCCCAGTGCGAGCAGCCCAAACGTGGCGACGACGTTGCGCGGAATCTGCGCGACGCTGACTGCCAGCGCGGCCACCCCGATGATCAGCAGCGACCACACCGGCACCTTCATCCTCGGGATGCCTTTGGTCGGGTTGACGCGGGCCAGCGCGACCGGAACCAGCAAGGCCATCAGCACGGTCAGAACGGCCATCGCGACAAAAGCCCATCGCCAGATCCCGAACTGCGCGAACAGGCCGCCCGTCGTGGGCCCGACCACGGTCGCGACCCCCCACATGGCCGACACCAGCGCCGAGCCCCGCGTCCACAACCAGCGGGGCAGCGCGGAGTTGATGACCGCATAGCCCAGGCCGGCCAGCAAGCCCCCGGCCACCCCCTGCATGGCCCGCCCAGCAATCAAAACATGCATGGTGGGCGCGGCAGCGCAAACCAGGCTGGCGATGCCGAAGACGGCGAGTCCCATCAGATATGACGCCCGCGCCCCGATGCGGAGCAGCATCGGATTGACCATCGTGGCCGCGACCACGGACCCCACCAGATACAGGGTCGTCGCCCACGCATAGAGCCGGCTGCCGCCGATTTCGGCAATGGTGTTGGGCAACAAGCTGGTGGTCAGGAATTCATTCGTGGCGTAGAGCGCCACCCCACCGGCCAGCAGGATGGAAGTCCTCAGATACCTCGCGCCCAGCAGCTCACGCCAGCCGCCGGTGATAGTCGCCGCGTCGGTCACTCCTCCACCGTATGGGGTCGCGAGGCGATCAGAGCCGGAGATCGGTTGCCAGCAAACTCATTTCAGGCCGGCGGCGTCCATCCCCCGCAGTTCCTTCTTCAGGTCGGCGATCTCGTCCCGGAACCGCGCGGCCAGCTCGAACTGCAGGTCGCGCGCCGCGGCCATCATCTGCGCGGTGAGGTCCTTGATCAGGTCGGCCAGCTCGGCGCGCGGCATGCTGGCCGTATCGCGGCCCTCGAACACCCCGGCGCTGACGGCGCGACCCGGCTCACCCTGTGCGCGCCGGCCACGGGACGCGTTGCGCCCCGAGCCGCCGATCTCCACCGTCTCGCTGTCGTCGGCCTCGCGGTAGACCTGGTCGAGGATGTCGGCGATCTTCTTGCGCAGCGGCTGCGGGTCGATGCCGTGCTCCTCGTTGTACGCGATCTGCTTCGCCCGACGCCGTTCGGTCTCGTCGATTGCCTCTTTCATCGAATCGGTGATGGTGTCGGCGTACATGTGCACTTCACCGGAGACGTTGCGGGCGGCGCGGCCGATGGTTTGGATCAGGCTGCGCGATGACCGCAGGAAACCCTCCTTGTCGGCGTCCAGGATCGCGACGAGTGCCACTTCGGGAAGATCCAGGCCCTCGCGCAGCAGGTTGATGCCGACCAGCACGTCGTACTCGCCCAGCCGCAGCTGGCGCAGCAGCTCCACCCGGCGCAGGGTGTCGACCTCGGAGTGCAGGTAGCGCACGCGGATGCCCATCTCGAGCAGGTAGTCGGTGAGGTCCTCGGCCATCTTCTTGGTCAGCGTCGTGACCAGCACCCGTTGGTCGGCCTCGGTGCGCTTCCGGATCTCCCCGATCAGGTCGTCGATCTGTCCCTTGGTCGGTTTGACCACGACCTTCGGGTCCACCAAGCCGGTGGGCCGGATCACCTGTTCGACGAACTCGCCACCGGATTGACTGAGTTCGTAGGGGCCGGGGGTGGCCGACAGGTACACCGTCTGCCCGATCCGGTCGGCGAACTCCTCCCAGGTCAACGGGCGGTTATCGCACGCCGACGGCAACCGGAACCCGTATTCGACCAGGTTGCGTTTGCGCGACATGTCACCCTCGTACATGCCGCCGATCTGGGGCACGGTGACGTGTGACTCGTCGATGACCATCAGAAAGTCTTCGGGGAAGTAATCCAGCAGTGTCGCCGGCGGCGAGCCCGGACCCCGGCCGTCGATGTGGCGGGAGTAGTTCTCGATGCCCGAGCAGAACCCGACCTGGCGCATCATCTCGATGTCGTAATTGGTGCGCATCCGCAACCGCTGCGCCTCGAGCAGCTTGCCCTGGCCCTCCAGCTCGGCGAGCCGCTCCGCCAGCTCCGCCTCGATCGTCGAGATCGCGTGGGCCATCCGCTCGGGGCCGGCCACGTAGTGAGTGGCCGGGAAGATTCGCAGCGAGTCCACCTGACGGATCACGTCGCCGGTCAGCGGGTGCAGGTAGTACAGCGCCTCGATCTCGTCGCCGAAGAACTCGATCCGCACCGCCAGCTCTTCGTAGGACGGGATGATCTCCACCGTGTCGCCGCGCACCCGGAACGAGCCGCGGGTGAACGACAGGTCGTTGCGGGTGTACTGGACGTCGACCAGCAGCCGCAACAGCCCGTCCCGCGGCACCTCCATGCCCACCTGTAGCTCGACCGAGCGGTCCAGATACGACTGCGGCGTGCCCAGGCCGTAGATGCACGACACCGACGCCACCACGACCACGTCGCGGCGCGACAGCAGGCTCGACGTCGCCGAGTGCCGCAGCCGCTCCACGTCGTCGTTGATCGAGCTGTCCTTTTCGATGTAGGTGTCGGTCTGCGCGATGTACGCCTCGGGCTGGTAGTAGTCGTAGTACGAAACGAAGTATTCGACCGCGTTGTGCGGCAACATCTCTCGCAGCTCATTGGCCAGCTGGGCGGCCAGCGTCTTGTTAGGCGCCATCACCAGGGTGGGCCGCTGCAGCCGCTCGATGAGCCAGGCGGTGGTGGCCGACTTCCCGGTTCCGGTGGCACCGAGCAGCACCACGTCGCGCTCCCCCGCCCTGATCCGGCGTTCCAGCTCGTCGATGGCCGCCGGCTGGTCCCCGGCGGGGTCGTGCGGGCTGACCACCTCGAAGTCGCCGCCGACGCGCACGACGTCGTCGACGGCGCGGTACTCCGAATGCGCTACTACGGGATGTTCCGTGGCGAATGCCATGCCACCAGGGTAGAACCCATCACCGACAAGTGTCGTGGAGCTGGTCTTACCAGGTCAGGGCCGTGATACCGTGGCGCCCGGCCACATCCGTCACATCAGTACCTGTCCGGAAGGACAGAGCTTTTCCCAGACGTGCTGGCGCATGCGCTAGCGAGTTTGAAACTCGCCTCTTGGTAGCCGGAGAGACCGCCCCGCCAGGCCGCCGGCTATCCCGCCGGCCGCGTCCACGTCCGGGTGACCGGATCGCACTGCAGCAGGTAGCCGTCACTCGAGGTGCTCATGGCGAACACCGACGTGCCCGGCCGGTCGCATGAGCTGCCGGCGGCGTGCACGCCCATCGTGATCGGCGCCTTGGCCCAGCTGCTGCCCTCGCAGACGATCTGCTCGCTGTTGGTCGGGTCGTAGGCGACCTTGCCGACGTCGCTGCACAACCCGCCGAGCACCGGGGGCGCCGGGGCGGACGCGGTGGCCGAGGCGTTGATGATCTGGGCGGGATCGCCCAACGTCACCTTCGCGGGCGCATCGCCGACCCGGGTGGCCACCACGGGCACCCGCACCACCGCCCCCTGGGCGCCGCATTCGTTGCTCAGCGCGGTCTCGGTTTCCGTGCCGCGCAGCGTGCCGTCGGCCTGCGGCGCCAACGACCAAGCGATGGTCTCCTGCTGGGTGGCCCTGACCTGTCCATTGGGCTGGGTGCAGCCCACCCGCTGCTGTGCCGGAGCGCCCTGCCAATAGCCACCGACGAAGCGCAGCGTGTCGGTCTGGCCCCCGTCGGTGGTGTTCGCCACCTGATGGGTGGCATCGTCCAGCTGGGTCCCGGTGGCCGCACATCCGTTGGTGGTGCACACCGACCGGAAGGCCCACCAGCTGGTGGCGGCCCCGGCGTGCCGGATCGAGATGCCGTTGGTGGTGCGCTTGGTCTGGTCGTAGTCGAGCTTGTACGTCCCGTTCAGCACCGGTCCCCCCGCGGTGGGTGCGGCGCTGGGGGCCGGGACGGACGGTTTCGACGCGAGCGCGGGGTTGGCCGGCGGCGTGTCGGGCTGGAAGGAGTAGAGCAGCGACCAGGTCGCCGCGACTGCGATGAGCACGGCACACACCAGCGCGGTTGCCCACCGGGTTTTTGACGAAAACCGATGACTCAGAACGACAATGACGCCCCCGGGTCCGCGCCGGCGATGCGGCGGCGATACGGCGGCGCGCGGCCCAGCACCGCGACCGGCTTCGGGGACTCCGCCGAACGGCTCGCTGACGGCGGCGGCGAATGCGCGGCAGCGCTCGAATCGGTCCTCGGGCCGCTTGGAAAGGGCCCGGCAGAACACCTCGTCGAGCTCGGCCAGATCCGGACGAAAGTCGCTGAGCCGGGGCGGGTCCTCGTGCAGGTGCTGGCTGATCACCGCGATCGGATTCGAGTGCTGAAACGGCGGCGCCCCGGTGAGAAGGTGGAAAGCGGTTGCGGCCAAAGCGTATTGGTCCGCCCGGCCGTCGATGGGGGAACCCGTCAGCTGCTCGGGCGCGGCGTAGGCCACCGTTCCGACCGCGACGTTGGTTTCGGTGATCCCGCTGATGTCGCCCAGGTGGCGCGCCACACCGAAGTCCGCCAACAGGATTCGACGCTCCCCCTCTTCGGGGTGGGTGAGCAGGATATTGGCGGGCTTGACGTCACGGTGCAGCAGACCGCGGTCGTGGGCGTAGTCCAGCGCGCCCGCCACCGCTTGCACGATGGCGCACACCTCGTGGATCGGCATCCCCTCGGCGTAGTTCTCCTTGACCAGCCGCGAGGCATCCGTGCCCTCGACATAGTCCATCGAGATCCACAGATGCCCGTTGAACTCACCCCGGTCGTGCACACCGACGATGTGCGGGTGCCACAGCGTGGCCGCGAGATCGGCCTCCCGGTTGAACCTTTCGCGAAACTCGGGGTCGGTGGTCACCGCCTCGGCGAGGACCTTGATCACGTCGCGGCGCGGCAGCCGGGGATGCAGCGCCAGATACACCTCGGCCATGCCGCCGGCGCCCAGCTGCCGCAAAATCGTGTAGCCGGCGAATGACGCACCGTTGCCTACCGCGAGGCGTGACCCACTGGGCTCGCTGTGCTGTTGCGCCACAGCGGGTTCCATGCTCGGGGCGGAATCGACCGGTGGTATCCGGCGGAAGAGCTGCCCGATGGGCATGGCGGGCAACGAGTGAAAACCCGCGCGCAACGCCGCACGGGCTTGTCGCGGATTGCTCAGCAGTCGTCGCCCGGCGCCGATGCGTCGGGTAGTTCCCTTGTGCTCGTTCATCAATGCCTTGCCCCCTCGTTTCCCGGCACCGCCCAGGTGTCGCCGCAATGTGATGCGGATCGCACACCGCGGGCAGGCGCATCGCGATTGGGCCCTCTGCTCGTCTCGCCGTCCGCCGGCACAACGCTGTGCTCGGCGCGCGGACACAATCGAAGATTGCACTCCTCCCGTTCGAATAATGCCGCACCGCAGTAGGCGATTCGTCGCAGCAGGCTATGAAAGCGTTATGAGTGGCCGAATCGAAACAAAGCGAAGTCACAGCTGGGTCCAATAGAGCGCACTGCCTACGCGGGCCGATACTTGAGTAGTGACTCGACCCGCCCCGCCCATCCTGACAATTCGGCATGACGGGTCCCAACGATCCTTCGCGGCCGGCCACGAGGTGGTCGTCGGACGCGACGCGCAGGCCGATGTGCACATCGCCGATCCGCGAATCTCACGCGCGCATCTGATCCTGCGGTTCGATCAAGGCCGTTGGCTGGCAATCGACAATGGCTCGCTGAACGGGACCTACCTCAACGGCTACCGGATGCCCGTCGTCGACATTCACGACGGCCAGAGCATTCACATTGGGAACCCTCAGGGTCCCCGCCTGACCTTTGCGATCGGACCCCAGCAGGGGCATGCCGGCCATCCGCCCCGGCCCCGGCCAAGCCACGATTCCGGACCGCCGACCGTGGTGTGGTCCGCGCTTGCCGAGCAAACCAATCCGACACGGCCCCCGCAGGGCCGCCCCGGCAACCAGAACAGGGGCCCGGCCCGCGGCGGTCCGCAGGCGGCGCCGTCGCGCCCCGTGCCACCCCGGCAGCCGGCGAGACCGCCGAACGCACCGCCGCGACAGCCCGCGGTGCCGCCCCGCCAGGCGCCGCCGCCCCGCACGCCGCCACCGCCGGCGCCGCGAGGCACGCCACCCGAGCCGCTGACCGTTATCGACCCCGGCTCGCCGGCAAGGTTGCAGGTCACACCGCCCGCCCCGAGCGAAACCGGTGCACCGGCCCAGCCATCGCCAACGCCCGCAGCCGAATTCACCGTGATCGACGCCAAGACGGCCGACGTGTCGAACCTGGCGACACGTTTTGTGAAATTGCTCTCGCCGCGCGCGTCGTCGGCAGCGGGCACGGCCGGCGCCATGACGATCGGCCGTGCCGCCGAGAACGACATCGTCGTCTCCGACGTCCTGGCGTCACGCCAGCACGCCACCCTGGTGCCCACCCAGCTAGGCGCGGAGATCCGGGACAACAGCGTCAACGGAACGTTCGTCAACGGCACCCGGGTCGGGTCGGCCATCCTGTCCGAGAACGACATCGTCACCATCGGCAACGTCGACCTGGTGTTCCGCGACGGCACCCTGACCGAGCACGGCGACGCCGCCACCCGCACCGGCGGTCTCGAGGTGCGCAACGTCTCCTACGTCGTCGACAATGGCAAACAGCTGCTGGACGACATCTCGCTGACCGCGCGCCCCGGCACGCTGACCGCCGTGATCGGCGGCTCGGGCGCCGGGAAGAGCACGCTAGCCCGGCTCATCGCCGGCTACACCACCCCGACCTCGGGCTCGGTGACGTTCGAGGGCCACAACATTCACGCCGAGTACGCGTCGCTGCGCAGCAGGATCGGCATCGTGCCGCAAGACGACGTGGTGCATCGCCAGCTGACCATCAACCAGGCGCTGGGCTACGCCGCCGAGCTGCGGCTGCCGCCCGACACCGGCAAAGCGGACCGCGCGAGGGTCGTCGCCCAGGTGCTCGAGGAACTCGACCTGACCAAGCATGCCGACACCCGGGTCGAGAAGCTGTCCGGCGGGCAGCGCAAACGCGCCTCGGTGGCGCTCGAGCTGTTGACCGGGCCGTCGCTGCTGATCCTCGACGAGCCGACCTCGGGTTTGGATCCGGCGCTGGACTTGCAGGTCATGACGATGCTGCGCCAGCTGGCCGACGCCGGTCGTGTCGTGCTGGTGGTGACGCACTCGCTGTCCTACCTGGACGTGTGCGACCAGGTGTTGCTGATGGCCCCCGGGGGCAAGACGGCCTACTGCGGCTCGCCCGACCGGATCGGTGGGGCGATGGGCACCACCAACTGGGCGAAGATCTTCACCCAGGTCGGTGCCGACCCGGAGGAAGCCAACCGCCGCTTCCTGGAACAAAACGAGGCCCAGAAGCGGCCCCAGAAGTACCTGCCGGACAAGACAGACGCGCCGAGCAGCCTCGGCGAACCGGTGCACACCAGCGTGCGGCGCCAGATCTCGACGATCGCCCGCCGCCAGGTCCGGCTGGTGATCGCCGACCGCGCCTACTTCGTCTTTCTGGCGCTGCTGCCGTTCATCCTGGGCTCGCTGTCCCTGACGGTTCCGGGCAGCAATGGATTTCACGTTCCGGCGCCCAACGCGGGCACACCCGACGAGGCCGCGCAGATACTGGCCCTGCTGATGCCGGCCGCGGCATTCATGGGCACCGCCTTGACAATTCGCGACCTGGTCGGCGAGCGTGCCATCTTCCAGCGCGAGCAGGCGGTGGGCTTGTCCACCACCGCCTACCTGCTCGCCAAGAGCGCGGTGTTCTGCGGGTTCGCGATACTGCAGTCGGCGATCGTCACCGCGATCGTGGTGATCGGCAAGAGCGCCCCGACGCGCGGCGGTGTGCTGTTCGGCCACTCGACCGTCGGGGCCACCGTCGAACTGTTCGCCACCGTGGCGGCGACGTGCGTCGCCTCGGCCATTCTGGGCCTGGCGATTTCGTCGCTGGTTCGGTCCAGCGAGCAGATCATGCCACTGTTCGTGGTGACGGTGATGGCGCAGCTGGTGCTGTGCGGCGGGATGGTCCCGGTCACCGGCCGGCTCGGTTTGAACCAGTTGTCGTGGGCGATGCCGGCGCGCTGGGGCTACGCCGCGGCATCGTCGACGGTGGACCTGCGGCACCTGGTGCCCGATTCTCTGCTCTCCCAGGATCGGTTCTGGCAACACACCTCGAAGATCTGGCTGCTCGACATGGGCATGCTGGCCGCGCTGTCGCTCTTCTACGCCGGCTTCGTGCGATGGAAGATCCGGTTGCGCCGTTAAGGAATAGCCCGGCAGCGGTAGGGTGACCTCATTCACCCGCCCAAGCACGAGACGTTCCACCTGCTGGCCCGCACGAACACCGATCCCAAGGGCATCGTGCGGGCCGTCGACGAGTACGCGGTGCATCCGTGGGGCCTCTACGTCGCCCGCCCCACTCCCGGTCGCGCGCAGTTCCACTACCTCGAGTCGTGGCTGCTGCCGTCGCTGGGCTTGCGCGCCACGGTCTTTCACTTCAATCCCGGGCACGAGCGCGACCATGACCAGTATCTGGATGTGGGCGAATACCTACCCGGTCCCGACGTGTGGCATTCCGAAGACCATTACCTGGATATCGAAGTGCGCACCGGCGCCGGAGCGGAACTCACCGATGTCGACGAGCTGCTGGATGCCGTGCGCCACGGCCTGCTGAGTCCGGAGGCCGCCGAGCGGGCGGTCCGACGCGCCGTCGCCGCGGTCGACGGGTTGGCCCGCAACGGCTATGACCTGTCGCGGTGGCTGGCGCACCACGGCATCGAGCTGACGTGGCGCGAACGCTAGCAGTTTCCTCGATCCGACGGCGGGTATGCCCTTCGCATGCCCTCGAGCGGCGTCGAGATCACCCACCCGGACCGGGTCCTGTTTCCGGCCGATGGGACCACAAAGGCCGATCTGGTCGCCTACTACACCGAAGTGGCCGACACCATGCTGCCGCACCTGCGGGGCCGACCGCTCAACGTGCAGAGGTTTCCCCGCGGCATCGGTGAAACCGGGTTCCTCCAGCAGGATTACGCCGACGCGCTGCCGGAGTGGATGGGCCGTGTCCAGGTCACCAAAGAGGGCGGAACCGTGGTGCACGCGGTGGCAGAACGCCGGGAGGCGTTGCGGTGGCTGGCCAGTCAGAACGCCATCACGCTGCATGCGTGGCAGTCGCGGCGAGAGCATCTCGACAAGCCGGACCGGCTGGTCTTCGACCTCGACCCGTCCGACAGCGACTTCGCGGTGGTGCGGGCGACGGCTCGCGCCACCGCCGGGGTGCTGCACGACCTCGGGCTGGCACATTACCTTCAGACCACCGGATCGCGCGGGCTGCACGTCGTGGTGCCGCTGCGGGCCGACACCGACTTCGACAGCGCGCGCCAATTCGCCCGGGGCGTAGCCGAAGTGGTGGTCGCCGACGACCCCGGACACCGCACCGTAGAGGCGCGCAAGGACAAGCGCGGCGGGCGGGTGTATCTGGACATCATGCGAAACGCGTACGCGCAGACCGCGGTGGCACCGTATTCGGTGCGGGCCCGCGCGGGCGCCCCGGTGGCGACGCCGCTGGAGTGGGAGGAGCTGGACACTCGGCGACTGCGCGCCGACCGGTTCACCATCCGCGATATTTCCAAACGACTTGCCGGACAACCCGATCCGTGGGCAAACATGTCTCGGCATGCCCGCTCGCTGACGGGTCCGATGAAGCGGCTGGCGGCATCCCGTGCCTGAACTTCCCGACGTGGAAGGATTCCGGCGTCAGTTGGCGAACACACTGCCACGACGCCGGATTGAGCGGGTGCGGGTTCACGACCCGGGAATTCTGCGCAACGCCTCCGCCACCACGCTCACCCGTCGCCTCACCGGCCGCCGCTTCAGGGCACCGCGCCGGCACGGCAAATGGCTGATCCTGCCCACCGACGGTCCGGCGCTGGTGATTCACAGCGGCATGACCGGGCACCCGTACTTCGCCGCCGCGGGCGCCCAGCCGGAGAAGTATGAACGGCTGGTGGTGTCGCTCGACAAAGGCGAACTGCGCTACGCCGACCTGCGCAAGCTGCGCGGGGTGTGGTTGGCCGGCAACGAGGACGACCTCGCACAGATCACCGGCCCACAGGGGCCCGACGCGCTGGGGCTTGGCCTGCGAGACTTCCGCGACGCCCTCACTGGGCGGAAGGGTCGGCTGAAGCCGACGCTCACGGACCAGTCGGTGATCGCCGGGCTGGGCAATCTGCTGGCTGACGAAATCTGCTGGCGGGCCAGGATACGGCCCACCCGCACGGTTGCGGAATTGGACGACGACGACGTGAAGGGCTTGCATCGGGCGATGACGCAGGTGCTGGGCACCGCGGTGCGACACGGCCGGGTGCCGGGTTTGGCGCGCTGGCTCACCGGGGCGCGTGACGAACCGGACCCGCACTGCCCACGCTGCGGCACCCGCCTTCAACACTCCGCGGTGAATGGCCGCACGACGCTGTGGTGTCCACGCTGCCAGCCGTAACGCAAACCACCTGGTTCGAAAATAACGCTGGTTGTAATGTCAGCGACTATGAGCTGCACAGGCCGCAGGCTACTGCCGATCGTCGCGGTGATGGTCGTCGCCGCCGGCTTCCTGCCGAATCCGGCGCCGGCACGGGCGGATCTGCACAACATCACCTACCGCGCCCGGATCGACGCGCTGACGACCGGCAGCCAGGCCGCCTTCATCATCAACGGCGGCCAGACGAACACCACCAACCTGCCTTCCATGCCCGGCAACGTTTTCGAGGCCAACACCGTGCTACCCGACCCCGCGCAAGCCGGCCTGCGGATCGTGCTTCATTTCCCGTACGCGGCCAATGTGCACTGCGAGATCGACGCCGACGACAACGTTTTCGTCCAGTCCGACCAGATGGTCAGACCGGTGGCCGGTAACACCGATCCTAACAACGGGGCGCTAACCTGCGGCGCGCCGATGCCCTAGGGGCTTCCAGCCGGTCGAGTCGGCCCACTCCCAGGCCCGCCGGTAGGCGTCGAGCACCCACGGCTCTTTGACCTCGAGGTAGGCCGCGGTGTCTCCGCCACCGCTCTTTTCGGCGGCGCGCTTGACGTTCAGATAGTCGGCGCGGGCGTCGGGGTTGGCCGTCAGCCAGTCCACGAACAGCAGGGCGAACTGCTGGTTGGGCCAACCGTCAACGCGGATATGCACATTGGTGGGCCGACCGGGATCGGCCGAAGCGTGAATCCGCTTGAACCACAACGCCGGATCATCCTTGTGGTCGTAGCCGTCGACGGTACTGCGGGCATCGTCCTTGGCGACGTCTTCGGCGATGTGCTCGATGCGAGGGTAACCGGCGGACAGCAGCGGCTCGGCGAGTTCGTCGGCGACGGCCAGGGATTCGACGGTGATCTGCATGTCGATGACATCCTTGGCCGGAAGGTCCGGCACCGCCGTCGAGCCGATGTGGTCGACGCGCAACGCCCGGTGACCGCAGCTTGTCTTGAGGCGGTTGAGGATTCGCTGCGCCTGATCCGCCCAACTCGGGTCGGGCGGCACCAGCCGGGCCGGGGCCGGGGCGGTGCGCCGCGCGCTCAGGTTGCGCGCGAACGGCAGTATCCGGTTGTCCCACAGATCGTGGGCCCGTTGCACCAACTCCTCCGGGCTGCCGGAGTTGTCCACCCAGATGTCGGCGACGGCGCGGCGCTGCTCATCGCTGGCCTGCGCGGCGATCCTGGCGCGGGCGTCCTCTTCGGGCATGCCGCGTTGATCGACCAGCCGCCGCAGCCGCACCTCGACGTCGGCGTAGACGATGACGACGAGCGGGAACAGCGGCGCCATCCCGGACTCCACCAGCAGCGGAATGTCCTCGACCACAACGGAATCCTCGGGCACCGAGGCGATGATCTCCGAACGGCGATTGCCCACCAGCGGGTGGACAATCCCGTTTAGCGTCTTGCGTGCCTCGTCGTCGCGAAAAGCCTTGGCGGCCAATGCTGGTCGATCCAGCGATCCGTCCGGCAGCAGGATATCGCTGCCGAACGCCTCCACCAGCGCCGCCAGCCCCTCGGTGCCCGGCTGAACCACCTCGCGCGCGATGACGTCCCCGTCGACGATGACGGCGCCGCATTGCGCGAATGTGGACGACAGCGCCGACTTGCCGGCGCCGATGCCACCAGTCAGCCCGATCCGCAGCATGACGTGGTCAGGAAAACGTCACGCGTTGCCGGCGAGTTTCTCCCGCAGAGCGGCCAATTGGGCATCGCTGGCCAGCGATCCGCCCGCCTTCTCCTCACGCGCACCGCCGTTGCCCGGCGACTGCTCGGCGTGCCCGGCAGCCTCGGCCGCGGCGAACTTCTCCATCTGCGCGGTGTGCATCTTGTGCCGGCGCTCGGCCTCGGCGTAGCGGGCCTCCCACTCGGCGCGCTGCTTCTCGAAGCCCTCGAGCCATTCATTGGTCTCGGAGTCGAAGCCCTCGGGGAAGATGTAGTTGCCCTGCTCGTCGTAGCTGTCGGCCATGCCGTACTTCGCCGGGTCGAACTCGTCGGTGTAATCCTCGTTGGCCTGCTTGAGCGACAACGAGATCCGGCGACGCTCCAGGTCGATGTCGATCACCTTGACCATCGCGTCGTCGCCGACGGCGACCACCTGATCGGGGACCTCCACGTGGCGCTCGGCCAGCTCGGAGATGTGCACCAGGCCCTCGATGCCCTCCTCGACGCGCACGAACGCACCGAACGGAACCAGCTTGGTGACCTTGCCCGGCACGATCTGGCCGATGGCGTGGGTGCGGGCGAAGTGGCGCCACGGGTCTTCCTGAGTCGCCTTCAGCGACAACGAAACCCGTTCGCGGTCCATGTCGACGTCGAGCACCTCGACGGTGACCTCGTCGCCGACCTGCACGACCTCGGACGGGTGGTCGATGTGCTTCCAGGACAGCTCGGAGACGTGCACCAGGCCGTCCACACCGCCGAGGTCGACGAACGCGCCGAAGTTGACGATGGAGGAGACGACACCCTTGCGGATGGCGCCCTTCTGCAGCTGGTTGAGGAACTCGCTGCGCACCTCGGACTGGGTCTGCTCGAGCCAGGCGCGCCGTGACAGCACCACGTTGTTGCGGTTCTTGTCCAGCTCGATGATCTTGGCCTCGATCTCCTTGCCGATGTACGGCTGCAGATCGCGGACGCGGCGCATCTCGACCAGCGAGGCGGGCAGGAAGCCGCGCAACCCGATATCGAGGATCAGGCCACCCTTGACCACCTCGATGACGGTCCCCTTGACGGCCTCGTCCTTCTCCTTGAGCGCCTCGATGGTGCCCCAGGCGCGCTCGTACTGCGCGCGCTTCTTGGACAGGATCAGGCGGCCCTCTTTGTCCTCCTTGGTGAGAACCAGGGCTTCGACCTCATCACCGACGGAAACGACCTCGTTGGGGTCGACATCGTGCTTGATGGAGAGCTCGCGGGCGGGGATGACCCCTTCGGTCTTGTAGCCGATATCGAGGAGCACCTCGTCCCGGTCCACTTTGACGATCGTGCCCTCGACGATGTCGCCATCGTTGAAGTACTTGATCGTTTTGTCTATTGCGGCGAGAAAATCCTCGCTCGAGCCAATGTCGTTGACGGCTACTTGCGGCGAGGTGACGGCGGGACTCGGCATATTGTTGGGTTGCTCCGGACAGGTTGGGTCGTAGGGACAATTCTTGGATTTACCTGTCGAGGCTACTCGACTAGGCACACGCTGGCCAAACTCAGCGCCGTCGACTCTGGCATACCGGTTGCCGCGTGGGTGACGCCACGGCGACTTTCCGGTGACTTTTTGCCGCGCCGCCTCCCCCGGCGACCGTGTGAGCAGCCGATACACCCCCGCGGTGCGCGGCACCGGCCGGATCGCGACGCTAATGCGCGGCGGCGTCCCACGAGCGGCCGTAGCCCACCGACACCTCCAGCGGCACGTCGAGCGGGTAGGCGCCGCCCATCTTGTCGCGTGCCAGCGCTTCGAGCTGTTCCCGCTCGCCGGGCGCGACCTCGAACAGCAGCTCGTCGTGCACCTGCAGCAGCATCCGGGACGAAAGCCCGGCGTCTTTGATCGCCTTGTCGACTTCGAGCATCGCCACCTTGATGATGTCGGCCGCGCTGCCCTGGATCGGCGCGTTGAGCGCGGCCCGCTCGGCGGCCTCGCGCACCTGACGGTTGCTGCTGTCGAGTTCGGGGAGGTAGCGCCGACGCCCGAAGACCGTCGACGTATAGCCGTCCTTGCGGGCCTGGTCCACGACGTTCATCAGATAGTCGCGCACGCCGCCGAACCGGGCGAAGTAGGCCTCCATCTGCTCCTTGGCTTCCTCGGTGGAGATCTTCAGCTGCTGCGACAGCCCGTACGCGCTCAACCCGTACGCCAGCCCGTAGGACATGGCTTTGACCCGGCGGCGCAGCTCCGAGGTGACCTCCTCGATTGGCACGCCGAACGCCCGCGACGCGACGAACGAGTGCAGGTCCTCCCCGGTGTTGAACGCCTCGATCAGGCCCTCGTCCTTGGACAGGTGGGCCATGATCCGCATCTCGATCTGGCTGTAGTCGGCGGTCATCAGCTCGCTGTAGCCGTCGCCGACGACAAACGCGTCGCGGATCCGCCGGCCCGCCTCGGTGCGGATCGGGATGTTCTGCAGGTTCGGCTCGGTCGACGACAGCCGGCCCGTCGCCGCGATGGTTTGGTTGAACGTGGTGTGGATGCGCCCGTCCGAGGCCACCGAATTCAGCAATCCGTCGACGGTGACTTTGAGCCGGGTCGCGTCGCGGTGGGCCAGCAGATGCTGCAGGAACGGATGGCCGGTCTTGTCGAACAGCGACTGCAGGGCGTCCGCGTCGGTGGTGTAACCGGTCTTGGTGCGCTTGGTCTTCGGCATCTCCAGCTCGTCGAAAAGCACCGCCTGCAACTGTTTTGGCGAGCCAAGGTTGATTTGCTTGCCGATCACCGCGTACGCCGCCTCGGCCGCGTCGCGGATCTGATGGGCGAAATCGCTTTGCAACTCGCCCAGCAAGTCCAAATCGACTGCGATGCCGGCGTTTTCCATGCCTGCCAGCACCGCCTGCACCGGCAGCTCCATGCCGCCCAACAGCGACGTGGAGTTGATGCGGGCCAGCTCCTCGTCCAGCGCGTCGGCCAGATCCAGCACCGCCACAGCGCGCAGGATCAGCGTCTGCACCGCCTGGTCGTCGGTGCCCTCGGTGTCGTCGAGCAGCGAAAGCTGTTGTTGCTCAGGGTTTTCGGCGCGCAATTCGCGGCGCAGGTAGCGCAGCGAAAGGTCGTCGAGGGAGAAGCTGCGCTGACCGGGGCGCACCAGGTAGGCCGCCAGTGCGGTGTCGGAGGTGACGCCGGCCAGCGTCCAGCCCCGCCCGGCCAGGTCGTGCATCGCGAGCTTGGCTTCGTGCAGCGCCTTGGGCGGGCCGGGGTCGGCCAGCCACGACGCCAGCGCCGCTTCGTCTTCGGGATCCAGCGTCGCGGTGTCGATGTAGCGGCCCTCGCCGTCGGCGGACACGATGGCCAGCGCGGTGGCGTCGGCGTCGTAGGCCAGATGGGTACCGACGACGGCCAGGCCGAACCGCTTTCCCGAGCTGTGCTCGGCCAGCCACACCGCCAGCTCGCCGGCTTGCAGGGCCCCGCCGCGCACGTCGAAACCCTCGTCGACCTCGGGCTCCACCGCGGCAAGGGTCTCGAACAGGCGGTCCCGCAGCACCCGGAACTCCAGGTCATCGAAGAGCCGGTGGATCTGGTCGCGATCCCACGGCTGCAGCCGCAGCGTGTCCGGGGTTTGGGCCAGCGGCACGTCTTTGACGAGATCGGTCAGCTCGCGGTTGCGGATGACGCTGGCCAGATGCTCGCGCAGCGCGTCGCCGACCTTGCCGCGCACCGAGTCGACGTTGTCGACCAGCCCCTGCAGCGACCCGTATTCGCCGATCCACTTGGAGGCTGTCTTCTCCCCCACGCCCGGGATGCCGGGCAGGTTGTCGCTGGGGTCGCCGCGCAGGGCGGCGAAGTCGGGGTACTGCCGGGGCGTCAGCCCGTACTTCTCGACGACCGCATCCGGGGTGAAGCGGGTCAATTCGCTGACCCCCTTGCGGGGATACAGCACCGTCACACTGTCGCTGACCAACTGCAGCGAGTCGCGGTCTCCGGTGACCACCAGTACGCGGTAGCCCTCCTTTTCGGCCTGCGTGGCCAGGGTGGCGATGAGATCGTCGGCCTCGAAACCCTCCTCGGCGAGCACGGTGATGCCCAGCGCCGCCAGGACTTCCTTGGTGATGTCGATCTGGCCACGAAACTCGTCCGGCGTCGCCGACCGATTGGCCTTGTACTCCGGATAGCGCTCGGAGCGGAAGGTCTGCCGAGACACGTCGAACGCCGCGGCAATGTGGGTCGGGGCCTCGTCGCGCAGCAGGTTGATCAACATGGCGGTGAAGCCGTAGACCGCGTTGGTGGTCAGCCCGCTGCGGGTCTTGAAGTTCTCGGCGGGCAGCGCATAGAACGCCCGGAACGCCAGCGAGTTGCCGTCGAGCAGCATGAGCGTCGGCGCGGTCTGTCCCTCGCTGGGCTTGGTAGGGGTCTTCGTGGCGGGCACGGATCTCACTCTAGGCACCCGGTGTGACGAACCGGGCGGCCCAACCGTGCCACCAGCAGAACTGCAACACGTTTCAGTTTTGGGTTTGGGCTGGGTAGTCTGGCCCAGTGCCAGAGGTCACCAGTCAAGAACCCGCGATCGATGGATGGTTCGCCACCGATGACGCCGGAAATCCCCGTCTGATCGGCAGCAAGTGCCCCGAGTGCGGGACCTACGTCTTTCCGCCGCGGGAGAACAACTGCCCCAACCCGGCCTGCGCCAGCGACACCTTAGAGTCCGTCGCTTTGTCGACCCGCGGAACGCTGTGGAGCTACACCGAAAACCGGTACCCGCCACCTGCGCCCTACCCGGCGGCGGACCCGTTCGAGCCGTTCGCCATTGCCGCGGTGGAATTGGCCCATGAGGGCATCATCGTGCTCGGCAAGGTGGTCGAGGGCACGCTGGCAGCAGACCTGAAGGTCGGCATGGAGATGGAACTGACCACGATGCCACTGTTCACCGACGACGACGGCGTCGAGCGCATCGTGCACGCCTGGAGGCGCGCCGGCGACGATGCAGCGCGAAGCAATGAGGAGGAGTGGCGCAAATGAGGAGCCTCATGAGCACGCCCGAACCGCTCTACATCCTTGGGGCCGGGATGCACCCGTGGGGCAAATGGGGACGCGACTTCACCGAATACGGCGTGGTCGCCGCGCGCGCCGCGCTGGCCGAGGCGGGGCTGGACTGGCAGCAGATCCAGCTGGTCGCCGGCGCCGACACCATCCGCAACGGCTACCCGGGCTTCATCGCGGGGTCCACGTTCGCGCAGAAGCTGGGCTGGAACGGCGTGCCGGTCAGCTCCAGCTACGCCGCGTGTGCCAGCGGTTCGCAGGCGCTGCAGAGCGCCCGCGCCCACATCCTGGCCGGCTTCTGCGACGTCGCACTGGTGATCGGCGCCGACACCACGCCGAAGGGGGCGTTCGCCCCGGTCGGCGGTGAGCGCAAGAACGACCCGGACTGGCAGCGGTTCCACTTGATCGGCGCGATGAACCCGGTGTACTTCGCGCTGCTCGCGCGGCGCCGGATGGACCTGTACGGCGCGACGTCCGAGGACTTCGCTGCGGTGAAGGTGAAGAACTCCCAGCACGGTCTGCAGAATCCGAATGCCCGCTACCGCAAGGAATCTTCGGTCGAGGACGTGTTGGCCAGCCCGGTGGTGTCCGACCCGCTGCGGCAGCTCGACATCTGCGCCACCTCCGACGGCGCCGCGGCGCTGATCGTGGCCAGCGCCGAGTTCGCCCGCAGGCACCTGGGCTCGCTCGAGGGTGTGCCGTCGGTGCGCGCGGTCAGCACGGTCACGCCGCAGTACCCGCAGCACCTGCCCGAATTACCGGACATCGCAACGGATTCCACCGCGGTGGTGCCCGGGCCCGATCGGGTGTTCAAGGATCAGATCCTCGACGCGGCCTACGCCGAGGCGGGCATCGGGCCCGAGGACGTGAGCATGGCCGAGGTCTACGATCTGTCCACCGCGCTGGAGCTCGACTGGTACGAGCACCTGGGGTTGTGCCCCAAAGGTGAAGCCGAGCAGCTGTTGCGCAGCGGTGCGACCGCGATCGGCGGCCGGGTTCCGGTCAACCCGTCGGGCGGTCTGGCGTGCTTCGGTGAGGCGATTCCCGCGCAGGCGATCGCCCAGGTCTGCGAGTTGACCTGGCAGCTACGCGGTCAGGCCACCGGCCGGCAGGTGGAGAACGCGACCGTGGGCGTCACCGCCAACCAGGGCTTGTTCGGCCACGGCTCGTCGGTGATCGTCGCCCGCTAGGGCCTACGGCCTCACGCGATTACGGCCGTCTTGGCCGCCACTGTGACGCCGCGGCTTTGAGTGTGAAGCCACGGCGGCTGTCGTCGGCGTGTCGTCGCACTCAGTTCACACTCAACGCCGCGGGTTCACACTCGACCGGCTCAACGGTCGACGGCTAGGCGTCCTTCTGCGGGTCCAGGGTCTCCAGGACGACTTCGGCCACCCGCTTCATCGTGGTCCTGCGGTCCATCGCGGCCCGTTGAATCCACTTGAAGGCCTCGGGCTCGGTCATCCCCTGTTCGCTTTGCAGCAGGCCTTTCGCGCGCTCGACGAGCTTGCGGGTCTCCAGCCGGTCGGACAACGAGGCCACCTCGCGTTCGAGCTCGGCGATCTCACCGAAGCGGCTGACGGCCAATTCGATGGCCGGAATGAGGTCGCTGATGGTGAACGGCTTCACCAGATAGGCCATCGCCCCGGCGTCGCGCGCCCGCTCCACCAAATCGCGCTGGCTGAACGCGGTCAGCACGACGATCGGGGCGATGCGCTTGCTGGCTATCTCCGAGGCCGCGTCGATGCCGTCGCGGCGCGGCATCTTCACATCCATGATCACCAGATCCGGCTGATGGAGCTCGGCCAGCTCGACGGCTTCCTGTCCGTCGCCGGCCTCCCCGACGATCTCGTACCCCTCCTCTCGGAGCATCTCGGCGAGATCCATGCGGATGAGCGCTTCGTCTTCAGCGATCAGGACCCGGCGCGGCACAGCGGCGTCGGTATCGGTGTCGGTCGTGGGGCCTGTCATGACGCATATTGTGTCGTGAACGCCTCAGACCAGCGACCTCGGGGGCGGTGAGGCAGTTGAGCACTCCTGATCCTCTATGGTGGGAGGCTGCCTCTAAGGTAAGAGGCCGCACGCCCTCGTATCCCAACTGGCAGAGGAAACGGATTCAAAACCCGTCCAGTGTGAGTTCGAATCTCACCGAGGGCACCACGCACCCCTGAAGGTTGGCAAACGCCTGCCCTGTCGGGCCTACGGCGATACGGGACCTGATGCGTGTCACTTCGAAGCCGTGCGCGGTGTCCCGGCCCAGCATCCCGAGCGGCCATGTCGACGCCCCAGACGGACGTGTTTCGGTACCGAAGTTGACACACCAGGGGCACGGACAAACCCAGCGGTCTGCTATTCGCCTAAAACACGTTCTGACGGTATGGATTATCCCCTTTTAATAAACTGCACGCAATTAAGCTGCAACATCGCATTAGCAAAAGCGCAATAGATGCCGATGAATTCATCCAATTTTCCGGCACGCGCGCAGACCGCGACAAAAAAGCAGCCGGCAACGGCGTCCATCAAGTGGGTAAAAGAGCCCGACGCCCCGTCCATACCCCGACCCCGGGTGAACTCTCGAACCGAGCGAGGCCACCGCCCGACAGATGTAGCCGGATCAGTCGCTGAATGATCGGGTGATGCAGACCTGGTCTGACGCAGAGACATTCAGCCCCGTTGCATCGTTGCCGATGGAGTCGCCGGCGACCCGGAGTAGCCAACTCGGCTCGCTACAGGCGGCACTACAGCCGTCCATGAGCACGGCGGCGAGAGCCAGGATTAACGCAAGCAGGAATCTTTTAAGACCCGCCATCAGGCACCCCTTAGTCGAGGCGAACACGTATCCAGCAGCCCCGCCGAACACGTGTTAAATAACCAAATCGAACCATGCGCAAACCCGATTACAACCCGATAACAAAGTTGTTATCAGACTTGCGAACTTACGGAAGCGAAAACGGCAATTTGATGCCGCACTCGACAAAGTTCCCTGCCCAGCGGTTAGGCTTACTCCCGTGGCGGCCAAGAAGTGTGGTGCCCCACCGAGATGGCCAGACGGCTCGTCGAAGCGCCCGGACTGCGTGGCCGCGGCGCGCGCGCAGTCACGCGCCCGCAGTCAGCACTACGCCGACAGCGCGGCGCGCCGGGCCCGGATACTCACCATCGCCGCATGGCTGGCCGTGATGGTGAGCGTGAGCTTTGTCGTCGTGCAGATCGTCAGCGGAACGTGGTTGTGGCAGGTCAGCACGATCAACGTGGTCGGCGCCATGGTCTTCGCCGCGGTTCCCTGGTTGCAGCGATTCGGGGAACTCATTGCTCCGCTCACCTTTTTGGTCGCGGCCTACGTCTCGGTCTTCGCCAGCTGCCTGGACGTGGGTACCGGCGCGGGCGCTCAGTTCTTCTTCCTGGTGGGCGCCTGCATAGTCGTGCTGTTGCTGGGGATCGAACACATCGTGTTGGCATCTGCGCTGGCGGCCGTCGCCGCCGGCCTGATCATCGCCGTTGAGTTCCTGGTCCCCCGCAACACCGGATTGCAGCCCGCCTGGGTCCAGTCGACCGGCTTTGTCGTCACCGCGATCTCCAGCGTCGTGATGGTGGTTGTGACGCTGTGGTTCGCCCTGCGCGACACCGCCCGCGCCGAGGCGGTGATGGAATCCGAGTACCAGCGCTCTGAGGCGCTGCTGGCCAATATGTTGCCGGGCAGCATCGCCGAGCGTCTCAAGAGTGCCGAGCGAAACGTCATCGCCGACAAGTACGACGAGGCCTCCGTCCTGTTCGCCGACATCGTCGGTTTCACCGAACGCGCCAGCAGCACGGCGCCGGCAGACCTGGTGCGGTTCCTGGACCGGCTGTACAGCGCCTTCGACGAGCTGGTGGACAAACACGGCCTGGAGAAGATCAAGGTCAGCGGCGACTCCTACATGGTGGTCAGCGGGGTTCCGCGGGCACGGCCGGATCACGCCTTCGCTCTGGCCGACTTCGCGCTCGACATGTCCAATGTTGCAGCGGCACTTAGTGATCCGCACGGCCACGCCGTCCCGCTGCGGATAGGCATGGCGTGCGGACCTGTCGTCGCCGGCGTCGTGGGTTCGCGCCGCTTCTTCTACGACGTGTGGGGCGACGCCGTCAACGTCGCGTCGCGGATGGAGTCCACCGATTCAGTGGGCCGAATTCAGGTGCCCGAGGCGATGTACGAGCGCCTCAAACACGAATTCGTCCTGCAGGAGCGCGGCCGCATCGAAATAAAGGGCAAGGGCGTGATGCGCACCTGGTATCTCATCGGCCGCAAGGCGGGCGAAGAACCCACCGACCTGCGTTCCGAAGACCCACGCACGGTCCACGTCTGACCAAAGTCCCTGTACCGCGGCCCGCGTTTGTGCCAGACTTCGGCCATGACTATCTCCCCTGGCTCTCCTGGAACCCATCCCCATCCCGTTCCAAGCCTGCTGCCGCATCTGTGGAAATCCGCTCTGCTGTCGGGAATTCTGTCTCTTGCCCTCGGTGTCCTGGTGCTGGCGTGGCCGGGAATTTCCATCCTGGTCGCCGCCGTCGCCTTTGGTGTTTATCTGTTGATAACCGGTGTCGCGCAGGTCATCTTCGCGTTCTCGCTTCATGTCTCGGCGGGCAGCCGGGTCCTGCTGTTCATCAGTGGCGCGGCGTCGTTGATCCTGGCGTTGCTGGCGTTCCGCCATTTCGGTCAGGGATACGCAATCCTGCTGCTGGCCATCTGGATTGGCATCGGGTTCATCTTCCGCGGTGTCGCCACAACGATTTCGGCCGTCAGCGACCCACACCTGCCGGGGCGGGGCTGGAACATCTTCATCGGCGTCATCAGCCTGCTCGCCGGCATCGTCGTCCTGGCGTCACCGTTCCAATCGATCGTCACCCTCGCGATCGTGGTCGGCGCCTGGTTCGTGGTCATCGGGGTGTTCGAGATCATTTCGTCGTTCGGAATCCGCAAGGCGTCCAAAACCCTCACCAGCTGAGGAGGACGCCGGTAGCGCGGGCGCCGACTCATCTACTACACTCTGTCGTAGCCGTTGATCGGGCCTCCGCAGTCTCGGGAGATGACAGATGAATGTCGTCGATATTTCGCGGTGGCAGTTCGGTATCACTACCGTCTACCACTTCATCTTCGTGCCGCTCACGATCGGCTTGGCGCCGCTGCTCGCCATCATGCAAACGGTATGGGTGGCAACCGGTAACACCGCCTGGTACCGGCTGACCAAATTCTTCGGCAAGCTGTTTCTGATCAACTTCGCCATCGGCGTGGCGACCGGGATCGTCCAGGAATTTCAGTTCGGGATGAACTGGAGTGAGTACTCCAAGTTCGTCGGCGACATCTTCGGTGCGCCACTAGCGATGGAGGGGCTGTTCGCCTTCTTCTTCGAATCCACGTTCATCGGCCTGTGGATCTTCGGCTGGAGCCGGCTGCCGAAACTCATCCACCTGGCCTGCATCTGGATCGTGGCGTTCGGCGTCAACGCATCGGCGTTCTTCATCATCGCGGCGAACTCGTTCATGCAGCACCCGGTCGGCGCGCACTACAACCCGGCGACGCGGCGCGCCGAGCTGAACGACATCTTCGCCCTGCTGTCGAATAATACTGCGCAAGCGGCGTTTTCACACACCGTGATGGGAGCGCTGCTGGTTGCGGGCACCTTCGTCGCCGCGGTCAGCGCATGGTGGCTGGTGCGCTCAGGCAAGCCTGGGTCCACCACCCCCGAAGCACAAGCCGATGCCCGCACCATGTTTCGCCCCGCGGCCATCCTCGGATGCGGGGTGGTGCTGATCGCCACGGTCGGCTTGTTCTTCACCGGTGACCGGCAGGGCAAGCTGATGTTCGTCCAGCAGCCGATGAAGATGGCCTCGGCGGAGGCCTTGTGCCACACGCAGACCGACCCCGACTTCTCGGTGCTGACGATCGGCACGCACAACAACTGCGGCAGCGTCGCCGAAGTGATCAAGGTGCATTACGTGCTGCCGTTCCTGGCCGAAGGCAAACTCAGCGGCGTGACGCTGCGCGGGGTGGACGAGCTACAGCAGGAGTACCAGCAGCGCTTCGGAACCGACGACTACCGGCCCAACCTGTTCGTCACCTACTGGTCCTTCCGCGCGATGATCGGATTCCTGGCGATCCCGGTGTTGTTCGCCCTGACCGTGTTGTGGGTGACCCGTCGCGGGCGAACTCCCAAGAGCCGCTGGGTGTCCTGGTTCGCCCTGCTCACCATCCCCACGCCATTTCTGGCCAACATCTCGGGTTGGGTTTTCACCGAGATGGGCCGCCAGCCATGGGTGGTGGCACCCAATCCCAATGGGGACCAATTGATTCGGATGACGGTCCGCGAGGGGGTGTCGCATCACGTGCCCGGCATGGTCATCACGTCCCTGGTGACCTTCACGCTCGTCTACGCGGTGCTCGCGGTCCTCTGGTTCTTCCTGCTCAAGCGCTACGTCGTCGAGGGGCCGCTGGAGCACGACGCGGAACCGGCTCCCCCGCAGGCGCCCAGCGATGACGAGGTGGCACCGCTGTCGTTCGCCTACTAACGGCTAACCGACACCGAAAGGAGTTGACACGGTGGGACTGCAGGAGTTGTGGTTTTGCATCATCGGTGTGCTGTTCCTGGGTTTCTTCATCCTCGAGGGCTTCGACTTCGGTGTGGGCATGTTGATGGAGCCGTTCGCGCGCGTCGGCATCGGTGAGGCCGAACCGTTGCGCCGTACGGCCCTCAACACCATCGGACCGGTCTGGGATGGCAACGAGGTCTGGCTGATCGTCGGCGGCGCAGCCATGTTCGCCGCCTTCCCCGGCTGGTACGCGTCCGTGTTCTCGACGCTGTACCTGCCGCTGCTGGCGATCCTGTTCGGCATGATCGTGCGCGCCGTGGCGATCGAGTGGCGCGGCAAGATCGATGACACGAAATGGCGCGGCTGGGCCGATGTCGGCATCGCGGCGGGGTCGTGGCTGCCGGCCGTCTTGTGGGGTGTCGCGTTCGCGATCCTGGTGCGAGGGCTCCCGGTGGACGCCGACGGCCACATTCACCTGTCGATCACCGATGTGCTCAACGCGTACACGATCTTGGGCGGCCTGGCCACCGCCGGGTTGTTCCTGTTTTACGGAGCGGCGTTCGTCGCGCTGAAGACCTCCGGCGCCATCCGTGACGACGCGTACCGATTCGGGGTTTGGTTGTCGTTACCGGTCACCGGATTGGTTGCCGGCTTTGGACTTTGGACGCAACTGGCTTATGGCAAAGACTGGACATGGCTGGTGCTGGCCGCGGCGGTGCTGGCGCAGCTGGCGGCGGTGCTTCTGGTGTGGCGACGCGGGTCCGACGGCTGGGCGTTCACCTGCGTCGCGCTGGTGGTCGCGGCCGTGGTGATCCTGCTCTTCGGCTCGCTGTATCCCAACCTGGTGCCTTCGACGCTGAACAGGCAATGGAGCCTGACCATCTACAACGTCTCCTCCACCCACTACACCCTCAAGGTGATGACCTGGGTGACGGCGTTCATGGCCCCGCTCACGGTGGTGTACCAAGCCTGGTCGTATTGGATTTTCCGGCAACGGATCTCGGCCGACCGGATACCGGCGCCGATCGGTCTGGCAAGGCGCGCGTCCTGAGCGGTAGGGACCGCACCAGCCGTGCGCCACTGGACCCCAGACTGTGGCGAGTTTCGCCGGCACTGCGCCGCTATCTGGTCGCCGCGGTGGGCTGCGGTGTGCTGATCTCCGGCTGCGCGATCGGCTCGGCGATCGCGTTGGCGGGCATCGTCGCCCGCGTGGTCGGCGATCCGTCGGCCCGGAGTCTGCACGTCTGGCTGAGGCCGTTGTCAATCCTGTTGGCGCTCTGGATCGTCCGCGCGGTGACGCAGTGGCTTCAGGCCCGGCTGGGCCAGCGGGGCGCCAGCGCCGTCATCGCCGACCTGTCGGGTCAGGTGCTGGCGGCAGTGACCGCCAGGCAGCCCGGTGAGCTCGCCGCGCAACGCGACGCCGCCGCCGTCGTGGTCACCCGCGGACTGGACGGCTTGCGCCCCTACTTCACCGGCTACCTGCCGACGTTGCTGCTCGCCGCCGTCCTGACCCCGGCCACGGTCGCCGTGATCGCGGCATACGACGTGAAATCGGTGCTGGTCGTGGCGATCACGCTGCCACTGATACCGATCTTCATGGTGCTGATCGGGCTGGCTACCGCTGACCGATCGGCGGCGGCGCTTTCCGCGATGACGACCCTGCAGGCCCGGTTGCTGGACCTGATCGCCGGCATCCCCACGCTGCGGGCGCTGGGGCGCAGCTCGGGCCCGGAACACCGCATCGCCGAACTGGCTGCCGCGCACCGGCGCTCGACCATGGCGACATTGCGGATCGCGTTCTTGTCGGCGTTGGTGCTGGAATTGCTGGCCACGCTGGGAGTGGCGTTGATCGCCGTCGGGATAGGCCTTCGTCTGGTGTTCGGTGAGATGACTTTGACCGCCGGTTTGACGGTCCTGTTGCTGGCGCCGGACGTGTACTGGCCGCTGCGCCGCGTCGGCGTGGAATTCCATGCCTCTCAGGACGGCAAGACCGCCGCCGATGCGGCGTTCGCCCTGATCGGCGAGCCGACCGCGTCGAAGGCCAAAACCCGGACGGTCACCGCGCGCGGTGCGCGGATGCGCCTTGACCACCTGACCGTGCATGGCCGCGACGGCGAGGCGCCACGTGATCTCAGCGCGGTCATCGTGCCCGGCACGGTGACGGTACTGACAGGGCGTAACGGCGCCGGCAAGAGCACCACCCTGCAGGCGATTGCCGGCATCAGCGTGCCTTCGTCGGGCCGGGTCATCGTGGACGGCGTGGACGTCGCCGACCTGGAGCCGAACGGGTGGTGGGCGCAGCTGTCCTGGCTGCCGCAACGCCCAGTGCTGGTGCCGGGCACCGTCGACGACAACCTGATGCTGTTCGGGAACCTCGACGACGTCGAAAAGGCTTGTGCTGATTCCGGATTCGACGTGGTCTTGACGGGGCTGCCCGGTGGGGGCGCAACCGTGCTGGGGCGCGGCGGTGTCGGGTTGTCGCTGGGACAACGGCAACGGCTGGGCCTCGCCCGAGCGCTCGGCTCGACGGCCGGCGTGCTGTTGCTCGACGAGCCGACCGCACACCTGGACGCGGCCACCGAGCAACGCGTCCTGCGGGCCATCGTCGAGCGAGCCCGGGCCGGTGCGACGGTGATCGTCGTCGGCCACCGTGCGCCGGTCCTGGCCATCGGCGACCAGGTCGTCGAGGTGGTCGCCGAGCGGGGGATGCGGTATGCCCCGGCCTGATCCCGCGGCGATCGCAAGCGCGGCGAAGCCGGGCGCGGCGGGTCGCCGCCACGACCTGCTGCTGGCCGGCGCCGAGCTGCTGCGCCCGCGGTGGCCGCGGGTCCTGGCGGCGATTGCGCTCGGCGTGCTCTCGCTGGGCAGCGCGCTCGCCCTGGCCGGTGTGGCGGCGTGGTTGATCACGCGCGCCTGGCAGATGCCGCCCGTGCTGGACCTGTCGGTCGCGGCGGTCGCGGTCCGGCTGTTCGCGATCTCGCGGGCCGTGCTGCACTACTGCGAGCGACTGGCCACCCACGACACGGCCCTACGCGCGGCCGGCACCGCGCGGGTACAGATCTACCGACGGCTGGCGCGCGGTCCGGCGGCGGCCGCCGTCCGGCTGCACAGCGGTGAACTGGTGGCCCGGGTGGGTGCGGACGTCGACGAACTGGCCAACGTTCTGGTGCGGGCCCTGGTGCCGATCGGCGTCGCGGTGGTGCTGGCCCTGGCGGCGACCGCGGTCGTCGCCGCCATTTCACCGTCGGCGGCCGTGGTGCTGGCCATCTGCCTGCTGATCGCCGGCTTTGTCGCTCCCCGGCTTGCGGGCCGGGCCGCCGCGAACCAGGAAAACCTTGCGCGCCAGCATCATTCCGAACGCGACACGTCGGCGATGTTCGCTCTCGAACATGCCCCCGAACTCCGGGTCGCGGGCCTGCTCCCCAATATCATCGCGGAATCACAACGCCGTCAACGCGTTTGGGGCGACGCTCTGGATGCCGCCGCCAGACCGGCGGCCATTGCCGAGGCGATGCCCACCGCGGCGATCGGGGCCAGCGTGCTGGGCGCGGTGATGTCCGGGATCGGGTTGGCGCACGCGGTCGCGCCCACCACGCTGGCCGTGCTCATGCTGCTGCCACTGTCCGCCTTCGAGGCGATGACGCCGTTGCCGGCGGCCGCCGTCCAGTTGACGCGGTCACGGATCGCCGCGCGTCGATTGCTCGAACTGACCCCGCCCGAACCCGAACGGGCACCGACGAACGCGCCCGCACCGGCAGGCACCGGCAGGTTGTCCGCCGACGTCCGTTGCGGCCACGACGACGCGGCACCCTCAACCCCGATTGTGATGGACCTGCCGCCGGGCGCTCGACTGGCCATCACCGGCGCCAGCGGTTCGGGGAAGACGACCCTGCTGATGACGCTCGCCGGCCTGCTGCCGCCCCTGGGCGGGCGGATCACGCTGAACGGCAGCGCCCTGCACGAGTTCGATGAGGGCGATTTGCGCAGGGCTATCGGGTTTTTCGCCGAGGACGCACACATCTTTGCCACCACCGTCCGGGACAACCTGCTGGTCGCACGCGGGGATTGCTCAGACAACGAACTGACGACCGCACTGGACGCGGTCGGCCTGGGTGCGTGGCTCGCCGGTCTGCCCGACGGTTTGTCCACGGTGCTCACCGGTGGCGCGCAAGCCCTTTCGGCCGGCCAACGCAGAAGACTGTTGCTGGCCCGGGCGGTGATATCGCCCGCCCGGATCGTGCTGCTCGACGAGCCCACCGAACACCTCGACGTCAGCGACGCCGAAGCGGTCCTGCCGGATCTGCTGGCCCCGGATTCGCGGTTGATGTCCCCGGAGCGGACGGTGGTGGTGGCGACACACCACCTACCCGAGGGGATTGATGTTCGGGAACTGAAGATCGAGGAGAGTCGACAGGCTGCTGCGCACTCAGAGGTGCCGCCGGCGTGGCATGAACTCCAGCGACAACAGCACGAACAATAGCGGGACGATCTGAGTCATGGAGATCAGCGCGTAGCGCCGGGCGTCAAGGGCATGCCACTTACGCACGTACCGATACAACGACTCCAGGGCGATCAACGGGTCCAGAACGTGGGTCAACCCGTAGAAGATGCGCTGCATCCAACCGCGGTTCTTATCGTCGAAAATCTCGGGGAACGCGGCGAACGCCAGCGATACCCGCTGCGCCCCAACCTCTTTGCCGGCCATGATCATGTCGACGCTGAGCCGCTCATCGAGCCCGTTGGGAGCACCGCGCCGGCGCCATGGCACGTCGAGGGTGATGTCGCTACCGCCGCCCGCGGTGGCGTAGCGGTGAAACGCTTGGACCTTGCCCGTCGCATCCCTGGCGATGATGAGCTGTATTCCGGGGAATCGGCCTTCCAGAACGCCGTCGAGGTTCATGTGGAATCCGCGATCGGCGTCGGCCCCCTTGGATGACTCCCGCACCACCTCGGTCAGCTCGGCCAGCAGCTTGTCGTCGAGCTCCTGCTCGGACACGATTTCGGTTGTCACACCACAGTTGTGGGTGCGCTTCACCGCCTGACGCAGGTTACGGAACTTGCGGCCGACCATGTCGAAGCTGGACACGTCGACGACCACATCGCGGCCAATCGGTATGGGCCGCAACGATTGTCCCAACACGGTCGAGTCGTTCCACAGGTTGAGCCGGCGCTCGCCGCACCCCACCACGGCGATGCGCCATCCGTGCGCGTGGCAGGTGGCGGCGAAATCGGCGACCAGTTCTGGGAAATGCGCCTCATCCCCGATCGGGTCGCCGCTGACCACGGCGATTCCCATCCGCGTCCGGTAGGCCAGAGCCGCGGTTCCATCGGCGGTGAAGTGATAGCTCTTGCCGGTCTGCATGGCGAACGGCGCCAGCGCGTCGCCACCGGTTGCGTTGACCAGTTTCCACACGCGCGGCAGGTCGCCGGGCCGAGGATACGAGGTCGTCGGCCACATCAATGCCATGCCCGAACTGGCGATCACCAGGTCACCGAGCAGATCGAAGGACAACACATGCAGTCCCAATCCCGCCAGCACGAACAAGGCGGCGGCCACCGCGTGCATCGTCGTCACCGGGCGGCCCAGGAAAATGCCGCGGGCTATCCACGCCACCGCCACCAGAACCGTCAGCGACCAGGCCAACCGATCGGTGTAGTCCCAGTCCGGATGCCTGTGGTGCCGAGCGAGAATTTCGATGAACCAGCAAGCCGCAACGAACACCGCCAATGCGCCGAGCAGGCGGACCGCCAGTGAATCCACCGACACGACAACGCGTTCGCGCGCGCGGGGTCTTGCTACTGTGACGTCCACCACTGGCCCGTTCACATTCACCTCCCGATGCGCTGACAACAGCTTGGCGACTTTCACCACCGCCTCCGCACCGATTACCCGGCTACGTCAAAGTTACGCCCGATCGCGGCCGCACAGGACCCGAATGCGGGGGGATTATTCGCGGCTATCGGGTAACGATTTAGCGGCTCGAAGATGGGAAATACTTCAGGACGCCCTCTTGGACCACGGTGGCCAGCGGCTGCCCGGACCGGTCGAAGAAATGCCCGGTACCCAGCCCTCGCGAATCCGCCGCCACCGGCGACGATGTGGAGTACAACACCCAGTCGTTGAAGTTGACCTGCCGGTGAAACCAAATGGAATGATTCGCTGAAGCGGCGAATATGCGGTCGAATCCCCAGGAAAGACCGTGCGTCGTGATAACCGAGTCCAATACCGTCGTATCCGACGAATAGACCATTGTTGCCGTGTGCAACATCGGGTCGTCGGGCACTTCTCCCAGCGCCTTCACCCAGACCCGATTGTGCGGAAGCCGGTCGCCTTTCGTGCGCATCACCCACGCCGGATCGTTGGTGTAGCGCCATTCGATGGGCTGCAGGGCCTTGACGAAGTGAGGGACGGTCTCCTCGTAGCCGCGCAGCAGTTCGCCGATCGTGGGCTGGGTGTGCGGCTCGGCCACCTCCGGGGGCGCGATGCCGTGTTCCAGGCCGCGGCCACCTGCCATATAGGAGACCAGCGCCGAGCACAGCAGCGTGCCGTCCTGCATCGCATCCACCCGCCGATTGGCAAACCGGCGCTCGTCACGCAACCGCGTCACGCGGAACTCGATGTCCCTTGCGGTGTCTCCCCCGTTGATGAAGTGCACCGACAGCGCACTCGGCGGCAGGTCCTCGCGCAGGAGGCTGCGACTGCTCGCGACGAACGCCTGCGACATGAGCTGGCCACCGAAGGTTCGCATCGGGTTCTTGCTGGGATGCGACCCGATGAACAGGTCGTCGTCGACGCGATCGAGGTCGAGCGTCGCCAGCAGCTCCGCGAAATCGGGATGGGACTGTGGCGCGGCCGCTGCTACCGCATTCGGCTCTTCAGACTCACAGCCGGCCGGCACACGCTCTCCTCTAGTTAGACGTCGTCCTCCCCGATCCGGTGCACATGGATGAGGTTTGTTGACCCTACTGTGCCAGGTGGCGCGCCGGCGACGATGACCACCAGGTCGCCACGCCGGTAGCGGCCGAGTTCCAGTAGCGACTTGTCGACCTGGCGGATCATGCCGTCGGTAGAGGTCATCATCGGGACGATGAACGTTTCGGTGCCCCAGGTCATGGCCAACTGGCTACGCACCTCGGGCCAGGCGGTGAAGGCCAGCAGCGGCAGCGGAGTGTGCAGGCGGGCGAGGCGCTTGACCGTGTCGCCGGACTGGGTGAAAGCGACCAGCGCCTTGGCATCGAGCCGTTCGCCGATGTCGCGGGCCGCATACGAGATCACCCCGCGTTTGGTGCGGGGCACATGCGTCAGCGGCGGCGCGGCCGTGGAATTGTCCTCGACCGCGCAGATGATGCGGGACATGGTCCGAACGGCCGCCAGCGGATACTTCCCCACCGAGGTCTCCCCGGACAGCATCACCGCGTCGGCGCCGTCGAGGACCGCGTTCGCGACGTCGGAGGCCTCGGCCCGGGTCGGCCGTGAGCTCTCGATCATCGAATCGAGCATCTGGGTCGCCACGATCACCGGTTTCGCGTTCTCCCGGGCCATCTGGATGGCCCGCTTCTGCACCAGCGGGACCTCTTCCAGGGGTAGCTCGACGCCCAGGTCGCCCCGGGCCACCATGATCGCGTCGAAGGCCAGCACTATGGCTTCCAGATTGTCGACGGCCTCCGGCTTTTCCAGCTTCGCAATCACTGGCACGCGCCGCCCCACCCGGTCCATCACCTCGTGCACCAACTCGACGTCGGAGGGCGAACGCACGAAGGAGAGCGCGATCAGGTCGACGCCGAGTTCCAGCGCGAAGGTGAGATCCTCGACGTCCTTCTCCGACAAGGCCGGTGCGGACACGTTCATGCCGGGCAGCGAAATGCCCTTGTTGTTGCTCACCGGGCCGCCCTCGACGACCGTGCAGATGACGTCGTCACCCTCGATGCCGTCGATGGTCAGGCCGACCTTGCCGTCGTCGACCAGAATCCGGTCACCAACGGTGGCGTCCTCGGCCAGGTTTTTGTAGGTGGTCGACACCCGGTCGTGGTCGCCGTCGCAGTCGGCGACGGTGATCCGTACCGTTTCACCGTCGGCCCAGTAGGTGGGCCCGGTGGCGAAACGCCCCAGCCGGATCTTGGGGCCCTGCAAGTCGGCCAGCACGCCGACGGCACGGCCGGTGGCGTCGGACGCGGACCGGACGCGCTCGTACGCGGCTTTGTGGTCGGCGTAGTCGCCGTGGCTGAAGTTCAGCCGGGCAACGTCCATTCCGGCTTCAACCAGGGCCAGGATCGACTCATACGAATTTGTCGCAGGGCCAAGGGTGCAGACGATCTTTCCGCGTCTACTCACGCCGACCCAGCATAGTCGTGTGTAACCCCCACGGCCCGCACTTGCCGCCGCCGCGCGGTGTGCTCTTACCCACCAAGAACGGTGGGAAACAAGGGGAAGGCGGGCAGGTTACGCACGACGGTCCACGCGATCGTGGCGACCACGACCGTCAGCAACGCCGATCTGGACAGCAATACCTTGCCGCGGGCGCGGCGCAGCAGCACCCACGCTGCCAGCAGCGGGATTCCCACCAGCAGGAAAACGTTGTCGTGGATGGCCGCCGTCAGGCCGCCGTGCAACAGGTCATGCGTCATCCGCAATCCACCGCAAAACGGGCAATTCCAGCCCGTGAGCCACTTGAATGGGCACAGCGGATAGATCGAACTCGGGCTGTGCGGATCGGCCAGCGCTACGTAGCCGAGCGCGCCACCCAGCATCACGCCGGTACCGGCCGCGATGTAGAGGCGATGACGCCGCGTGCCGTGCGGATGAGACCGTCCCGGAACGTGCGCGGATGGATGAGGTTGCATCACCTGGTGGCTGACCTCGCGTTGGTCACGCTTTTCAGCATGCCAGATCCAGTGCGGCCCGCCCCGTGAAATCGGAGTAGCTCGGCGACTAGCGGCCCGACAGCCGGTTCCTCAGTCGCGAGCCCCATCGCCGACGGGTTTCCGGCTGAGCCGGAGTCGTCTTTGCGGTCTCTTCCGCGGAATTTGCGGGTTCGGGTTCAGCGGGCGCCTCCGAGTCCGCGTCGGACGTGTCGGCTGTTTCGGCGACGGGCTCGTCGTCCAAATCCTCGGTGGCTGGTTCGTCTTCCGCTTCGGCTTCGGGCTCTTCGGCTTCGGGCTCTTCCGCTTCAGGCTCTTCGGCTTCGGGCTCTTCGGCTTCGGGCTCTTCCGCTTCGGGCTCTTCGGCTTCGGGCTCTTCGGCTTCGGGCTCTTCGGCTTCGGGCTCTTCGGCTTCCGCGTCGAGGGCGGTAGTTTCGCCAGATTCCGCGGTCTCCGCCGAGCCGGCCGGGGCATCGGCCGCGGCGACGGCTGCAGCGCCCGCCGCAGTTGTCGCCGCGGTGACCGTCGCGGGCTCCTCGTCCGACTCGGCTTCGGCCGCTTCCTCTTCGAGGTTGCCGCGCAGGCTCTCGGGATCTTCGCGTCCCTTTGGCGCCGCCATGAGATACACCACGGCCCCGATGAACACGAATGTGGAGGTGAACGAGTTGATCCGGATGCCGGCGATGTGGGTGGCGGTGTCGTCGCGCAGCAACTCGACACAGAATCGTCCAACGCAGTAACCCGCCACGTATAGCGCGAACAGCCGCCCGTGGCCGAGTGTGAAGCGCCGGTCCGCGTAGATCAACACGACGAAAATCAGGACGTTCCAGAGCAATTCGTAGAGAAACGTCGGCTGCACAACGAATGCGATCTGTCCCGTCGAGACGCCGTCCAGCGAATGGGGGTCGATGTATCCCGAGGGGTCGCGACGGTAGAAGATCTCCAGACCCCACGGCAGGGTGGTTTCACGGCCGTAGAGCTCCTGGTTGAAATAGTTACCGAACCGGCCGATGGCCTGCGCCAGAATGATTCCCGGGGCCAGCGCATCGGCGAAGGCTGGCAGTGGAATCCCGCGCCGGCGGCAGCCGATCCATGCGCCGACGGCGCCGAGAGCCACCGCGCCCCAAATGCCCAAGCCGCCGTCCCAGATCCGCACGGCCGCCCCGAGTCCCGCGCCGCCGGGACCCCAATAGGTTCGCCAGTCGGTGGCCAGGTGGTAGAGCCGACCACCAATCAATCCGAAAGGCACGGTCCACAGCGCGATGTCGTAGATCACGCCGCGTTCGCCGCCGCGCGCCTCCCAGCGCCGGTCACCGATCAGCAGCGCGGCCACGATGCCGGCGATGATGAACAGCGCGTAGGCCCGAATGGGCAGCGGCCCGAGGTGCCACACACCCTGCGGTGGGCTCGGGAAATAGGCCAGGAGTTTCGTCATGAGGCATCCGGCCTCTCACGAACACCGGCGGCGAGTTCCTCAGTCAGTGCATGCAATGCAGTCAACCCCCCGTCCCCCAGTGCCGACACCAGCGCGGACCCCACAATGACCCCGTCGGCGTAGCTGCCGATCTGGGCGGCCTGCTCCCGTGACCGCACCCCCAGGCCGACCCCGACGGGTATGTCCGATAACTCTTTGACCCTGCTCACCAACTCGGGCGCGGCGTTGGACACCACGTCACGTGCCCCCGTGACGCCCATCGTCGAAGCCGCATAGACGAATCCGCGCGACGCCTCGACCGTCATCGCCAACCGTTGCGGTGTCGACGACGGCGCCACCAGGAATATCCGGTCCAACCGGTGCTCGTCGGATGCCGCCAGCCACTGCCCGGCTTCGTCAGGGATGAGATCGGGCGTGATCAGGCCGTACCCGCCCGCCGCTGCCAGATCCCGAGCGAACGCGTCAACCCCGTAGCGCAACACGGGGTTCCAGTAGGTCATCACCACGGCGCGTCCACCGGCCGCGCTGATCGCCTCGACCGCGGCGAGGGTGTCGCGGACGCGTACTCCTCCGCGCAACGCGAGCTCGGTGGCCTTGGCGATGGTCGGGCCGTCCATGCCCGGATCCGAATAGGGGACTCCGACTTCGATGATGTCGCAACCCGATTCGACCAGTGCGATCATTGCGTTCACGGACGTCGACACGTCGGGGTAACCGGTGGGCAGGTAGCCGATCAGCGCCGCGCGATTGTCGTTGCGGCAGCCGGCGAAGACCGACTCGAGCCTGCTCGCCTCGCTCTGTTTCACTGTCATCGATCGCTTGACCCCAGCAGCCCGAACCACTTCGCGGCCGTCTCGACGTCCTTGTCGCCGCGCCCGGACAGGTTCACCACGATGATCGCTCCCCGCCCCAATTCGGGGCCCAACTTCAGTGCGCCGGCCACGGCGTGCGCGGATTCGATGGCCGGAATGATCCCTTCCGTGCGGCACAGGATGCGGAACGCGTCCATCGCCTCCGAGTCGGTGATCGGACGGTACTCGGCACGCCCGGTCTCGCGCAGATACGCATGTTCTGGACCCACCCCCGGATAATCCAGACCCGCTGAGATGGAATGGGATTCGATGGTCTGCCCGTCCTCGTCCTGCAGCAGGTAGGAGAACGATCCCTGAAACGCTCCGGGCGATCCACCGCTGAAAGTCGCGGCGTGCCTTCCGGTTTCGACGCCATCGCCGGCGGCCTCGAATCCGACCAGCCGTACGTTTGGATCGTCGATGAACGGGTGAAAGATGCCGATGGCGTTGGACCCACCGCCGATACAGGCCACCACGGCGTCGGGCAACCGGCCCGCCTGGGCCTGGATCTGGACGCGCGCCTCGAGGCCGATGATCCGCTGAAAATCGCGCACCATGGCCGGGAAGGGATGCGGGCCGGCCGCGGTGCCGAAACAGTAGAACGTGTTGTCGGCGTTGGTAACCCAATCCCGAAACGCCTCATTGATAGCGTCTTTGAGCGTCCTGGAACCGCTCTCGACCGAGACGACCGTCGCTCCCAGCAACCGCATCCGGGCCACGTTGAGCGCCTGGCGCTCGGTGTCCACGGCGCCCATGTAGATCACGCACTCCAGGCCGAGCAAGGCACACGCGGTGGCGGTCGCCACGCCGTGCTGACCGGCCCCGGTCTCGGCGATCACTCGCTTCTTGCCCATGCGCTGGGCCAGCAATGCCTGACCGAGCACGTTGTTGATCTTGTGGGAACCGGTGTGGTTCAGGTCTTCTCGCTTGAGGAAGATCCGCGCGCCCGCCTGTTCGGACAGGCGGGGCGCCTCGTACAGGGGCGAGGGACGGCCGGCGTAGTGCGCTTGCAGGTAATCCAGGGTGTCCAGGAAATCCTGGTTGACGCGTTCCTTCTCATAGGCGGCGGTGACCTCTTCGATCACGGCCATCAACGCCTCGGCGACGTAGCGGCCGCCGTACACGCCGAAATGGCCACCGGCGTCGGGTTCGTGACGGGTGGGTTCGGCGATGGCTGCGCTCGGCAGCGGAAAGTCCGGGCGGGACAGGTCCACCATCACCAGGGCTCTACGCGCGGATGGCTCATCTGGTTCAACGTTTCAGCGCAGGGGCTTTTCAGCGGCGTAGTGACTAGCGAGCCGGTTTCGGACAGGACGGATGGGTGCCCGCGGTCACCAGGTCGGCAACCGCGGCGCGCGGGTCACCGCTTTTGACCAGACCCTCGCCGACCAGGACGGCGTCGGCACCCGCACCGGCGTACGCCAGCAGGTCCCCGGTGCCCCGCACACCGGATTCGGCGATCCTGATCACCTTGCTGGGCAGCCCGGGAGCGATGCGCGCGAAGCAATCCCGGTCCACCTCGAGCGTCGCCAGATCGCGGGCGTTGACGCCGATTACGTTGGCCCCGGCCTTGAGCGCCCGGTCGGCCTCTTCCTCGGTGTGCACCTCGACGAGCGCCGTCATGCCCAGCGATTCGGTGCGGTCCAGCATCGAGACCAGCGCCGACTGCTCCAGCGCGGCGACGATGAGCAGCAGCATGTCGGCGCCGTGCGCACGCGCTTCGTGGATCTGATAGGGCTGCACGACAAAGTCTTTGCGCAGAATCGGTATCGAGACCGCCGCGCGGACCGCGTCGAGGTCGTCCAGCGAGCCGTGGAAGCGTCGCTCCTCGGTCAACACGCTGATGATGCGGGCACCGCCGTCTTCGTAGGCGCGGGCCAGCTTGGCCGGATCGGCAATGGTCGCCAGGGAACCCGCCGACGGGCTGGCACGCTTGACTTCGGCGATGACGCCGATTCCGGGCTCGCGCAGGGCGGCCATCACGTCGCGTGGCGGTGGCGCGGCCGCCGCGGCGGCCTTGATCTCGGACAGACTGATGAGCGCTTCGCGCGCGGCGACGTCGGCCCGAACTCCCTCGAGGATGGAGTCAAGCACGGTTGCCGGACTCATGCCTGTCGTTTCCCTTCGCCCTGTCGCCCGCTGTCATGCCACGGCCACTTTGTCGTTCCACGGCCGATTGCGACGACGTGAATGAAGGGTAGCGGCCCATGGCTTGCGGCCCATCACCGACCCTCGGTGTCAGACTCACCTGCCCGATCGGTCGGGTCGCGTCCCTCGTCAAGCGCGTCCCAGATCATCCGCTCCGACATTCCCGGCGTCTCCGGCTCCTCCAGCATCGCCTCGTCGGCGCCTTTGCGTCGCGAAATGGACCGGCGCGTCGCCGGTGTCGTGTACTTTGTCGCGCTCGAGCGGGCCGCTGCCGAATCCGACGCGGATCGCATGAGTAGGACGGCGGCGACCAGCGTGCACGCCGCGGCGGCCACCGTCACGCCCGCGCCCCAATACCGGCGCTCGCTTCCGACCAGCGACATCACCGAGACGTGCGCCAGCTCGGCACCGCGGACCGCGACATCGGGCAGCGCCCACAGGCTGACCCCGAGGTAGCCCACCGCCAGGCTGACCACCGCAAGCAGGCCCGCCAGCGCGCGCAGCAGCCAGCCACGCACAGCGATGGCGGCGACGGCCGCGGCCAACAGGAGCAACGCCAGCGGCAGCAGCGCCGTCGACCACGTCGCGCCGGCCAGGGTCACCTGCTTGGGCGGCCCCAGCCCGTCGAACGACCGGATGACGACCCACGGCAGGCGCGAGGCCACCCACAACGTCCCCGCGGCAACCACCAAGACCGCCTGAGCGATCCGGATCAGCCACCGGCTGTTCGGCCGGCCGGTATCCGCGCCGGCCTCACTCATCGGTCGCGGGTTCGGTCAGCGTCTCGGCGGCGGCGATCGCGTTGAGCACCGCGCGGGCCTTGTTGGCCGCCTCGGTGTACTCGTAGGGACCGTTGGAGTCCGCCACGACCCCACCACCGGATTGCACGTAGGCGGTGCCGTTGCGCATCAGGGCGGTGCGGATGGCGATCGCGAAGTCGGCGTTGCCGGCGAAGTCCAGGTAGCCGACCACACCGCCGTACAGGCCGCGGCGCGTCTTCTCCACCTCTTCGATGAGCTCCATGGCCCGGACCTTCGGTGCACCCGACAGGGTGCCGGCCGGGAAACAGGCCGTCACCGCATCCAGCGCGGTCCGGCCCTCGTCGAGCGTGCCGGTCACCGTGGACACCAGGTGCATGACGTGGCTATAGCGTTCGATGTGGCTGTAGTCCTCGACGCGCACGGTGCCCGGCGCGCAGACCCGGCCCAGGTCGTTGCGGCCCAGATCGACCAGCATCAGGTGCTCGGCGCGTTCCTTCTCGTCGGCCAGCAACTCCTTTTCCAGCAACTGGTCCTCTTCGTCGGTGTCGCCCCGCCACCGGGTCCCGGCGATCGGATGGGTGGTCGCGACGCCGTCGGCAACGGTGACCAACGCCTCGGGACTGGATCCGACAATCGAAAAATCAGTTCCCCCAGTGCTATTGGGTACATGCAACAGGTACATGTAGGGGCTCGGGTTGGTGACCCGCAACATCCGGTAGACGTCGATCGGATCGACCGCGGTATCCATTTCGAAGCGTTGCGAGGGCACCACCTGGAAGGCTTCGCCCGCGGCGATCTGCTCGACGAGGTAGTCGACGATCTTTCCGTATTCCTCGACGCTGCGCTGCGCGCGGTAGCGCGGCTCGGGCCGCTCGAATGTGGCGACCGTGGACGACAACGGCTGACCCAGCGCAGCGGTCATCACGTCGAGCCGGGCGATCGCGTCGTCGTAGGCCTCATCGACCCGCTCGTCGGTCCCGTTCCAGTTCACGGCGTTGGCGATCAGCGTGATCGTGCCCTCGTGGTGATCGACCGCGGCCACATCGGTGGCCAGCAGCAGCAGCATGTCGGGCAGCCTGAGGTCGTCGACGGCCAGCTCGGGCAGCCGTTCCAGGCGCCGCACCATGTCGTAGGCGAAGAAACCGACCATGCCGCCCGACAGCGGCGGCAGCCCCTCGAGCGGACCGGTGGCCAGCAACTCCACCGTGGCCCGCAGGGCCCGAAGCGGGTCACCCCCGGTCGGTGCGTCCTGTGGCACCACACCCAGCCAGACGGCTTCACCGTCGCGCACGGTCAGCGCCGACGGCGCCCCCGCGCCGATGAACGACCACCGCGACCAGGAACGGCCGTGCTCGGCCGACTCCAGCAGAAACGTGCCGGGGCGGTCGGCGGCGAGTTTGCGGTAGGCCGACAGCGGCGTCTCACTGTCGGCCAACACCTTGCGGGTCACCGGAACCACCCGGTGCTCGGCTGCCAGCTGGCGGAAGTCCTCTCGTGAGGTCGTCGCGGCGAGGTGGGCGTGCACCGAACCATCCTCCCAGATGGGGGTCGCGGGTTCGCGGGCGTAACGCCCTGGCGGGTATCGAGGCGGTTTCCCGCCAGGGCGTTACGCTCGCGACATGAAACCTGGTGACACCGTCGCGGACTTCGAGTTGCCCGATCAGAGCGGGGCGCTGCGCAAGCTCAGCGAACTGCTTTCCAGCGGACCCGTCGTGCTGTTCTTCTACCCGGCCGCGATGACACCCGGCTGCACCAAGGAGGCGTGTCACTTCCGCGACCTGGCCGCCGAATTCGCCGCGGTCGGGGCCAACCGGGTCGGGATCAGCGCCGACGCCGTGTCCAAACAGGCCAAGTTCGCCGACATGCAGAAGTTCGACTACCCCCTGTTGTCGGACACCGACGGCGCCGTGGCCACCCAGTTCGGCGTCAAGCGCGGCCTGCTGGGCAAGCTGATGCCGGTTAAGCGCACGACGTTCGTCATCGACACCGACCGCACGGTGCTCGAGGTGATCTCCAGCGAGTTCAACATGGACAGCCACGCCGACAAGGCGCTGGCAACGCTGCGCGCCCGGGCGTGACCGTCAGGGGCTGATCGCCAGGAACACGTAGGCGGCCAGCATCACCAGGTGCACCTCACCCTGCAGGCGGGTGGCCCGGCCGGGAACCACCGTCAGCACACTGATCACGACGGTCAGGGCGAGCAACACCAGTTGGATGGCGCCGAGGCCGAGCACCAGCGGCCCTTTGAGCCAGATCGACGCCAGCGCGATCGCCGGGATGGTGAGGCCGATGCTGGCCATCGCCGAGCCGTACGCCAGGTTCAGGCTGATCTGGATGCGGCCCTGCCGCGCCGCGCGGACCGCCGCGATCGTCTCGGGCAGCAGCACCAGCGCCGCGATGATCACGCCGACGAACGACTGCGGGAAGCCGACCGCGGTCACCGCCTCCTCGACGGCCGGTGACTCCTCCTCAGCCAGGCCCACCACGGCCACCAGGGCGCCGATCATCAGCCCCAGGCTGGTCAGCGCCGCGCGGGTGGTCGGCGGTTCGGCATGGCTTTCGTCCGCGAAGAGGCCCTTCTGGCCTTTCTGCGCGACCGGCAGGAAGAAGTCGCGGTGCCGCACCGTCTGCGTGAACACGAACACCAGATAGAGCAGCAGCGAGGCGACCGCGGCGAAGGTGAGCTGCCCGGGTGAGAACTCCTTGCCGACGGTCGTGGTGGTGAACGCGGGCAACACCAAGCTCAGCGTCGCCAGGGTGGTCACGGTGGCAAGCGCGGCGCCGCTGCCTTCGGCGTTGAACAACGTCACGCCGTAGCGCCGGGAACCGAGCAGCAGCGACAATCCGGCGATTCCGTTGGTGGTGATCATCAGCGCGGCGAACGCCGTGTCCCTGGCCAGGGTCGCCGTCTCGTTACCCCCGGATGCCATCAGCTCGACGATCAGGGCCACTTCGATGACGGTCACCGCCGCCGCGAGCACCAACGACCCGAATGGCTCGCCGACCCGGGCCGCGACCACCTCCGCGTGGTGCACCGCGGCGACCACCGCACCGATGAGGAACAGCGCCGTCAGACCCACCAGCACGGGACCGAGCCGCTCGCCCCAGATCAATGCCAGCACGACGACGGAGAGCACCGGCACAACGACGTTCCAGGACAACCATTTCGACATTGACTGCCATTCTTGTCGAAGTCGTGCGCGTTCGCGTACGGAACGTGATCGCGGACACGACCGGCCGCGTGCCGCCGGCTCGCGCGCCGGCCGCGTTGGCGGGCTAGTGCGGCAGGTCAGCGCTCCGGTGGCAGCAACAGATCGGCGTCGAAGCAGCTGTGGTCGCCGGTGTGGCAGGCCCCACCGACCTGGTCGACCGTCAGCAGCACGGTATCGCCATCGCAGTCCAGTCGCACCGAGTGGACGTACTGGGTGTGACCGGACGTAGCCCCCTTGATCCACTGCTGGCCACGTGACCGCGAAAAGTAAGTCGCCTCACGGGTTTCCAGCGTTCGGGCCAGCGCCGCGTCGTCCATCCAGGCGACCATCAGCACGTCACCGGTGCCGCGCTCCTGCACGACGGCGGCGAACAGGCCGTCGGCGTTGCGCTTCAGCCGCGCGGCGATCTTGGGGTCGAGCGTCATCGCACGGTGATCCCTTCCGCGGCCATGGCGGCCTTCACCTGCCCGATGGTCAACTCCCGAAAGTGGAACACGCTGGCCGCCAGCACGGCATCGGCGCCCGCCGCGATCGCGGGCGCGAAGTGTTCGGCCGCACCGGCTCCGCCGCTGGCGATGACCGGCACCGTGACCGCCGAGCGCACCGCCTGCAGCATCTCCAAGTCGAATCCGGCCTTGGTGCCGTCGGCGTCCATCGAGTTCAGCAGGATCTCGCCCACCCCCAAATCGGCTCCGCGCGACGCCCATTCGACCGCGTCAAGCCCGGTGCCGCGGCGCCCGCCATGGGTGGTGACCTCCCAGCCCGACGCTGTGGGCACCGCGCCCGGGGGCACCGTGCGGGCATCGACGGACAGCACGATGCACTGGGAACCGAACTGCCGCGCCATCTCGGCCAGCAGCTCGGGCCGGGCGATCGCGGCGGTGTTGATGGAGACCTTGTCGGCGCCCGCCCGCAGCAATACGTCGACGTCGGCCACGGTGCGCACCCCGCCGCCGACGGTCAGCGGGATGAAGACCTGCTCCGCCGTGCGGCGCACCACATCGAGCATGGTGGTCCGCCCCGACGATGACGCGGTCACGTCGAGAAAGGTGAGCTCGTCCGCACCCTCGGCGTCATAGGCGGCCGCAAGTTCCACGGGATCGCCTGCGTCCCGAAGGTTTTCGAAATTGACTCCCTTGACCACCCGGCCGTTGTCGACGTCCAGGCACGGGATCACGCGCACGGCCAGGCCGCTGGGATTCGGGGCCATCTCAGTAGTCCTCCGGTCGGCCTGTGCTGCGCAGGATTTCGAGGATCTCGGCGTGTGCGGCGGGACCGGCCGCCAGCGCGGAATCCGACGCCGGAGTCCACGGCTCACCGGCCAGGTCGGTCACCACGCCGCCGGCAGCCTGGACCAGCGCGACGCCGGCGGCGTGGTCCCACACGTGACCGCCGAAACTTATTGCCGCACCGAGTATTCCGTCGGCGACGAATGCGAGGTCGAGCCCGGTGGAGCCGTGGATGCGCAATCGCGACGAGACCCGGCTGAGGTTCTCCAGCACCGCCATCCGGTAGCGTCCCGGGAACCGGCCCCGCGCGTCCGCGCTGAACGATCCGGCGCCGACGAGAGCGTCGGCCAGGTCGACCGAGGTCAGCGGGGGCTGCGGCACCCCGTTCTTACGCAACGGCCCCCCCGCCACCGCCGTGTAGCGCTGGTCGATGAACGGCAGCCAGGTCAGTCCGGCCACCGGGTCACCATGGTGCAACAGACCCAGCAGGATGCCGGCCATCGGCGACCCGGCCGCGTAGTTGAACGTGCCGTCGACCGGATCGAGCACCCACACCCAGGGCGAGTCGACCGCCGAACCGCCGAATTCCTCACCGTGCACCCCGATCCCGGTCGCCTCGACGAGCGCGGCGACCACCTGCCGCTCGATCGCGAGGTCCACGTCGGTGGCAAAGTCGTTGCCCTTCTTGCGGACCGCGGAATCGGCGCGGTGACCGGCAAGAAAGGGCTCGGCCGCGTCGTCGAGGATCGCCGACGCCTGCGCCACCAGCGTGTGCACGTCCATGCGGTGCTACTCCGCCACCGCGGCCAGCGCCTGCGGCAAGGTGAATCGCCCCGCGTAGAGGGCCTTGCCCACGATGGCGCCCTCGACCCCGCGGCCGGTGAGGGTGGCGATGGCGCGCAGGTCGTCGAGGCTGGACACGCCGCCGGAAGCGATCACCGGGGCGTTGGTGCGGTCGGCGACCGATGCCAGCAGGTCCAGGTTGGGACCGCCCAGCGTGCCGTCCTTGGTCACGTCGGTCACCACGAACCGCGAACACCCTTGCCCGTCAAGGCGTTCCAGTACCTCCCACAGGTCGCCGCCGTCGGTCTCCCAGCCCCGCCCGCGCAGCCGATGCGCACCGTCGACGATCTGCACGTCCAGACCCACGGCGACCTTGTCGCCGTGCTCGCCGATCGCCCGGGCGCACCACTGCGGGTTCTCGAGGGCCGCCGTGCCCAGGTTCACCCGGGCGCAGCCGGTGGCCAGGGCGGCGGCCAGCGAATCGTCGTCGCGGATCCCGCCGGACAGCTCCACCTGCACATCGAGCTTGCCGACTACCTCGGCCAGCAGTTCGCGGTTGGAGCCGCGCCCGAATGCCGCGTCCAGGTCGACCAGATGGATCCATTCGGCGCCGTCGCGCTGCCAGGTCAGCGCGGCGTCCAGCGCCGAGCCGTATTCGGTTTCACTGCCCGCCTTGCCCTGCACCAGGCGCACGGCGCGCCCGTCGACCACGTCGACCGCGGGCAACAAGATCAACACATTTCCTCCTGTGTGCCGGGGCTGCAACGGGTTACGTGCACTCCCGGTGGTTGCTTAGCAGAAAGCGCTTCCGCCTGGTCCTTCACAATCCCTGGACCCAATTGCTCAACACGGCCGCGCCGGCATCCCCGCTCTTTTCCGGGTGGAATTGAGTGGCCGACAGCGGCCCGTCCTCGACCGCGGCCAGAAACGGGCCCTCATGGGTGGCCCAAGTCAGCACCGCGTCGGGCGAACCCTCCCACTGCTGGGCGGCGTAGGAGTGCACGAAGTAGAACCGGGTGTCGGCATCGAGTCCCTTGAACAGCACAGTGCCGGGCCCGGATTCGACGACGTTCCAGCCCATGTGCGGAATGACCGGCGCCTGCAGTCGCGTCACGTACCCCGGCCACTGACCGCATCCCTCGGTTTCCACACTGAATTCGACGCCGCGGGCGAACAGGATCTGCATCCCGACGCAGACGCCCAGCACCGGGCGGCCGGCGGCGACCCGTTCGGTGATGATGCGGTCCCCGCCGATGTTGCGCAGCCCCGTCATGCAGGCCTCGTAGGCACCGACGCCGGGCACCACCAGTCCGTCGGCGGCGGCCGCGGCGCCCGCGTCGCCGGTCACCTCGACCGACGCGCCGACCCGCTCGAGCGCACGCTGCGCCGACCGCAGGTTGCCCGAGCCGTAATCGAGGACAACTACTTTTTTTGGGCGGTTAGATGCCGTCACAGAACCCCTTTGGTGGACGGCACGTCCGAGACCCGAGGGTCGGACTCGACCGCCTGACGCAGCGCGCGGGCAACCGCCTTGTACTGCGCTTCGGTGATGTGGTGCGGGTCGCGCCCGTACAGCACCCGCACGTGCAGCGCGATGCGCGCGTTCATGGCCAGCGATTCGAACACGTGCCGGTTGATGACGGTGTGATACGGCACCGAGTTGCCGGCAATAGTGGTGTGCTGCAAGTGATCCGGCTCCCCGCTGTGCACACAGTAGGGACGGCCGGACACGTCGACCGCCGCGTGGGCCAGCGTTTCGTCCATCGGGATGAAGGCGTCGCCGAACCGGCGGATGCCCCGTTTGTCGCCCAGGGCCTGGCCGAGCGCCTGACCCAGAGCGATCGCGGTGTCCTCGATGGTGTGGTGGCCCTCGATTTCGACGTCGCCCCTGGTGCGCACGGTCAGGTCGAAACTGGCGTGACTGCCCAGGGCCGTGAGCATGTGGTCGTAGAACGGCACACCGGTGTCGATGTCGACCTGGCCGGTGCCGTCGAGGTCGAGTTCGATGACGATGTCGGATTCCTTGGTGCGGCGCTCGATGCGCGCACGGCGGGTGGCGGTCGTTGTCACGGTGCTCCTACGGGGCTGGGGAAACGGAGGCCAATTGGGTGGCGGCGACCTGGGCGCTGGCGCGCAGGAAGGCGTCGTTCTCCTCGGCCAGCCCGGTCGTGGCGCGCAGGTAGCCGGGGATTCCGACGTCGCGGATCAACACCCCGGCGTCCAGATAGCGTTGCCAGGCGGCCGGTGCATCGGCGAATTCGCCGAACAGCACGAAGTTCGCGTCGCTTGGAATCACCCGAAAACCCATGCCGGCCAAGGCCGCTGAGACCCGCTCGCGTTCGGCGATCAGTGTCGCCACGCTGCCCAGCGTGTCATCGGCATGCCGCAGCGCGGCGCGTGCGGCGGCCTGGGTGAGCGACGACAGGTGATACGGCAACCGCACCAGCAGCATCGCGTCGATCATCGCCGGGGTAGCGATCAGGTAGCCCAGCCGGCCCCCGGCGAAGGCGAACGCCTTGCTCATGGTGCGCGAGACGATGAGCTTGGTCGGATACTCCCCCACCAGCTCGACCGCGCTGGGCTGCGAGGAGAATTCGCCGTAGGCCTCATCGACGATCAGGATGCCGGGCACCACGTCGAGCAGCCGCCGCAGGTCCGGCAGCGAAACGCTCTGCCCGGACGGGTTGTTCGGGCTGGCGATGAACACCACGTCGGGGTTGCGGTCGGTGATGGCGGCCACCGCGGTGTCGACGTCCAGGCTGAAGTCCTCGGCCCGGGCGGCGTGCAGCCATTCGGTGCGGGTGGCGTCGGAGATGATCGGGTGCATCGAGTAGGACGGAACGAACCCGATCGCGGTGCGTCCCGGCCCGCCGAACGCTTGCAGCAGCTGCTGCAGGATCTCGTTGGAACCGTTTGCTGCCCAGAGGTTTTCGACTCCGAGTTGGACCCCGGTCTGGGTGCTCAGGTAGGCGGCCAGGGCGGTGCGCAGGGCGACCGCGTCGCGGTCGGGGTAGCGGTGCAGGTCCGCGGCCGCCTCGCCCACCGAGCGCACCACGTCGTCCACCAGCGCCTGGCTGGGCGGGTGCGGGTTCTCGTTGGTGTTCAGCCGGACCGGGACTTCCAATTGCGGTGCGCCGTAGGGCGATTTGCCGCGCAGGTCGTCGCGCAGCGGCAGGTCATCGAGTGTGGGCTCGAATTGTCCGGTCATCGCTCGAACCTCCGCCGCACCGCTTCGCCGTGTGACGGCAGGTCTTCGGCCTCGGCCAGCGCGATCACGTGTCCGGACACGTCTTTCAGGGCCGCCTCGGTGTAGTCGACGACGTGGATGCCGCGCAGGAAGGTCTGCACGGACAGGCCGCTGGAATGCCGGGCGCTGCCCGCGGTCGGCAGCACGTGGTTTGATCCGGCGCAGTAGTCGCCGAGGCTGACCGGTGCATACGGGCCGACGAAAATGGCCCCGGCCGAACGGATTCGGCCCGCCACGGCGGCCGCATCGACGGTCTGGATCTCCAGATGCTCGGCCGCGTAGGCGTTGACGACCTTCACGCCGGCGTCCAGGTCGTCGACCAGGATGATCGCCGACTGGCGTCCACCGAGCGCGGCCGTCACCCGCTCGCGGTGCACCGTCGTCTGCAGCTGGGCGGCCAGCTCCGCGTCGGTGGCGGCGGCCAGGTCCGCGCTGGGGGTGACCAGCACGCTGCCCGCCATCTCGTCGTGCTCGGCCTGGCTGATCAGGTCGGCGGCCACGTGCGCCGGGTCGGCGGTGTGGTCGGCCAGGATGGCGATCTCCGTCGGCCCGGCTTCGGCGTCGATCCCGACCCGCGACCGGCACAGCCGCTTGGCGGCGGTGACGTAGATGTTGCCGGGCCCGGTGATCATGTCGACGGGTGCCAGCTCGGCGCCGTCGAGGTCGCTGCCGCCGTAGGCCAGCAGTGCCACCGCCTGCGCGCCGCCCACGGCCCACACCTCGTCGACCCCCAGCAGCCGGGCCGCGGCCAGGATCGTCGGGTGCGGCAGGCCGTCGAATTGGACCTGCGGTGGGCTGGCCACCACCAGCGAGGCGACGCCGGCGGCCTGGGCCGGCACCACGTTCATCACCACGCTGGACGGGTAGACGGCGTTGCCGCCCGGCACGTAGAGGCCCACCCGCTCGACCGGGACCCATCGCTCGGTGACCGTCGCGCCCGGGCCCAGGGTGGTCGTGACGTCGGCGCGACGCTGGTCGGCGTGCACCGCGCGGGTGCGTTCGATCATCACCCGCAGCGCGTCGGCCACGCCCGCGTCCAGTTCGGCCAGGGCCCTCTCCAGCGCGGCCTGGGGCACCCGGACGGCCGGCGGCCGGACCCCGTCGAAGGTGGCGCCGAACTCGCACGCGGCTTCGGCGCCGCGCTCGGCGACGGCCTGCACGATCGGCCGCACCTTGGGCAGCACCGTCTCCACGTCGGCGCCGCCGCGGGGCAACGCGGCCCGCAATCGGGCAGCCGTCAGCTCGGTGCCCCGCAGATCGATACGGGCCATCGGTGACGGTCGGGCGGCGCTCACGGTGTCCATTGTCCCAGAGGAACTCAAGTCAATATCCGACCGGTACAGTGCCGGTAAGCACACTCGTCCTCACCTCTGAGCAGGGAGCGCGCCATGTCCACCAAGGATCACCCGAATAACGCCCCGGGCATTCCGATGGTGTATCCGACCTGGTTCGAGAACATTCAGGTCAAATACCTCAACCCGGCGCTGAAACCGATCGCGCGCTACCTGCCCGGGACCGGGACCATCGAGCATCGCGGTCGCACGTCGGGCAAGCGATACAACACCATCGTGGCCACGTACCGCAAAGACAACACGCTGGCGATCGCGCTCGGACATGGGAAGACCGATTGGGTGAAGAACGTGCTGGCCGCCGGGGAGGCGGACCTGCGTTTTGCCCGCCATCGGGTGCACATCACCAATCCCCGGATTTTGCCGGCCGGATCGGACGGCGCGGGGCTGCCCAGGCTGGCGCGGCTGCAGCTGCGCCGCATGGCGGTGTTGGTCGCCGACATCGCCTGAGCCCGATCGCCTTCGGACGCCATTCCCACGGCCGTCGAGCGTGCGCTGGTGGCGGCGACACAAGAGAAGCCGCTCAGGCGCCGATGCCGCTACATATCGAGGCCGATGTCGAGCACCCGGACCGAATGGGTCAGCGCGCCGACGGCCAGATAGTCCACCCCGGTCCCGGCGTAGGCGGCCGCGTTCTCCAGGCTGAGCCCGCCCGAGGACTCCAGCAGCACGCCGGGTGCCCGCGCGTCGCGGCGCTGCACGGCCATCTGCGTCTGCCACACCGGGAAGTTGTCCAGCAGGATCAGTTCGGGCTTCTCGGGCAGCACCTCATCCAGCTGCTCGAGTGAATCCACTTCCACCTCGCACGGCAGGTCCGGCGCCGCGTCGCGCACCGCCCGCAGCGCGTCGACGACCGATCCCGCGGCCACCACGTGGTTGTCCTTGATCAGGGCCGCGTCGCCGAGCCCGAGGCGGTGGTTGACGCCGCCACCGACCCGCACCGCGTATTTCTGCAGCACGCGCAGGCCGGGCAGGGTTTTGCGGGTGTCGCGCACCTGGGCCTTGGTGCCGTGCACGGCGGCCACCCAGTGCGCGGTCGTGGTGGCGATCCCCGACAGATGGCAGATCAGGTTCAGCATGGTCCGCTCGGCGGTCAGCAGGCCGCGCGTCTCGGCCCGCAGGGTCAGTACCGACTCGCCCGGCTCCACGTGGGCCCCATCCTCGACGCGGTCGACCACCTCGTAGCCGCGGGCGCCGAGCACCTCGTCGAGCACCAGCAACGCGATGTCGATGCCGGCGATCACGCCGGGCTGGCGGGGCACCAGCGCGGCGGTCGCCACCGCCTCGGCGGGCACCGTCGCCAGGGTGGTGATGTCGGGCCCGTAGCGCAGGTCCTCGACCAGGCCGCGCCGAATGGTTTCCCGCGCGGCGGTCAGTTCACAGTCGGACATCGTGCTCATACGACCGCAGCCAAGCCCTCCACCAGCACCGCATTCTGGTCGTCGCCAACCAGGCGCAGCACGTTGCTGCGCCCCAGCTCGGACGCGGTCTGCGGATACTCCTCGCGATGGTGGCAGCCCCGGCTCTCGTTGCGGGCCAGGGCGGCGGCCGTGACCGCGCGGGCGGCGACGGCCAGCGCGACGTCCTCGAAGTCGCGGCGACCGGACAACGCCCGGGTCTTCGCCTGCGACAGCATGCTGGACAACCGGTTCAGTCCGGCGGCGTCGCGCACCACCGAAGCGTCCCGGCTCATCGCGCGTTGCAGTTCAGCGCGCTCCGGCGCGGTGTGGACGACCGGTTCGGGCGCGACCGCGTGAACACGTCCGGTCGCCGCCGCATGCGCGGCCGCCAATTTGCCGGCCCGCCCGCCGACCACCAGACCTTCCAGCAGGCTGTTGGAGGCCAGCCGGTTGGCGCCATGCAGTCCGGTGCGCGCGACCTCGCCCGCGGCGAACAACCCGGGCAGCTCGGTTTGGCCGTACACATCGGTGACGATGCCGCCGCAGCTGTAGTGCGCCCCGGGGACAACGGGAATGGGTTGCCGGACGGGATCGACGCCCGCGGCCCGGCAGGCGGCCGTCACGGTCGGGAACCGGCGGGCGAAGTCGCCGATGTGGCGCGCGTCGAGGAAGACGCAGGCGTCGCCGGTGGCCTTCAGCCGGGCGTCGATGGCCGCGGCGACGACGTCGCGCGGCGCCAGATCCCCCATCGGGTGAACGCCGGCGGTCACCGAATCACCTTGCCGATCAATCAGTCTCGCCCCCTCACCGCGGATGGCCTCGGTGACCAGCGGGCGCCGCCCACCGATGGCATCGGCGGCGAAGAGCATGGTGGGATGGAACTGGATGAACTCGAGATCGCTGACCGCGACGCCGGCCCACAGGCCCAGCGCGATGCCGTCGCCGGTGGAGCCCTCGGGGTTGGTGGTCGCGCCGTACAGGTGCCCGAGGCCGCCGGAGGCCAGGATCACCGAAGGCGCGCTGATAATTCCGTATCCGTCCGGGGTGCCCACCAGGACGCCGGTCACGGCCGCGTCGTCGTGCAGGATCCGCAGCGCCACATGGCCGGTGCGGATGTCCAGCCTGCGCGCCGCGTGATCGAGGGCCCGCTGCACCTCTGCACCGGTGGCGTCGCCACCGGCGTGCACGATGCGGCGCCGCGAGTGTCCACCTTCGCGCGTCAGCGCCCACCTGCCCGGGGCGGCTTCGTCGAATCGCGCTCCGTCACCGACCAATTCGGCGACGCCCGCGTAGCCGTCGGCGACGATGGAGTAGACCGCCTGGGGATCGCACAGACCCGCGCCCGCGACCACGGTGTCGGCGACATGGGCCTCCACCGAGTCGTCGTTGTCCGGCAGCACCACCGCGATGCCGCCCTGCGCGTAGTGCGTCGCGGTCGCCCCGCGAGCCTGATCGGCCTTGCTCAGCACGACGACCCCGCTGCCGGCGCGATGGGCGGCCAGCGCGGCGGCCAATCCCGCAACACCGGTGCCGATGACGACGACGTCGGCGCTGTGCGTCCACTGGGGACGGGCGATCATTCGCCACCGCCCGGCTGCCCGATCGCGATCATTCGCTGAACGCTGCGCCGGCCGGCGGCGGCGACGTCGGGGTCGACATGGACCTCGTCGGCACCGTCGACCAGGCAGCGCAGCAGGGCCGCCGGGGTGATCATCTTCATGAACTTGCAGGACGCGCGGTCGTTGACCGCGCGGAAGTCGACTTGCGGTGCGGCCCGGCGCAATTGATACAACATGCCGACCTCGGTGGCCACCAGGACCTTGCGTGCGTTGGTCTGGGTGGCGGCGTCCAGCATGCCGCCGGTGGACAGGATCTTCACCCGGTCCGGCGGAAAGGCCCCTTCGCCCGCGAGATACAGGGCCGAAGTGGCGCAACCGCATTCGGGGTGCACGAACAGCTCGGCGTCCGGATTCGCGCGGGCCTGGTCGTTGAGCTCGTCGCCGTTGATCCCGGCGTGCACATGGCATTCGCCGGCCCACACGTGCAGGTTCTCGCGACCCGTCATCCGGCGGACGTGGGCGCCGAGGAACTGATCCGGGCAGAACAACACCTCGCGGTCCGGGTCGATGGACTCGACGACCTCGACGGCGTTGGACGAGGTGCAGCAGATGTCGGTGAGCGCCTTCACCGCGGCCGTCGTGTTGACGTAGGAGACGACGACCGCGCCGGGGTGTTCGTCCTTCCAGGCGCGCAGTTCGTCGGCGGTGATGGAATCGGCCAGCGAGCATCCGGCGCGCTGATCCGGGATGAGCACGGTCTTGTCGGGACTCAGGATTTTGGCGGTCTCGGCCATGAAGTGCACCCCGCAGAACACGATGGTGTCCTCGGGCGCCTCGGCCGCGATCCGCGACAGCGCCAGGGAGTCGCCCACGTGGTCGGCGACGTCCTGGACCTCGGGCAACTGATAGTTGTGCGCCAGCACGGTGGCGCCGCGCAGCTTCGCCAGGCGGCGAACCTCGGCGGCCCATTGCTCATCACCGGCCACACCGGCGTAGCCGGTGGGTGAATTCGTGATGTCGGCGACCATGCTTTCGGCGAGCGTGTCCATGCGATTGATAACCGTCATGGCGGCTCCTTTCAGCCCAGGAGGTTTTCGACTTATAATCGAAAACATGGCCCATGGTAGCACCGCCCACGAAGTGCTCGCGGTCGTGTTCCAGGTTCGCGACGTGACCGGCCAGGTTACGAAGGGACACCACACGGCGAAACCGCAACTGAACGTGCTGTTATGGCAACGCGCCAAAAATCCGCAACAGGGCACGTGGTCGCTGCCCGGCGGGCAGCTGCGCAACGACGAGGACATGATCACCTCGGTCCGGCGCCAGCTCGCCGAGAAAGTCGATCTCAAGGAGCTGGCTCACCTGGAACAGCTCGCGGTGTTCTCCGACCCGCAGCGGGTGCCCGACACCCGCATGATCGCCTCCACCTTCCTGGGCCTGGTGCCCTCCCCCGCCAGCCCCGAGCTGCCGCCGGACACCCGCTGGCATCCGGTGAACTCCCTGCCCCCGATGGCCTTCGACCACGGTCAGATGGTCGACAACGCCCGCACCAGGCTGATCGCCAAACTGTCCTACACCAACATCGGCTTCGCCTTGGCACCAAGGGAATTCGCGCTTTCCACGCTGCGCGACATCTACGGCGCCGCGCTGGGGTATCAGGTCGACGCGACGAACCTACAGCGAGTCCTGGCGCGGCGCGGGGTCATCACGGCGACCGGCACCATCGCGCAATCCGGCCGCAGCGGCGGACGCCCGGCCGCGTTGTACCGGTTCACCGAGGCGGCGCTGCGCGTCACCGACGAGTTCGCCGCGCTCAAGCCGCCGGGGCTGGCAGGCTAGGCTTGGCGAACTGCGTCTTCGGGTAGACACGTAGGGCGACTCGTTTTTAGTGGCGCATCTGACCCGCCTGTTGTGACAAGAAATCGCTCACAGTGCGGCGATTACGTTTTGGTTACCTGCCGTTCGTGCGCGAGAATGCCGGGTGGCCACGAAGGGAGCCTCAATGGCTGAGCTCGGCAACCTGGCAGGCACGCAGGGCGCGGAATGGATCGCCCGCCCGCCGCACGAGGAACTGCAGCGCAAGGTGCGTCCGCTGCTGCCCTCGGACGACCCGTTCTACCAGCCGCCGCTGGGCTTCCAGCACGCCGAGCCGGGGACGGTGCTGCGTTCGCGCGACGTCGAGCTGGCGTTCCTCGGCCTGATTCCGCAGCCCGTCAAGGCCGTCCAGCTGCTGTACCGGACCATGGACATGCACGGCGAGCCGGAGGCCACCGCCACGACGGTGATCGTCCCCGCCGAAATCGCTTCGGGGCGGCCGTGCCCGCTGCTGTCGTACCAATGCGCGATCGACGCCGTCTCCTCGCGCTGTTTCCCGTCCTACGCGCTGCGGCGCAGGGCGAAGGCGCTGGGCGCCATCGGACAGTTCGAGTTCTTCCTGGTCGCCGCGGCCGTCGCCGAGGGGTGGGCCGTCTCGGTGCCCGACCATGAAGGTCTGCGCGGCCTGTGGGGCGCCCCGTACGAGCCCGGCTACCGCGTCCTGGACGGCATCCGGGCCGCGCGGAACTCGGAGCGTCTCGGGATTTCGGACTCCGCCCCCGTCGGGCTGTGGGGGTACTCCGGCGGCGGGCTGGCCAGCGCGTGGGCCGCGGAAATGTGCGCCAAGTACGCGCCCGAACTCGACATCGTCGGGGCGGTGCTGGGCTCACCCGTCGGGGACCTGGGCAACACCTTCCGCCGACTCAACGGCGGCTTCCTGTCGGGGCTTCCCGCACTGGTGGTGGCCGCGCTCGCGCACATCTATCCCGACCTGGACCGGCTGATCAGGGAGCACTCCAACGAGGAGGGGCGGGCCCTGCTCGACTCGCTGGAGAAGATGACGACGGTGGAGGCCGTCGTGCGGATGGCCGGCAAGAACATGGGCGACTACCTCGACCAGCCGCTCGAGCAGATCCTGTCCACCCCGGAGATCACCTACGTCTTCGACCACATCAAGCTGGGTGCCGCCGTCCCGACGCCGCCGGTGCTGATCGTCCAGGCCGTGCACGACTACCTGATCGACGTCCACGACATCGACGTGCTCGCCCACGCGTATTCGTCCGGCGGCGCGCAGGTCACCTACCACCGCGACGCCTTCAACGAGCACATGATGCTGCATCCGCTGTCGGCCCCGATGACGCTGCGCTGGCTGACAGATCGCTTCGAGGGCCGCCCGCTGACCGAGCACCTGGTGCGAACCACCTGGCCGACGATGTTCAACCCGATGACCTACGTCGGCATGGCCCGGCTGCTGAAGATCGCGGCCAAGGTCGTCACGGGCCGCAAGGTCGGCCGCCGTCCGCTATGACACGGGCGCTTCCGCGGCGCCGCCCTGCACCGGCAGCGCATCGGAGGGCCTAGGCTCGCGCGGAAGCGCACCCAGGTCGTCACGGGCGTCCGCGGCCGCACGCACCGCATAGACCAGGGCCGCGATACCGGCCGGCCACAACAGGCCCACCGCGATCTGCAGCGGACCCTGCGAGAAGAACACCGGCGGCGCCTGCGTGACGTACGCGACGGACGGGCTTTTCGTCAGCGGTACCGCATCGAAGTCCAGGGCGCCGTAGCTCAGCCGGACCAGCCCCGCGCCCACCGCGGCGGCCGCGGCGGCGGCCGCCGCCATGCCGCTCGACAGGGCGACGACCATTCCCGGCCCGCGGTGCTCACGCCACTGCCACACCCCCACCGACGCCACCACCGCCAGCACGGTCAGCAGCCCCAGCATCAGTGCCGGTGCGACGAAGAAGTGCTCGGACTCGTTGCCCAGGTAGTCATGAACCCGCTCGCCCGAGCGGGTGAGCGCCACCACGGCGCGAATCGGCGGCGCGATCCACGCCCACAGCCCGCCGATCACCAGGCCGGTCGCCGCCGATCCCAATGCCACGATCAGGAGCGCGCGGGTACGCGTCCGGCGCAAGGCGGCGTCCGGGGCGGAGGAATCCGCGGCGGCGGTCTTAGGTTGCTCGGTCAACGCTGCGTCTCCAGATCCGCGGAATCGGCCTCACCGTGCCTCGAGCAGCGCGCCCGCCAGCCGTCGGGGCGGACCTGAACCACCATCCGGCGGCCGCACGCCGCGCAGAACCGGGGAGGCTCCAGACCCAACTGAGCGGCTGTCGGCACTGCGGTGCCCCCTAATTCCCCGGTGTAGACGTTGTAGACGCCGGCGCTGACCACAGCGCCCAGATCGCCAACCACCAATCTCCAACCCTAGCCGCGGCCAGCCGGTCTACAAGCTGGCGTTGAGCCCCTTGAGGGGCATCTGCAGGTCGTCCAGCAACTCCAGGTCGGACTCAGCCGGACGGCCCAGGGTGGTCAGGTAGTTACCGACGATCACGGCGTTGATGCCGCCCAGGATGCCCTTCTTGGCACCCAGATCGCCCAGGGTGATCTCGCGGCCGCCGGCGAAGCGCAACATGGTGCGCGGCAGCGCCAGGCGGAATGCGGCCACCGACTTCAGCGCCTCGGTCGCCGGCATCACCTCCAGGTCGCCGAACGGGGTGCCCGGCCGCGGGTTGAGGAAGTTCAGCGGCACCTCGTCGGGGCCGAGTTCGGCCAGTTCGGCGGCGAATTCCGCCCGCTGCTCGAGCGTCTCGCCCATGCCGAGGATGCCGCCGCAGCAGACTTCCATGCCGGCGTCGCGGACCATCGACAGCGTCTCCCAACGCTCCTCCCAGCTGTGGGTGGTGACGACGTTGGTGAAGAACGAGCGCGCGGTCTCGAGGTTGTGGTTGTAGCGGTGCACACCCATCTCGGAAAGCTGCTCGACCTGCTCGGCCGTCAGCATGCCCAGCGAGCAGGCGATGTTGATCTCGACCTCGTTGCGGATCGCTTCAATGCCCGCCGCGACCTGGGCCAGCAGCCGCTCGTCGGGCCCGCGCACCGCGGCCACGATGCAGAATTCGGTGGCGCCGGACTTGGCGGTCTGTTTGGCCGCCTCAACCAGGCTGGGAATGTCCAGCCGGGCGCTGCGCACCGGCGACGCGAACAGGCCCGACTGCGAGCAGAAGTGGCAGTCCTCCGGGCAGCCGCCGGTCTTCAGGCTGATGATGCCCTCGACCTCGACCTCGGGACCGCACCAGCGCATTCGCACCTCGTGGGCCAGCGCCAGCAGCTCGTCGAGCCGGTCGTCGGGCAGCTGCAGCACCCGCAGCACCTGGTCCCGGCTCAATCCCTGGCCGCCCTCCAATACCTGCTGCCGGGCCACCGCCAAGATGTCCTCGTCGTTGCCGGTGTCGGCCGTCGGTCGAGTTGCCGCTTGAGTCACCAGGTGCTCCCCTGCCTCTTTTTCGTGCCCGCGCGTGGGGACACACCTGCCACGTAGTGATGGCAGCCCGAATGAAAAGGTGTTCAAAGAAGGGTAACGGCCGAAGGACACGGCCTGTCTATGGGTATACGACCACAGTGACTCCGCACGTCGAATTCCTGGCGCACCACTACCTCCTGCTGGCGGCGCCGGCGTTCCTGCCTGCGGTGATCGTCGTCGGGGTGGTCTTGTACATCGCGCTGCGCGACCGCCGTGAGGGCCGCGACGCCGCGGGTTCGCGCACCGACGCTTCCCGGTCCGACACGCCCGACAAAGAGCGTGATTGACGAGCCCTCGATCGGGGCATTAAACAAACGATCACGAACCTACTTGACAGTAATAAGCGGTTGACATCAATCGGATCCTCCGGGGCAGCCCGGCGCGGTTGGGAGGCACGACGATGCGGTCGAATGAACTGACGTTTATTGCCGAGGCACCGGCACGCGGTGCGGGGCTCAATCAGGTGATCGGGCTTTCGATCGCCGCGGTGGTGATCACCCTGCTGTTGCTGTGGGTGGGTCATGCCCACCGCACCCATCGCATCCAGTGGTTGACCCGCGCCGCCGACAAGATGGGCGAAAAATTCCACCGGCCCGGTTGGGTCGCTTTGCCGATTCTGGTCTTCACCACATCGATCATCTGCGCGTTGTTCGGGTTCATCTGGGACGTCAGCTGGCACATCGGCAACGGCCGCGACCCGGGCCCGTTGGCCAACCCGGCGCACTACTTCATCATCATCGGATTGTTCGGCATCTTCCTCGGCGGCATGACGGCGGTCGTGCTGCCGTTCGACAAGCCCGGCCCGGCGGCGGTGCGGATCACGCAGAACTGGCACGCACCGGTCGGCGGCGTGCTGATGGCCGGCTGCGGGCTGTACGCGATGATCGGCTTCCCGCTCGACGACATCTGGCACCGCATCTTCGGCCAGGATGTAACCCTCTGGGGCCCAACACATTTGATGATGATCGGCGGCGCCTGCTTTTCGCTGTTCGCGGTGCTGATGCTGGAGCGCGAGGGTGAGGCCGAGGAAGGCGAGGACGTCTACCACGGCGTCTTCATCACCTTCCTGCGCTACCTGTCCTTCGGCGGGTTGTTCATCGGCTTGTCGGTCTATCAGATCGAGTTCGACTTCGGCGTCCCGCAATTCCGCCTGGTGCTGCAGCCCATGCTGATCGCCGGCGCGGCGGCCCTGGCGGCGGTCGCCGCCCGCACCACCATGGGGCGAGGGGCGGCCGTCATCGCTGCCGTCTTCGCTATCGCCCTGCGCGGCGGTGTCGCCCTGCTGGTCGGCCCGATCCTCGGGGCCCCCATCAACTGGTTCCCGTTGTACCTCGGCCCCGCGCTGGCGGTCGAACTGGTCGCCTTGACCCCGATTTTCAAGCGCCCCATTGTGTTCGGCGCCGTCGCGGGCCTGGGCGTGGGCACCGTCGGACTGTGGCTGGAGTCGCTGTGGATCGCGACGGTCTACCACTACCCCTGGCCGATGCGCATGTGGGGCGAGGCCCTGGCCATGGCGGTGCCGGTGGCGGTGCTGATGGGTGTGTGCGGCGCACTGTTCGGAATGGTGCTCACCGGCCAACGCCTGCCAGCCCGCCGGGTCGGCATCTCCGTGGTGGCGTTGACGGTGCTGGTGATCGGCGGCGCGGTGGCCAACGGCCTCCATATCGTGGTGCCGGGCCAGAACAACGCCACCATCACGTTGACCGATCTGCCCAGTGCACCGGGGCAGCGCATGGTGTCGGCCGACGTCCAGTTACAACCCGCCGACATGGTCAGCGATCACCCGGACTGGTTGACGATCCTGTCATGGCAGGGGCGCATGAATAACGAGCGCGGCCTGGTCATCGACCGGCTCGCCAAGGTCGGGCCGGGGCACTACCGGTCCACTCAGCCGGTCCCGGTGTGGGGCGATTGGAAGACCCTGCTGCGGGTGCAGGACGGCCGCACGATGACTGCGGTGCCGATCTGGGAACCGGCGGACGCCGCCATTCCGGCCCCCGAGGTCCCCGCGCTGGCATCGAGCACGCGGCCGTTCGTCCTGGAAGTCACCATTCTGCAGCGCGAGCGCGACCAGGGCGCGCCGACCTGGTTGTTCACCGCCGGCGGCATCGTTGTGCTGTTCCTGACGCTGATGGTGATCGCCGGTTTGACGTGGGGTGCGGGCCGGCTCAATAACTCCATCGCCGAGCCCGAACCCGTCGAGGACAAGCGACCGATCCCCCGGGCGGCGTGAGCCCATGGCAGTTCGCGGCACTCTGCTTGCGGCGTGGGTGGCGGTGCTGGTCTGCGGCCTGGTCGGCTGCGGCGGTTCCACCGGTAAGTCCCCGGCCGCACCGTTGACGATCGACGTGACCATCGCCAACGGGCAGGTCACGCCGACCAACGCGACGCTGCAGGCCAAGGTGCATCAGCAGATCACCCTGCACGTGACCAGCGACGCCACCGACGAGCTGCACGTGCATTCGACGCCCGATCACAAGTTCCAGGTCGCGGCCGAGCCCAACCAGACGTTCGGATTCGCCGTCGACGTGCCCGGCAACGTCGCGGTGGAGCTGCACCATCTGGACCGCACCGTCGCCACCATCCAAGTGCAGCCGTGAGCTCCGCCGCCGCGGCGGTGGTGCTCGCGCACGGGCTCGGTGGGTCGGGTGACCTTCCGGTGCCCTACGCCTACGCGATGGTCGGGGCGGCCTGGGCACTGACATTCACGTTCGCCCTGGTGGCGTTCGCCTGGCGGCGGGCCCGGTTTGATCCGCTCAAGCCGGGCCGGCCCCTGCCGACCGCCCTGACGACGTTCGTCGACTCCCGGGTGACCCGCTGGTCGGCCGCCGCGCTGGCCCTGGCGGTTGCGGCGTGGGCGGTGGCCGCCGGAATCTGGGGTCCCCAATCGGAGTCCAACGCGCTGCTCGGCGCGTTCTACGTGCTGCTCTGGGTGGGGCTGGTGGCGCTGTCGCTGGTGATCGGGCCGGTGTGGCGGGTGATTTCGCCGATGCGCACGCTCTATCTGCTGTTGCGGCGCATCACCCCGGAGCAGCTCGGCCGGCCACGGCTGTCCTACCCCGAAGGCTGGGGCTATCGGCCCGCCGCGGCGGGACTGTTCGCCTTCGTCTGGATGGAGCTGGCCAGCCCGAACCCAGCGGCACTGCCCTGGGTCAGGACATGGATAGCCGGCTACGCCGTGCTGATGCTGGTCGGCGCGTGGCTGTGCGGACAGCGCTGGCTGGCCCGCGCCGATCCGTTCGGCGTGTACAGCATGGCCGTGTCCCGGCTCTCGCCGTTTCGACGCAACCCGCAGACCGGGAAGATCGTGGCCGGAAACCCGCTCGACCATCTGCCGTCGCTGCCGGTGCGGCCGGGCCTCGTGCTGCTGCTGGCGGTGCTGCTCGGGTCAACGGCCTTCGACAGTTTCTCGTCGTCGCCGACGTGGCGCGGGTTCTCCGATCAGCTCGCCCGCGAATTCGGCGCGCCCCCGGCGGCGGCCTCGTCGGCGCTGCGCACCGTCGGCCTGATGGTCTTCATTGGCGTTGTGGCAGTAACCTTTTCACTCGCGGCCCGCGCGACTGGAGGCGTCAGCCCCGAGCAGCGCCGCGCATTGCCCGGCGAGATGGCACATTCGCTGATACCGATCGTGGTGGGCTACATCTTCGCGCACTACCTGTCCTACCTGGTGGAGCGCGGCCAGCAGGCGGTGTTCGCGCTGGCCGACCCGTTCGGCCACGGGTGGAACCTGCTCGGCCTGGCACATCTGCACGTCGCCTACATCTTGTCCATGCATCCGCCCGTGCTGGCCGCGGTCAAGGTGACCTGCGTGGTCACCGGGCACATCGTCGCGGTGATCGCGGCCCACGACAAAGCCCTGCGGTTGCTGCCCGCCGGCCATCAGCTCACCGGGCAGCTGACGATGATGCTGGTGATGGTCGGCTACACCTTCACCGGCTTGTATCTGCTCTTCGGGGGCTAACCCGCGATCGGGTGCTCGACCTTCTTGTTGCCGTCCCAACGGCGCAAGCCCGCGAAGCTGCCGTCGATCTGGGCTGGCCGGCCCGCGATGCGCAGCGCCCGACCGAGTTGGGCGCCGCCGACGCGCCGCGCCATCGTGACGTGCGCGGTCCACTGACCAGGCAGGCTGTTGGGCATCGGGCCCGGGATAAAATGCGGGCCGCACACGCGATGCACCTGGGCGTGCAGCGCCAACAGCTCGCCGGTCGGCACCACCAGCCGCGCGAAAACCGGGCTGGCGCGGCCGAACAGCACCGGCGCACCGAGGAGGCAGCGCAGCGGCAGCCGCTCGCTCACCGGGCTCAGCAGTTCGTCGACGTCGGCGGCGATGCCTTCGGCCACGGCCAGCGTCACGTGGGGCCGGCTGGCCGGTGCCTGACTGGGAATTCCGGCCGCGGCCAACGCTTTCCAGATGCCCCGGATCGCCGCCTCGGTGTCGCGGTCGAAGACCAGCTCGATGGAGTGGACCATCAGCCGACCAGCGAGGCGACCCAGTCGCGGTCGAATGCCTGGGCACACAGCGTCGCGAACTCGGCGGCGCCCAGCGACGCCGCCCCGGCCGGCAGCGCGGCGCGCACCGCGGCGAGCCGGGCCAGCGCGGATCGATTCGTCGTCTCCACCACCCCCGGCCGCCGGGGCCAGCTGCCGATGACCAGTCCTGCACACGAAACCCATTGCACGGCAAGCGATTCCAGGGTAAGCGCGGTGTGGTTGAGGGTACCCAACGACGGACTAACCACGACCAGGACTTCGGCGGCCAGCGCGGCGGCGAGATCGCGTGCGGTGACACCGTTCTCGCCGAGTTCGACCAGCAGTCCCCCGGCGCCCTCGACCAGCGTCAGTCGCCCCGGCCGGTCCAGCTCCCCGATGAGCGCCAGCAGCTGCTCGCGGGTGGGCAGCGGCATTCCGGCCACCTCCGCGGCGGCCACCGGCGCCAGCGGCTGCGGATATCGGCCTAGCCCGGCCAGCTCGGTCACCCCGGACAGCCGGGCCACCTCGGCGAGGTCGTCGTCACCGTCGTCGGTGCCGGTCTGGACGGGTTTACACACCGCCACGTCGATACCGGCCTGACGGGCGTGACAGGCCAGCGCCGCGGTGACGACCGTCTTGCCGACCCCGGTGTCGGTGCCGGTGACGACGAGAACCGTCACCGGCGTGCCTCAACCAAGCCGGGCGAGCACATCGGTCAGCACCCGGCGCGCGACCTCCAGCTCGGCGCCGTCCAGCGACGCGCGCGCCGTCAGCCGCAGCCGCGACGTCCCGGCGGGCACGGTCGGGGGCCGGAAGCAGCCCACCCGCACACCGGCGTCCAGGCAGGCCGTCGCGGCGGCCACCGCCATGTCCGGGTCGCCCAGGATCACCGAGACCACCGCCGACTGCGGCGTTTCGGGCACGCCGCAGGCCTCGGCCAGGCTGGCGGCGTGGCGCAACACCGCGTCTGCCCGCCGGGGCTCGGCCCGCAGCACGGTCAGCGCGGCCCGCGCGGCGCCCACCGCCGCCGGGGCCAGGCCGGTGTCGAAGATGAACGTGCGCGCGGCGTCGATGAGATGCGCCCGCACCGAGGCCGGCCCGAGCACCGCACCGCCCTGACTGCCCAGCGCCTTTGACAGCGTGGTGGTCATGACCACGTCGGGTGCGCCGGCCAGCCCGGCCTCGTGCAGGAGCCCGCGCCCGCCGCCGCGCACCCCCAGACCGTGCGCCTCGTCGACAATGAGCAGGGCGCGGTGCCGACGGCACACCTCGTGCAATTCCTGCAGCGGTGCCAGCGCGCCGTCGGTGCTGAACACCGACTCGGTGAGGACGACCGCGCGCTCCTCGTCGCGCGCCCGCAGCGCCGCCTCGACGGCACCGACGTCGCGATGCGGCGTGACCGCCACCCGCGCCCGCGACAGCCGGCATGCGTCCACCAGCGAGGCGTGCGAGTACTCGTCGGAGACCAGCAGCGCACCCCGGCCCGACAGGCCGACGACGACCCCCAGGTTGGCCGCGTAGCCGGAGGAGAACAGCAGCCCCGAGGCCGCGCCGACGTACTCGGCCAGCTCGGACTCGAACTGCTGGTGCAACTCGGTGTCGCCGGTGACCAGTCGGGACCCGGTCGCCCCGGCGCCCCACATACGCAGCGCGGCGACCCCGCCGTCGATCACGTCCGGGTGTTGTGACAGGCCGAGGTAGTCGTTGGAGGCCAGGTCCAGCTCGGTGGCGACGGCGGGACGCGGCCGCAGTGAGCGGCGCAGCCCGGCCTCGCGGCGCTGCCGTTCCACCGCTTCCAGCCACGCCAGCGGAGACGTCTCGATCGGTGCCCTCATGGGCGATCAGCCTACGAGGCGGGCGACCTGCACCATCGCCGAGGTGATCTGCGAGATCTCAGCGGGCGTGCAGATGTAGGGCGGCATCGCGTAGACCAGGTTGCGAAACGGGCGCAGCCAGACGCCGTGATCCAGTGCCGCCGGAGTGGCGACGGCCAGGTCGACCGGGCGTTCGCATTCGATGACACCGATCGCGCCGCACACCCGCACGTCGCTCACGCCGGGCAGTGCCCGGGCCGGCTCGAGCCCGGCCGCCAGGCCGGCGCCGATCTCGGCGACCCGCGAGCGCCAGTCCTGGCCGAGCAGGACCTCCACGCTGGCCACCGACACCGCGCAGGCCAGCGCGTTGGCCATGAACGTGGGGCCGTGCATCAGCGCTCCGGCCTCACCGGAGCTGATGGTGTGGGCGATGCCGGTCGTGCACAAGGTGGCGGCCAGGGTGAGGTATCCCCCGGTCAGCGCCTTGCCGACGCACATGATGTCCGGGCTCACGCCGGCGTGGTCGGCGGCGAACAGCTCGCCGGTGCGGCCGAAGCCGGTGGCGATCTCGTCGAAAATCAGCAGCACCTCGTGGCGCCGGCAGATGTCGCGCAGGTCGCGCAGGTATCGCGGGTCGTGGAAGCGCATGCCGCCGGCGCCCTGGACGACGGGCTCGACGATGACCGCGGCCAGCTCGGCGGCGTGCCGGGCCAGCTGTTCCTCGAACGCCGCGCTGTAGCCGGGGTCGTAGTCGCGGGGCACCTGCGGCGCGAACACCTGCCGGGCCAGGATGTCGGCCCACAGCGAGTGCATGCCGCCGTCGGGGTCGCAGACGCTCATCGGCGTGAAGGTGTCGCCGTGGTAGCCGCCGCGCCAGGTCATCAGCCGGTGCTTGCCGGGCCGCCCGCGGCTGCGCCAGTACTGCAGCGCCATCTTGACGGCCACCTCGACCGACACCGATCCGGAGTCGCTGAAAAACACCGTCTCCAGCCCCGCCGGGGTGATGTCCACCAGCAGTTGGGCCAGCCGCGCCGCCGGTTCGTGGGTCAACCCGCCGAACATGACGTGGTTCATCACGCCGAGCTGCGCGGACAGGGCCGCGTCCAACACCGGGTGGCCGTGCCCGTGGATCGCGGTCCACCAGGAGCTCATGGCGTCGAGCGCCTCGATGGGCTTGCCGTCGCGGACCAGGGTGAGCCAGGCGCCGCGGGCGCCGACCGCCACCACGGGGGCGACGGATTCGGCGCCGATGGTGCTGTAGGGATGCCACAGGTGCGCGGCGTCGATCGCGCTGATCTGCTCGGGCGTCAGCCCGGCCTTGGCCGCTGGCATAGTGATCGAGGGTAAAGCAGCCGATTCGCGCAAAACTCCGACGTCGGGAAGCATGGGACATCATGGCCCCGCCGCAGCAGTCCGACAGCGCAGCACCGGGACCCGAGGCGGGGCCCGGCTGGTCCAGGGACACGCACTATCCGCTGGTGGAGTACGACGACGAGGCGCCCCGGGTGATTCGGGTGCGGGTGGCGCCCTGGGACATCGCCTGCACCGTCGCGCTGCTGATCCTGCTGGCGGTGCTGGCCACGGCGACGACCTGGCCGACGCGGCTTTTCGGCTTCCTGGCGAACGTCTGCGAAGACGAAACCTGCGGGCCGGTCCCCTACGGCCTGGACCTGTACATCCACCCGGTGGTGTGGGGCGGCATCGGTGCGGCCATGACCGCCGCCATCATCGGACCGGTCGTTTCCCTGCTGAAGGGCTGGTACATGTCCTTCTGGCCGGTGCTGGCGCTGGCGCTGGTCATGGTCAGCTCGGTGGCCGGCTCGATGCTGACCATGTTCAGCGAACGCTATTGGCTGCTCTGAACGCACCGCTGCCGCCGCCCTGGCGGACGTGCGATTTCGTAGCCGACTGAGACCGAAATCACAACTGCGCATACGGGATTCGGCGCGCCAGTCACCGTCCGGTCACGGTACGACAAAAAATCTCGCGCGGCCCTGGCGGCTAACAAGTTCTGTTGTCAAAGTGGCTTGTGTGACTGATGTGAATACAGCGGCTGACCGCTGATTCACCTCGCATGTGCCATGGACGGCGTTGTGCCCCAGCGTGGAGGCCTTCGCCCGGCCATGAACCGGGGGCGGACGCGCGAGGTCACCGCGCCGAGGCCCATTGAGCGCCTGGAGAGGCCAGGGAAAGGCCAGAAACATGAAACGCATCTACGCCTTCGCGATCGGTTTGGCCCTGTTGGGGGCGCCGATGGTGGTTCCCACCATCGCGACCGCCGACCCGGGCGCCAGGTCGATGGACTATCAGCAGGCCACCGACGTGGTGATCGCCCGCGGTCTGTCGCAGCGCGGTGTGCCGTTCTCCTGGGCCGGTGGCGGCATCAACGGGCCCACCCGCGGCACCGGCACCGGCATCAACACCGTGGGTTTCGACGCCTCGGGCCTGATGCAGTACGCCTACGCCGGCGCCGGCATCAAGCTGCCGCGGTCGTCGGGCGCGATCTACCGGGTCGGGCAGAAGATCACGCCGCAGCAGGCCCGCAAGGGTGACCTGATCTTCTACGGTCCCGAGGGCACCCAGAGCGTCGCGATGTACCTGGGCAACAACCAGATGCTCGAGGTCGGCGACGTCGTGCAGGTTTCGCCGGTGCGCGCCAACGGCATGACGCCGTACATGGTCCGGGTCCTGGGGGCCTCCGCGCCGGCGCAGCAGGCGCCGCTGCAGCAGGCGCCGCAGCAGCTCCCTAACCAACAGGCACCACTGCAGCAGGCACCCACGCAGCAAGCCCCGCTGCAACAGTCGCCCTACCAGCAGACGCCGCAACAGCTCCCCACCCAACAGGCACCACTGCAGCAGGCACCCACGCAGCAAGCCCCGCTGCAACAGTCGCCCTACCAGCAGACGCCGCAACAGCTCCCCACCCAACAGGCGCCGCTGCAGCAGGCACCAACGCAGCAGGCCCCGCTGCAGCAGTCGCCGTTCCAGCAAGCGCCCGTGCAGCAACTGCCCACCCAGCAGTCGCCGTTGCAGCCGACCGCCGCCGGCATCGGCAGGTAACTCCCGGCCGTTTTCCCGCCGTCCGACACACCCGCCACTCGCTCCCCCGCCGCCCGGCGCGGCTGCTCGGCAACCCGTCGAGCCGTCTCCCCGCCGCGAGCTGACGGGAGCGGGTGGCGGGTCTTCGGTAAATTGACTGTCGATCATGCAGACCCTGTCACCGTCTCCTGCGCCGGACGCCACCGCCGATCCGGACGGCGCGGGGATGCGTAAAACGGGGTCCCAGGGGTTCTATCGCTACGACCTGGACGGCCTGCGCGGCATCGCGATTGCTCTGGTCGCGGTGTTCCATATCTGGTTCGGCCGGGTCTCCGGCGGCGTGGACGTGTTCCTGGCGCTGTCCGGATTCTTCTTCGGCGGCAAGGTCATTCGCGCCGCCCTGAACCCGGGCGTGACGCTGTCGCCGGTGTCCGAGGTGATCCGGCTCATCCGACGGCTGGTTCCCGCCCTGGTCGTGGTGCTGGCCGGTTGCGCGGTGCTGACCATCCTGGTTCAGCCCGAGACGCGTTGGGAGACGTTCGCCGACCAGAGCCTGGCCAGCCTCGGCTACTACCAGAACTGGGAGCTGGCCAACACGGCGTCGGACTACCTGCGGGCGGGCGAGGCCGTCAGCCCGTTGCAGCACATCTGGTCGATGTCGGTGCAGGGCCAGTTCTACGTCAGCTTTTTGGTGTTGATCGCCGGCCTCGCCTACCTGTTCCGGCGCCCGCTGGGTGCCCGGCTGCGGACCTTGTTCCTGGGGGTGCTGACCGCGTTGACGGTGGCGTCGTTCGTCTACGCGATCATCGCGCACCAGCACAACCAGGCGGCCGCCTACTACGACAGCTTCGCGCGGGGCTGGGAGTTGTTGCTGGGCGCGCTGGTTGGCGCGCTGGTGACCCGCATCCACTGGCCCATGTGGTTGCGCACGGTGTTGGCCACGGTGGCGCTGGGCGCGGTGCTGTCCTGCGGGGCCCTGATCGACGGCGTGCAGCAGTTCCCCGGCCCGTGGGCCCTGGTGCCGGTCGGCGCCGCCATGCTGATGATCCTCGTCGGCGCCAACCTGCAGGGCGGTCGCGGCAGCGGTGACCGGTTGCCGCTGCCCAATCGGCTGTTGGCGACGCGCCCGCTGGTGGAGCTGGGCGCGATGGCGTACGCGCTATACCTGTGGCACTGGCCGTTGCTCATCTTTTGGCTGTCCTACAGCGGCCACAAGCACGCCAGCTTCGTCGAGGGCGCGGTGCTGCTGCTGGTGTCCGGGGTGCTGGCCTATCTGACCAACCGGCTCGTCGAGGATCCGCTGCGCTACCGCGCATCCTCGAAACCGGCGCCCGCGCCGACCGTTCCGCGGTTCACCCGCCTGGCCCGGCCGACGATGGCGCTGGGATCGGCCGTCGTGCTGCTGGGCGTGACGCTGACCGCGACCTCGTTCACCTGGCGTCAGCACGTCACGGTCCTGCGGTCGGCCGGCAAGGAACTCAGCGTCCTCAACCCGCAGGACTACCCCGGCGCGCGGGCCCTCACCGAACACGTGCGGGTGCCCGCGTTGCCCATGCGGCCCTCGGTCCTGGAGGTCAAGCAAGACCTGCCCGCCACGACCCGGGACGGGTGCATCAGTGACTTCGTCAACCCGACGGTGGTCAACTGCACCTACGGCGATGTGGCCGCCGACCGGACCGTCGCGCTGGCGGGTGGGTCACACGCCGAGCACTGGCTGCCCGCGCTGGACATCCTGGGCAAGCTGCACCACTTCAAGGTCGTGACGTACCTCAAGATGGGCTGCCCGCTGTCGACCGAGCAGGTCCCGCTGATCATGGGCAACAACGCCGCATACCCGCAGTGCCGGGAGTGGGTGGAGCAGACGATGACCAAACTGGTCACCGACCGGCCCGACTACGTCTTCACCACCACCACCCGGCCGTGGAACATCAAACCCGGGGACGTGATGCCCGCCACCTACATCGGGATCTGGCAAACGTTGTCCGACAACAACATTCCCATTCTCGGCATGCGGGACACGCCGTGGCTGGTGAAGAACGGCCAACCGTTCGACCCGGCGGACTGCCTTGCCAAACGGGGCGGCACCGCGCAGTCCTGCGCGATCAAGCGCTCCGACATGCTCTCCGACCGCAACCAGACGCTCGACTTCGTCGCGCAGTTCCCTCAGCTCAAGGTGCTCGACATGTCGGACGCGATCTGCCGCACCGACGTGTGCCGCCCGGTCGAGGGAAACATCCTGATCTATCACGGCGCCCATCACCTGACCCCCACCTACGTGCGGACCATGGCACCCGAATTGGGCCGCCAGATCGCCGAGGCCACCGGCTGGTGGTGACCCTTCTTACTACCTGACCGCTAACCCGCGTGAGCGCAACCGCTCGCGGATAAGGTCGATAGGTGTCAACCAACAGTCCCGCTTCAGCAGCAGGCGGTAACCACCAACCCAAGCTCGCCACCGTGTGGCCGGGAAACCCGTATCCACTGGGCGCCTCGTACGACGGCGCGGGAACCAACTTCTCGCTGTTCTCCGAAATCGCCGAGAAGGTCGAGCTGTGCCTGATCGACGGCCAAGGCAACGAGTCACGGATTCCCCTGGACGAGGTGGACGGCTTCGTCTGGCACGCCTATCTGCCCAACATCACCCCGGGCCAGCGCTACGGCTTTCGCGTCTACGGCCCCTTCGACCCGGCCGCCGGTCACCGCTGTGACCCCAGCAAGTTGTTGCTGGACCCGTACGGCAAGGCTTTTCATGGCGACTTCACCTTCAGCCAGGCGCTGTTCTCCTACGACATGAAGGCCGTCGACCCCGACGGGCCCAACGCCGATGGCGCCGACCCGGGGATTCCCCCGATGGTCGATTCGCTGGGCCACACCATGACCAGCGTGGTGAGCAACCCGTTCTTCGACTGGGGATCCGACCGCGCGCCGCTGACCCCCTATCACGAGACCGTCATCTACGAGGCGCACGTCAAGGGGATGACGCAAACCCATCCGGGCGTCCCAGGGGAGCTGCGGGGCACCTATGCCGGCCTGGCCCACCCGGTGATCATCGACCACCTCAAGTCGCTGCGGGTCACGGCCATCGAGCTGATGCCGGTGCACCAGTTCATGCACGATTCGCGGCTGCTGGACTTGGGCCTGCGAAACTACTGGGGCTACAACACTTTCGGGTTCTTCGCGCCGAACAACGAGTACGCCGCCAACCGCACGTCCAGCGTCGCCGAGTTCAAATCCATGGTGCGCAGCTTCCACGAAGCGGGCATCGAGGTGATCCTCGATGTGGTGTACAACCACACCGCCGAGGGCAACCACCTCGGCCCGACCATCAATTTCCGCGGCATCGACAACGCCGCGTACTACCGGCTCATGGACACCGACCTGCGGTTGTACAAGGACTACACCGGCACCGGCAACAGCCTGAACCCGCGCCACCCGCACGTGCTGCAGCTGATCATGGACTCGCTGCGCTACTGGGTGACCGAGATGCACGTGGACGGGTTCCGCTTCGACCTGGCCGCCACACTGGCCCGCGAACTGCACGACGTCGACCGATTGAGCGCGTTCTTCGATCTGGTGCAGCAGGATCCGATCGTCAGCCAGGTCAAATTGATCGCCGAACCCTGGGACGTCGGCGAGGGCGGCTACCAAGTCGGGAATTTCCCGGGTTTGTGGACCGAGTGGAACGGGAAGTATCGCGATACTGTGCGCGACTACTGGCGGGGCGAGCCCGCAACCCTGGGCGAGTTCGCTTCCCGGCTGACCGGGTCGTCGGACCTGTACGAGGTGACCGGTCGGCGTCCCAGCGCCAGCATCAACTTCGTCACCGCGCACGACGGGTTCACGCTCAACGACCTGGTGTCCTACAACGAGAAACACAACATGGCCAACGGGGAGGACAACCGGGATGGTGAAAGCCACAACCGATCGTGGAACTGTGGCGTCGAAGGCCCCACCGACGACCCCGACATCATCGAGCTGCGCTGCCGCCAGATGCGCAATTTCTGGGCGACCCTGATGCTCAGCCAGGGCACGCCGATGATCGCCCACGGTGACGAGTTCGGGCGCACGCAGAACGGCAACAACAACGTGTACTGCCAGGACTCCGAATTATCTTGGATGGATTGGTCTTTGGTTGACAAGAACGCCGACCTGCTGGCGTTCGCGCGCAAAGTGAGCACACTGCGCAGGCGGCATCCGGTGTTTCGTCGGCGCCGATTTTTCGAGGGCGAACCGATCCGAAGCGGCGACGAGGTGCGCGACATCGCCTGGTTGAATCCCAGTAGCCGCGAGATGACGCACGAGGACTGGGGCGAAAGCATCCACAAGTGCGTGGCGGTGTTCCTCAACGGCGACGCCATCACCGCGCCGAACGCCCGCGGCGAGCGGGTGGTCGACGACTCGTTCCTGTTGTGTTTCAACGCCGGTGAGGATCCGGTGCAGTTCGTGACGCCAAACAGCGACTATGCGAAAGAGTGGACCGTGGAACTGGACACCAACGAACCGACGGGTCGCAAAGAGGGGGCTGATCAGGTGGTGACCGCCGAAGAGAAGGTGTCACTGCCGTCACGCTCGCTGCTGGTCCTGCGTAAGACGCAGTGACGCATGGCCTTACCCGTCATCTCCACCTATCGGCTGCAACTGCGTGGTGAATCCAGTGGGTTCGCGTTCACCTTCGCCGACGCGGAAAACCTGTTGGACTACTTGAACGACTTCGGGGTGTCGCACCTGTACCTGTCCCCGATCATGACCGCGGCCGCCGGATCGAGTCACGGCTACGACGTCACCGACCCCACGACGGTCTCCCCCGAGATCGGCGGCGCCGACGGCCTGGCGCGGCTGTCGGCGGCGGCCCGAGAGCGCGGCATGGGGCTGGTCGTCGACATCGTGCCCAACCATGTGGGCATCGATGTGCCCCAGCAGAACCCGTGGTGGTGGGACGTGCTGCGCAACGGCCGTTCTTCGCCCTACGCAACGTATTTCGACATCGACTGGGACCTCGACGACGAGGGCCGCATCGTGCTGCCGGTGCTGGGCTCCGACGACGACGCCGCCGACCTCACCGTCGACGGGGACCTGTTGCGACTTGGCGATCTGGCGCTGCCGATCGCGCCCGGCACCGCGGGGGGCACCGGTCCCGAGGTGCACGACCGCCAGCACTACCGGCTGGTGGGCTGGCGAAACGGCGTGTGCGGCTACCGCCGCTTCTTCTCGATCACCTCGCTGGCCGGGTTGCGTCAGGAGGATCGCGCGGTCTTCGACGCCACCCACGCCGAAGTCGGCCGGTGGTTCGCCGAGGGACTCGTCGACGGCATCCGCATCGACCATCCCGACGGCCTGTCCGATCCGTGCGGGTACCTGGCCTGGCTGCGCGAGCTGACCGGTCCGGCGGCCTGGATCGTGATCGAGAAGATCCTGGCCGTCGACGAGGCGCTCGAGCCCACCCTGCCGGTCGACGGCACCACGGGTTATGACGCGTTGCGCGAAATCGGCGGCGTTCTGGTGGATCCGAAGGGCGCCCCCGCGCTGACCGCGCTGGTGGAATCCGCCGGGGTGGACTACCAGGCGATGCCGGAGATGCTGACGGAACTCAAGATTCGTTCGGCCACCGACACGCTGGTCAGCGAGCTGCGCAGGCTGCGCCGCAGCATCGTCGCGGCGGCCGGCGTCGATCACCCGCAGCTGCCCGAGGCAGTAGCCGCGCTGCTCACCCACATCGGGGTCTACCGCTGCGATTATCCCGGCCTGGTCGCGCTGCTGCCCACCGCGCTGGCCGAAACCGAGTCGGCCGCGCCGCAATTGGGTCCGGCGCTGCAGGTGCTGGCCGCGGCCCTGGCCCGCGGCGGGGAGCCGGCCACCCGGCTGCAGCAGCTCTGCGGGGCCGTCACCGCCAAGGCGGTCGAGGACTGCCTGTTCTACCGTGACGCCCGGCTGGTTTCGCTGAACGAGGTGGGCGGCGAGCCGCACCGCTTCGGTGTCGGTGCGGCCGAATTTCACCACAGTGCCGCCACTCGCGCCCGGCTGTGGTCGCAGACGATGACGACGCTGACCACTCATGACACCAAGCGCGGCGAGGACGTGCGGGCCCGGATCTCGGTGCTGTCGCAGGTGCCGTCGCTGTGGACCGAGTTCCTGGCCCGCTGGGAGATCGCCGCGCCCTCCCCCGATCCGGCAACCGGACAATTCCTGTGGCAGAATATCTTCGGCGTATGGCCGGTCGACGGCGAGGTCACCGCCGAGCTGCGCGACCGCCTGCACGGCTACACCGAGAAGGCCACCCGGGAAGCCGCCTGGCACACCTCGTGGAACGACCCGGACGCCGCGTTCGAGGAATCGGTGCACCGGTGGCTGGATACCGTGCTCGACGGCCCGGTCGCCGGCCAGCTGACCGAGCTTGTCGCCCAACTCAATCCGCATGCCGCCAGCGACTCGCTGGCCCAGAAGCTGCTGGCGCTGACGGTGCCCGGGATTCCGGATGTGTACCAGGGCACCGAACTGTGGGACGACAGCCTGGTCGACCCGGACAATCGCCGTGCCGTCGATTACGCCGCCCGGCGCGCCGCCCTGCGGGCGTTGGAACATCCGAAGATCCGGGTCGTCACCACGGCGCTGCGTGTGCGCCGTCAGCATCCGGACACCTTCCTGCACGGCGACTACGTCCCGGTACTGGCCAACGGCGATGCCAGCGATCACGTGCTGGCCTTCCGCCGGGGCGAGGACATCGTGGTGGCGGTGACCCGCTGGACGGTGCGACTAACCGAAAAAGGCTGGGGCAACACGGTTTTACCGCTCCCCAACGGGACCTGGAAGGACGCGCTCACCGGGGTGATCGCCGACGGTCCGACGTCGGCGGCCCAATTGTTCGCCGACCTGCCCGTCGTCCTGCTGGAGCGCCACCATGACTGAGTTCCGGGTCTGGGCACCCAAACCGGCGCTGGTTCGGCTCGACGTCGACGGCCGGGCGCACGCCATGACGCGCTCGGATGACGGCTGGTGGCACGCCACCGTGGACACCGGGCCGGACGCCCGCTACGGCTATCTGCTCGACGACGACCCCACAGTGTTGCCCGACCCGCGCTCGGCCCGTCAGCCCGAGGGTGTGCACGAGCGCTCGCAATTGTGGGATCCGGGCGCCGCGACGTGGACCGATTCGGCCTGGACCGGCCGCGCGGTCGAGGGCGCGGTGATCTACGAGCTGCACCCGGGTACGTTCACCGAGGCCGGCACCTTCGATTCCGCGATCGAGAAGCTGGACTATCTGGTCGATCTCGGCGTGGACTTCGTCGAGCTGATGCCGGTGAATTCCTTTGCCGGTACTCACGGTTGGGGATACGACGGTGTGCTGTGGTACAGCGTGCACGAGCCCTACGGTGGACCCGATGGCCTGGTGCGCTTCGTCGACGCCTGCCACGCCAAGGGTTTGGGCGTGCTGATCGACGCGGTCTTCAATCACCTCGGCCCGTCGGGCAACTACCTACCGCGATACGGGCCCTACCTGTCGTCGGCGAGCAACCCGTGGGGTGAAGGCATCAACATCGCCGACGCCGATTCCGACGAGGTGCGCCGCTACATCATCGGGTGCGCGCTGCGCTGGATGCGCGATTTCCATGCCGACGGCCTACGGCTGGACGCGGTCCACGCGCTGGTGGACACCACAGCGATCCACATCCTCGAGGAGCTGGCCACCGAAACGGATTGGCTGGCACAGCAGTTGGGGCGCCCGCTGTCGCTGATCGCCGAGAGCGACCTGAACGACCCTCGGCTGATCACCCCGCGCGATCGCGGTGGCTACGGTCTGACCGGGCAATGGGCCGACGACATTCATCACGCCATCCACACCGCGGTGTCCGGCGAGCGTCAGGGTTACTACGGCGACTTCGGCAGCCTGGCCACCCTGGCGCAGACGCTGCGCCACGGCTTCTTCCACGCCGCCACCTATTCGTCGTTCCGGCACCGCCGCCATGGGCGGCCGCTGGACACCAGCGAGAGATCCGGCATCCCCGCCACCCGGCTGGTGGCCTACACCTGCACGCACGATCAGGTCGGCAACCGGGCTCTGGGAGATCGCCCGTCGCAGAACCTGACCGGCGGCCAGCTGGCCATCAAGGCGGCGCTGGTGCTCGGATCTCCTTACACCACCATGCTTTTCATGGGCGAGGAATATTCGGCCTCGACCCCGTTCCAGTTCTTCAGCTCCCACCCCGAACCGGAACTGGCCCGGGCCACCGCCGAGGGGCGCAAGGCCGAGTTCGCCGAACACGGCTGGGACGCCAACGAGATCCCCGACCCGCAGGACCCCCGGACATTCGCGCGCTCCAAACTGAACTGGAGCGAGGTCGACACCGGCGAACACGCCCGGCTGCACCGCGTGTACCGCGATCTGATCGCGCTGCGCCGCGCCCACCCCGACATGGCCGATCCGTGGCTGGACCACCTCACGGTCGACTACGACGAGGACGAACGCTGGATCACCGTCTCGCGCGGCCGGTTACGCATCGTGTGCAACCTCGGCGCCGAGCCGGTGCGGATCCCGGTCAGCGGGGAGGTGGTGCTGGCCTGGGACGATCCGACGGTCGACGGCGACGGCACTGTGCTGCAAGGCCATTCGTTCGCCATCCTGTCGGCCTGAGCGGCCTGTGGATAACTGATTGGCGGCCCGACGGGCTTACCCCCGATGATGCCGACCATGAATCAATCTGAATTCGGTCACCCACTGCGGCGGATCTGCCTGCGCAAGCACGGTCGCCGCGCCGCGAACCCGGCGTCGGGCCCACGCACCGCGTGCCACGACCTGCCGCCGCATCCCAGCGTCGAGCTGTTGTGGCGCGGCCCGGGGCCGGGTACCGACGACGACGGCGCCTGAGCCGGCGGCTACACGATGGCCCGGCCGGCGGGGTGCACCGCCCGGGCGACCGCGTCGGCGAGCGGTTCGATCTCGTCGGGGGTCAGGTCGGAGATCGTGATGCGAATGCCGGCCGGCGTGTTCATCCGAAACCGGCTGCCCGGCGCCACCGCCCAGCCCGCGCCCAGCAGCCGGGAAACCGCGACCGCCTCGTCGGGAACCGGAACCCACACGTTGAGCCCGGAGCGCCCGTGCGCCGGCAGACCGCCTTCGGCCAGGGCGCCGCATAGCCGTTGACGACTGATGGCGTAGTGCCGCTCGGCCGTCGCGACCAGCTCGGCCGCCGCCCGGTCGGACCACAGGCCGACGGCGAGCCGCTGCAGGATGTGGCTCACCCAGCCCGGTCCGAGCCGCAACCGGCCGTGCACCCGCTCGACGGTGCGCTGGTCACCCGCGAGGACGGCCACCCGCAGATCCGCGCCGTAGGCCTTGGACGCCGAGCGCACGAACGCCCAATGGGTGGTGGCACCGGCCAGGGTGTGCAGCGACGCACCGGCAATGCCCGCGCAGTGGTCGTCTTCGACCAGCAGCAGATCGTCGGCCCGCCGCACCAGCAGCTCACGCAGCGCCTCGGCGCGATCCGCCGAAAGCGCTGCGCCCGTGGGGTTTTGCGCGCGGTTGGTGAGCACCAGCGCACGTACCCCGCTCCCCAGCGCCCTAGACAGGTCGGCGGTCAGCGGGCCGTCGTCGTCGACCCGCACTGGTACGGCCGAAAGCCCCAGTGCGGCAAGGAGATCGAGGAGATTGGCCCAGCCCGGATCCTCGACCGCGACGCGATCGCCCGGGCGCAGATGCGCGGTGAGCGCGCGTTCGATGCCGTCCAGCGCACCGCTGGTCACCGCCAGGTGATCGGCGGGGATCCCGTCCGCGGACAGCGCACGGCGGGCGAAGTCCCCCAGCGCCGGCGAAAGGGCGGGCTCGCCGTAGAGCACCGGCCGGCCCTCGCCCCACGCGGGCAGCGAGACGCGCGCGATGGGCAACATGTCCGCGCACGGGTTTCCGGTCGACAGGTCGCGGACGCCGGCGGGCACGTCGAGGCCGAGTAGCGAGCGCGGGGTGGTCGCCGGGCGCTGGCGCACCCGGGTGCCGCGCCGGCCGCCGGTTTCGACGGCCCCGCGGTGACGGAGCAGGCGGTAGGCCGCGGCCGCGGTGTTGGCGTTCACGCCGAGCTGGCCGGCCAGCTCCCGCACCGGCGGGAGCGCGTCACCGGGCTCCAGGGTGCCGGCCGAGATCGCCGCCTCGATGCTGGCGGCTATGGATTCCGCGCCCGTTCCGGTTATGCTGTTTTGTACTGGCACGCAACTGATTATGTTCTAGGACAAACTAAAGGGCAATTCCGATGGACACCGCATACCAGCCGACAGCACGCACCACCCCGACCCGCTACCGGGAGCGCGCTCGCTACGACCGCCGCGCCGTGCACGACATCCTCGACGAGGCGCTGATCTGCCATCTGGGATACCTCAACGCCGACCGGCCGGTGGTGTTGCCCACGACGCACGCCCGGCTCGACGAGACGCTCTACCTGCACGGTTCCACCGGCAGCGGCCCGCTGCTGGCGGCCAGGGCGGCCGAGGCATCGGGGGCGGGCCTTCCGGTCTGCGTCACCGTCACCCTGCTGGACGGCCTGGTGCTGGCACGGTCCGCGATGCACCACTCGGTCAACTTCCGCTCGGTCGTCGTGTTCGGTGAGGCGCGCGTCGTCGACGATCCGGCCGAGAAGTCACGGGGGCTGAACTGCCTGCTCGACCACATCGCGCCGGGGCGCGCCGCGGACTGCCGGGCCCCCGATGCCCGCGAGCTCGCCGCGACCGGGGTGCTCGCGCTCGACCTCGTCGAGGTCTCGGCGAAGGTGCGCAGCGGTCCCCCGGCCGACGATCCGGAGGACCTTCCGCTGCACCACTGGGCGGGCGTGGTGCCGCTGAGCCTGACGGCCGGAAGCCCGGTGCCGGCCGACGACCTGACTCCCGGCACTCCGGTGCCGGCGTACCTAGGGGAAAGCCGGCGCTGAACAACACGATGCTCACGGGGCATCGGGTCACCGGACGCCTGCACGCCGGGTGTTGTCCCACCAGGATCCAACGAGCATGACGGCGCCGGCCCAGGCCATGCCCAGCATCCAGCCGGACAGCACATCGCTGACGTAATGGACTCCCAGATAGACACGCGAGAACCCGACCACGGACGCCGCGCCGACCGCGATGGCCCACACCGTCACCCGTCCGGTCCACCAGGGGATCAGCCAGCGGGTCAACATCCACGCGGAGATGACCATGATCGCGGCGGTGCCCGTCGCGTGTCCCGAGGGAAACGAATAGCCGTCCGCGTCGACAAGGGCGAACGGCAGGGGCGGGCGGTTCCGGCCCACCAGGGCTTTGGCGGTGAAGAGCACCAGTGGAACTCCACCGCCACACACCACGGCGAGCACCACCGGCCGCCACGACCGGCACCGCCAGCCGGCCGCAACGGAAATCGGGAGGGCGAGCGTCACCAGAAACAGGGGCCCGCCCGCGACGGTGACCACCCGCAGGACCGTCGTCAGCCAGAGATCACGGTGGGTCGCAAGCCACCTGGTCATCGGGTGGTCGATGGCGGCGATGCCGTCGCCCTCGAGCACGTCATCGAGCACTTCGGTGAAGCCGACCGCCAGCGCCACGACCATGACCAGCCCGAAAAGCAGTGCGACACCGGCGACCTCGCTCGGGGGCAACCGACGGGCCAGTGCCCGCCCCCTGGCGCCGATCCGGTCGCGCACCCATGTCAGCACCTCGCCGATCACGGCGGCGTTGGACACCTTCTCCCAGAGCTCGCGTAACGGCCGGCCGCGCCGGGCAATCCAGATCGCCGCCGACGCGAGCAAGGCGAGCCAGGCCACCACCCCCGCGCTGACCAGGCCGAAACCGCCAGTGCCGGGTCCGTACGGCGGGTCCATGTATCGGGGCCCCGGGGTCTAGAGCAGCAGGTAGCGGTATGCCGGCGAGCCCGGTTTCAGGATCTCGACGTGCAACTCCGTCGCATGTATCCGGGCCAGCAGGCCGTCCAGGTCGGCCGAGGATCCCAACTGGATGCCGACCAGCGCCTCGCCGATCTCCCGGTTGTTGCGCTTGACGTACTCGAACAGGGTGATGTCGTCGTTCGGTCCGAGCACCGTGTCCAGGAAGCGGCGCAACGTGCCGGGCTCCTGCGGGAAGTCCACCAGGAAGTAGTGCTTGAGGCCGAGGTGGACCAGCGAACGCTCCAGCACCTCGCCGTAGCGCGACACGTCGTTGTTGCCGCCCGAAATCAGGCAGATCACCGTCGAACCGGGCTCAAGGTCGGTGTCCAGCAAGCCGGTGACCGCCAGCGCGCCGGCGGGCTCGGCGATGATGCCCTCGTTCTGATAGAGCTCGAGCATCGCGGTGCACACCGCTCCCTCGTCGACCGCGGTGATCGAGACCATGTCGCCGGCGGCCGCCAGTGCGGCGTAGGTCAGGTTTCCGGCGCGGCGCACCGCGGCGCCGTCGACGAACTGGTCGACGTGGTCGAGCGTCACCGGCTCCCCCGCGGCCAGCGCGGCCATCATCGCCGCGGCGCCGGCCGGCTCGATGCCCAGCACCGAGGTGTTGTTCGTCCGCTCGGCGAGATAGGTGGTGATGCCGGCGATGCAGCCGCCGCCGCCCACCGGGACCACCACCAGATCCGGCTCGGTATCGAGCTGATCGAGCAGTTCGACGGCGATGGTGCCCTGGCCCGCAATGGTGCGAGGATCGTCATAGGGCGGTACCAGGGTGGCGCCGGTGCTTTCCGCGTCGGCCAGTGCCGCCTCGGCGGCGAGGTCGTAGGTGCTGCCGCCGACGATCAGGTCGATGAAGTCGCCGCCGTGGTAGCGGATCCGGTCGCGCTTCTGCATGGGCGTCTTGGCCGGCACATAGACGCGGCCGTGTACCTGCAGCGTCCGGCATGCGTAGGCGAAACCCTGCGCATGATTGCCCGCCGACGAGCACACCACGCCGGCGGCCAGCTCCGCCTCGGACAGCTGGACCAGCAGGTTGTAGGCGCCGCGCAGCTTGTAGGAGCGCACGATCTGCAGGTCCTCGCGCTTGAGGTAGACCTGCGCGCCGGTGATCGCCGACAATCGGTCACTGAACTGCAATGGGGTCGGCGTGACCACCGTTGCGATCCGCTTGGCCGCGCTGTCGATGTCAGCCGCGGATACCGGCGCGACGGTCGGGCTCTGGCTCAATTCGGCGGACACTGATCAATGGTGCCACGACAGCCGGTCAACTCCGGAATTCAGCCGACCGGGGTCAGCACGAACACCGGGATCTGGCGGTCGGTCTTGGTCTGATACTCGGCGTAGTCCGGCCATGCGTCGACGGCACGCTCCCACCAGCTCGCCTTCTCGTCGCCGAAGACCTCCCGGGCGTCGTAATCGCGGGTCACCGAGCCGTCCTGCAGCTCGACGCGGGGGTTCTTCTTGATGTTGTGGTACCAGACCGGGTTCTTCGGCGCCCCTCCCAGCGAGGCGACGACCGCGTACTCGCCGTCATGCTCGACCCGCATCAGCGGCGTCTTGCGGAGTTTGCCGGTCTTGGCGCCGACCGTGGTCAGCAGAATGATCGGCTTGCCCTTCATGTCGGCGGCCTCGGCTCCCCCCGACTCGGCGTATTTGTCAGCTTGCTCGCGCGACCAGTCCCATGGGCTCGGGAGGTACTCCCCTTCTAACGGCATGCCCCAACTCTAGGCGCGGTCTTCGCCCCCGGGGCGCGGTTTCCGCCGCACGTCGCTTCGCCGCACGGGCCGCCGGGCAATCACGGCGCCGAGCCGGTGAGGTAGTGGGCCAGCACCGGGCGCAGCCATTCGGTCAACGTCGCGTCGTCCATCGAGGCCAGGGCGGGCACCCCAACGACGTTGCGCGCCATGGCAATTCCCAGCACCTGCGACCCCACCATCGCGGTCCGCTCGGCGGCGCGGTCGGGAGTGACGGCGGTCAGCGCCGGCGCCACCTTGTCGACGAAGACTTCCAGTAGCGCATCGGCGGCGACCCGGTTGGTTGCCGCCGCGCGCAGCAGCGGCAGAAACGATCCGCCCGGATCCCACACCCGGATGAGAAACGGCACCAGCACGTCGGCGATGCGTTCCGGGGCGACACCGGTGAGGTCGGGGAAGGTGATGTCGAGCCGCGAGACCGCGGCGAACAGATCGGCCTTGTTGCCGAAGTAGTGCATGACCAGCGCGGGATCGACGCCGGCCTCAGCCGCGATCGACCGGATGGTGGTCCGCTCGAAGCCATGAGTGGAGAACAGCGTGCGAGCAGCACTCAGGATCGTCGCGCGGGTGACTTTGCCGTCACGGGTCTTACCGGGCATGCCGAAGATTGTAGTTCAACGACTGTTGACATCGCCAGCAACCGGGCTTACGTTGATCTCAACAACTGTTGAATCGATGTGGTCGAGGAGGCCCCGTCATGATCGTCACCGTCATCCAGATCGGCCTGGACCCCGACGGGATCGACTACTCGTCAGCGGAGTTCGCCCAGTTCGCAGGCCTGTCGAAGGAGGTGCTGCGGGCCGCCAACGACGACAACGTCGCGGGGTTGCGCGCCGCGGGCTACCAGGTCGACAACTGCCTGATCGACTTCGGCACCGCCGGCGCCGAGAAGGCCGGCGAGTGGCTGCGCGCGAAGCGCTACGACGCGGTGCTGATCGGCGCCGGGATTCGCCTGGTCGCCCGCAACACGCTGCTGTTCGAGTTGATCGTCAACATCGCCCACACCACGCAACCCGGCTGCCGCTTCGTCTTCAACCGGGCCGCGCAAGCCACCCCCGGCGACATCCGTCGCTGGTACCCCGAACCGGAAGGAGCGATCCGATGAGTGCGACCGCTGTTCACGACGTCGACATCCTGGTGGTCGGAGCAGGCCCCACGGGCCTGACCGCCGCGGGCGACCTGGCCCGCGCCGGACGGTCGGTGACCGTGCTGGAGCGCTGGCCCGACGAAAACCCGACCAGCCGCGCGTTCGCCGTCATGCCCCGCACCCTGGAGGTCCTCGACGCGCGTGACGCCGCCGACGACCTGCTGGCGCTGGGGCAGCGCGGACCGGACGTGACACTGTTCGCGAAGGCCCGCCTCGACCTGACCCGGCTCGACTCGGCCTACCCGTTCGTCTTGATCACCCCGCAGACCAATGTCGATGCGGCACTGCGCCGATACGCCGTGGGCGAAGGGGCCGACCTCCAGCGTGGCGTCGAGGTGGTCGCGCTCCAGCAGGACGCCGACGGCGTCACGGTCACCGCGCGCCCCTTCGACGACGACGACCCCGCACACCGGCAGGCGTGGCGGGCCCGGTACGTGATCGGCGCCGACGGCGCGCACAGCACCGTCCGAACGTTGCTGGGCGTCGACTTTCCCGGCAAGACGGTGCTGACCTCGCTGATGCTGGCCGACGTCAAGCTGGCCCACGGCCCGTCTGACGGCGGGTTGGTGGTGGGCACCACCGGGGACGTGTTGGGGTTCTTGGCCCCCTACAACCGTCACGACGAGGACGGCTCGTGGTACCGGACCCTGGTATGGGATCGCGACCACCAGCTGCCCGATGACGCCCCCGTCGACGACGCCGAGATCATCGACGTCCTGGCCCGCGCCATGCGGACCGACTTCGGGGTGATCGAGATCGGCTGGAAGTCGCGCTTCCACAGCGACGAAAGGCAGGTCGCGCGGTACCGGCACGGGCGGGTGTTCTTGGCCGGCGACGCCGCGCACGTGCACTCACCGATGGGCGGCCAGGGCATGAACACCGGCATCCAGGACGCCGCGAACCTGGCCTGGAAGCTCGATGCCGTGCTCGGCGGTGCCGACGACCGCCTGCTGGACACTTACCAGCACGAGCGCCACCCGATCGGCAAACGGGTGCTGTTGCAGTCCGGGATGATCGCCCGCGGCGCGACGCTGCATCGGCGCCCGGCGATTTGGCTGCGTAATCTGTTGGCTCCCAACCTGCTTCGGATATCCGCGGTACAGGACTTCGTGGCCGGCAGTTTCGCGGGCACGGCGTTGCGCTACGGCCGGCGCGGACTGATCGGCACCCGCGCCGCCGCGATCCCCCTCGTCGACGAACGGTTGACGCACCTGCAGCGCGGCGGCGGCTTCGTCTTCATCCGGGAATATGGCGCCGCCCCTTTCGAGGCACCCGGGGTCCTGCAGGCCGAGCGGGCCGACCGCGGCCCGGCCGTGCTGGTGCGCCCCGACGGGTACATCGCGTGGGCCGGCGCGTCGGCTCAGGCGCCGGACCGGATCCGGAACATGGCCGCGGCGACCATCGTGCGCGCGCGGTGATGTCGCCCTAGTCCGTGTTCTCGGCCTGGGGCTCGGGTTGGTGCGCGACGAACGACCGGAGATGACGGCGGGTCTGGTGGTCTTCCGCGCCGGGCTCGCCGTCGCTGTGCCGGCCCCGCGCGTAGTCGCCTTGTTTTTCGTTCGCGGCGCCGGCCGCGGCTTCTGTTTCGCGGCCCAGTGCGGCGCGTGAACCGAGGAAGAACTCGTGCTTGCCGTGCAGCTCCTCGTCGGATTCGATGGGCCGAAGCTCGGGGGCGAATTCCTCCAGCTCGGCCCGGCGTTGCGGCACGATCATGCAGATCGGCTCGTCGACCTCGAACCGCACCGGCATGAACTCGCGGGTGAATTTCCAATTCATGCTGAAACTCGAACTGGACCAATCGGTTTCGACGATCCCTTCCAACGGCGAGATGGCGTCCTTGGGATAGTTGGCCGGCCCGCGCACCAGCAGGTTGTAGCCCGGCGGGGTGCGGAACAGCATCGGCAGGTGCCAGGTCAAGATGCCGAAGCCGAAGTGGCTCGACGGCAGGAACTGGCCGCTTTCGCGGGTGTCGGGCGCGATCATCAAGTTCGTGCGGTCGTTGCCGCCCATCCACGTCGCGGTGAAGGCGTTCCGGTTGCGCACCTCCCAGCCGCTCTGGTTGGCGATCATCATCGGCAGACACCGGTGCGGCCGGCCTTCCCGCATCTCCGTCATCCACGTCCGGCCGATCGGCGCGGGGCTGATCGGCGGCGCGATGTCATGGGTGACGTAGGCGATCAGTGGGCGGGACTGCCCACCGGATTTCTCACTCATCAGATCCTCGCTTCACCGGCCCCCATCGAACACCGCCGACCATCACCGACGTCGCCACCGCACTATCGCGACCAAACGTTAACGGTTCGTGAACCCGGCCGCCCGCCGCGAACCGGCGATCAGCGCGTTCTGGCCAGTTCCGCAATGGTATTCACCCGCCGGATCGCGGTGGCGATCTCGTCGGCGAACTCACGTCGCCGGCGGGCCATCTCCGGCTCCCCGAAGCCGTCGACCAGCTCACGATGCCGCGCCAGCCGCAGCGCGGTCTTGAACAGCTCCATCGACCGCGATTCGGCGCTGGCGATCCTGCGCTGCAGCTCCCACTGCTTGCCGACCTGCAGGCACTCGGTGAGGAAGGCGTTTTCGTCGAAGGATTCGTCCTCGTAGGCGGCAAGCCGGTCCGCGACGATGTGATAGGCGTCCAGGAACGGCCGCAACACCAGATGCGCCAGCAGCAGATCGGCCCGTTCCAGCAGCCCCCGCACGAAGACGGCACTGGTCGCCTTGCTGGTGTCCACGGGGTTGGCCGCCGGTCCGATCAGGCGGACTTCGTCGGCGAGGTCTTTCTCGAATTGCGCTCGTGCGGAGAACAAGAACTCGAATTTCAGCAATTCCCGCAGTTCGAGCGCCTCGTCGCGCACGGTCGCCGGCAGCACCGATCCGTCCGCGGCCTTTTCGGCGTCCTCGGCCGCGGCCAGCAACGCCGTCTCGGCGATGGCGCGGTCGACCAGGATGTGGATGGCGGTGTTGCGGTAAAAGGCCGCGACCAGATGTTGGTCGGTGCCGATGCCCCACACCGCCTCCGTTCCGGCGTCGTAGACGCTGACCACGCCGGAGGCGACGAGCTGGTGCAGGGTCCAGCGGATCGTGGAGCGATTGGTCAGGTCGGCCGCCCCGGCCACCGCCCAGTTTCGCGCGGCGATGTAGCTCGCCAGCGGTTGCACCGTGGCCAGCACCTCGCTGATGGACAGGGAGCGGTCGGCGCCCAACAGCGCCAGGCTGACCACCGCGGTCGGGGTGACCGCCGTCGCGCGATTGATGCGGTGCTCGACGTCCAGCGCGATGCGTTCGATCTCGGTCCCGACGCCCGACTCCTCGGACCGCAACTCCTCGAGGCGCTTGCGCAGCGGCAGCGGCTCGCCGAAGTCCAAGTAGGCCCGGCCCAGCCGGGTGCCCTGCTGGCGCGCGAGCCGGATCAGGAAGCGAAAATCCTCGGGCCGTTTCACCGCGCCGTAGGCCTCGGTGGTCATGGCCTCCACCTCGTGCAGCTGGTCGTACACGATCGAGGTGGGCACCAAATACACTTCGGGGCCGTCGATTTCGTCGACCGCGTCGGCGATGTAGCGCAGGATCCCGAACACCGGGGGCCGTAACTTGCCGGTCCTGGTCCGGCCCCCCTCGATGGACCAGGTCATATTCGCGTGGGTTTGCACCAGCTGCGCGGCATAAGCGCGCAGGACGAAGCGGTAGATCGGAATGACCTTGGTCTGCCGCCGGATGAAGATGGTCCCGGTGCGCTTGGCCCAGGCGCCCATCGGGAAGAAGTTTAGATTGGCGCCGCCGAAGGTCAGCGCGGGTGAGAGCCGGCTGGCCTGGATGACCTCGGGCAGCAACAGGCCATCCAGGTAGGAGCGATGCGAAAAGGCAAACGCCAGTGTGGCTTTGCGATCCAGCTTGCGCAGCTGGGCGATCTGATCCTCGTCGGTCAGCACGTCGTAGGCGCGCATCAGCCAGCGGCTGAAGCCGCGCCAGGCGGCCATGGCCGACTCGTCGAGCGAGGGTGCCATCTCGCGCAGGTAGCAGGCGGCCTCGGCGCGCACGCTGTCCGGCTCGCGGCCGAGCTCGTGGGCCAGCTTTTTCAGCCGCTCGTCATACCATGGCGCGCCCAGCAATTCGACGACCTCGGCCGGGTCCGTCGACAACGGTGACGTCGACTCCTCGACGATTCCGCTGCGCTGCAACAGCTTTCGCACCCCGACCCGGCCGATTTCTCGGGCGGTCCCCGCCGGTCCCCCGCTCATGCCGGTTGCACCGTGGCGGCTTCGGAGGGCTCGTGCACCTCCGGATGCGGTTCGGGCGTGTAGAGCTGCTCGATCTCGTCGGCGTATTTCGCCATGATCGGCTTGCGTTTGAGCTTCATCGTCAGCGTGATCTCGTCGCCGCCGGGCTCCCACAACGTGGGCAGGATGCGAAACCGTTTGATCTGTTCCACCCGGGAGAGTCTGTCGTTGCCCGCGGCCACCCCGGCCGCAATCCGCGCGACCACCTCCGGGTCGGCCGCCAGCGCAGCCGGCGAGGCGTCGGGCAAGCCGCGCTGGGCCGCGTACGGGCCGACCGAGTCGGCGTCGAAGACCATCAGCGCGGTGTTGTACGGCCGCCCATCGCCGATGGTGATCATCACCCCGACCATCGGGCACGCGGCCAGGATGGCGTTCTCGATGTTGGCCGGGGACATGTTCTTTCCGGCCGCATTGATGATCAGCTCCTTCTTGCGGTCCACCACGCGCAGATAGCCTTCGGCGTCCGCCTCCAGGATGTCGCCGGTGTGCAGCCAGCCCTCGGCGTCGATCGCCTCGGCGGTCTTCGCCGGCTCCTTGCGGTAGCCCCTCATCACCAGCGGACCGCGCACCAGAAACTCGCCGTCGTCGGCGATCTTGCCTTCGAGCCCGGGCAACAGTTTGCCGACCGAACCCAGCCGCGCGTCGCCTGGATGACTCACGGCCGCAACGCAGCTCAGCTCCGACATCCCCCACACCTCGGCGATCGGAATGCCGATGCCGGCGAAGAAGGCCAGCGTCTCCTTGGGGATGGGCGCCGCGCCGGAGACCGCCCAGCGCAGTTCGCCGAACCCGAGCCGCTCGCGCAGCTTCGACAACACCAGCTCGTCGGCGTGAGCCCATTCGGCGGCCAGCTCATCCGGGATCCGGCCACCGGCCACCAGCGCGTCGGCGCGCCTGGCCGCCACCGACATCGCCCACTGCAACGCCTGCCGCTTGACGTCGTCGGCCTCGTTGGCGACGGTGAATTCGATTCCCGCCTTGAGCTTTTCCCAGACCCGCGGCACCGCGGCCCAGACCGTGGGGCGCACGTCGGGCAGCGCGGCGGCGATGGCGCGGGGATCGTCGACGACGGTGACCTGAGCGCCGAACACCTCCAGGGCGTAGAGCCCCATCACCCGGTCGGCCATGTGCGCCGTCGGCAGATACGAGGTGACCCGGTCACCGAACTCCGAAGGAAGCACGGCGTTGAGGGCTTGGGACTCGAACAGCAGGTTCGCGTGGGTCATCTCCACACCCTTGGGGTTACCGGTGGTTCCCGAGGTGTAGACGAGCGTGACGATATCGTCGGGTTGTACTGCCCGCCAGGTCGATTCGAAGTCGAAGTCGTCTGCGGCCGCCGCGTACAGCTGCTCGACCGAAAGTGTGCCCGGCGGTGCGCCGTCGATGCAGACGATATGCTCGATCGGCACCCCACTGGCGCGGATCCGCTCCACGTACTGCTCCTCGCAGATCGCGACCTTGGTGCCCGCGTTGCCGAACAGGTACGTCAGCTGCTCGGCCGGCAACGTGTTGTACACCGAAAACGATGTCGCCCCAAGGTGTTGCGCACCGATCTCGAGCGGATAGAACTCGATCCGGTTGGCCATCATCAGCGAGACGGCGTCGCCGCGCCGAACCCCCAGCCCCGCCAGGCCCGCGGCGACCTTGCGCACCTGGTCGGCGCACTCGCGCCACGTCAGCGTCCGGGTTGCGCCGGGTGTGCGCAGCACGACCGCGTCGGGGTCGATCGCGGCGTTGCGCTGAAACGCCTCGCACAAGGTGGCCGGATCCTGGGCCGTCGTCATTTCCGTCCTCCTCGGCGCCACATCAGCACTGTTTTCGTGAGCCTACGTCCGGGCATCCGGGGCAGGGAACATATCGCGTGACTTCCCCGGCGGGGCCGATCTACGCCCCGGGACGCCAGAGCTGCACCGTGCTCGTCGCGCCGCCGGGCAGTTCCAGCAGCTCGATCGGCGTGCCGTCGGGGTCACGGATGAAGAACATCCGCACTCCGCCGATGTCGACGGGCGGGTCGGCCCGGACGCCGGGGTGGTCGCGCGCCACGGTTTCGTAGGCGGCGTCGAGATCGTCGACGCGAAACGAGATGTTGGTGTAGCCCAGGTGCGGGCCGCTCGGGCACTCGGGCACCGCGCCCAACGACAACAGCTCCACCATCGCCGCCCCGATCAGCCCGCCGACCATCCGTCCCCGCTGGGCGGCACCGCCGGTGACCGAATCCAGTCCGGCGCCCTCGAGTTCGATGTCGAACACCACGTCCATGCCCAGCACGGCGGTGTAGAAGGCCAGCGACGCCTCGATGTCGGAGACACCGATGCAGATGTGGGAGAAGTTCTGTACGGCGATGGGGTGCTGCTGGGTCATGCGGTCTCCTTGTCGGCGTGGGGTGGGTGAATGCCACAGGTGCAGGCGTCGATTGAGGGACAGGTGCAGCGCATCCCCCACTCGATGACGGCCCGGGCCAGCGACTCCATCTGCGCGTCGATCTCGGCCAGTTTGGCCTCGGCCAGGGCGCGGCTGACCGGGCGTCCGGGGGCGTCGTCGGCGAACAGCAGCTGGATCTCTTCCAGCGAGAACCCGGCCGCCTTGCACGGCGCATCACCTCGAGACGGGCCAGAACCGAGTCGTCATAGCGGCGCCGGCCGCCCATCCGCGCCGGCTCCGGCACCAGGCCGATCTGCTCGTAGTAGCGCAACGCGGTCGCGGCCACCCCGGCCCGTCGGGCCACCTCCCCGATGGTCAGGCTCGGCGCCATCGCACCTCCCGCGAATTTGATGCTTGACTTCGAGCCAACTCTAAATCCTTTAGCCGTTCGAACGTGAAGTTAGCTTCACGTTCGAACGCGAGCGTGCGGATAGCTTCACACTCGCGGAGAGCGGCGAAGCGCGGTGGGGCTAGCCGCCGAGGCAGCCGGGGCCGAGCAGCGCCTTGAGGTCTCCCATCAGCGCCGGCGACGGCGTAACCCGAAGGGAGGCATCGAGTTCCAGCGTGGTGATGCGGTCCCCGCTGATCAGCCGCAGATGCACCTGGGAGGTGCCGGGGTGGCGAGCCAGCACCTGCTTGAGCGCGGTGACCTTGTCGATGGTGCACTGCCGGGTCGGCAGGCTGACCGCCAGCGGCCGGTTCGACTGGGCGTTGGAAAAGTCGGGCACCACAAGCTCATTGGCGATCAGCGCGACGCGGTCGTCGCGCAGCGAGACCTTCGCCTTGATCAGCACCACGACGTCGTCGGCGATGTCGGCCCCGTGCACGGAGTACGCCTGCGGGAAGAACATCACCTCGATGCCACCGGTGAGATCCTCCAATTGGGCCGACGCCCACGGCATTCCGTTCTTGTTGACCCGGCGGTTGACCGACGCGAGGATGCCGCCCACCCGCACCTGGGTGTCGTTGGGGACATCGCCGTCGAGGATGGCCGGGATCTGGGTGTCCACCTGGGTGGTCAGCAGATGCGCCACCTGGTTGAGCGGATGCCCGGATACATACAGTCCCAACATCTCCCGCTCCAGGGCGAGTTTGTGCTTGTCCTCCCACTCGTCGTCGGGCACCTTGATGTTGAACACAGAGTCGGTGACGCTGCCGTCACTGCCGCCGCCGAACAGGTCGAACTGGCCCATCGCCTCGGCCTTCTTGGTGCCCAGCACCGAATCGACCGCGTCGGTGTGCACCAGGAACAGGCCCTTGCGGGCGTGGCCCAGCGAGTCGAAGGCGCCGGCCTTGATCAACGATTCGGTGACCTTCTTGTTGCAGGCCGCGACGTCGATCTTGTTCAGGTAATCCGAGAAGTCGGTGAACTTGCCCTTGCCGTTGCGGGTGCCGATCAGCGAGCCGACCACGTTGGCACCGACATTGCGCACCGCACCCAGCCCGAAGCGGATGTCCTTGCCGACCGAGGCGAAGTTCACCAGCGACTCGTTGACGTCCGGCGGCAGCACCGTGATGCCCAGCTTGCGACAGTCGGCCAGGTAGACCGCGGCCTTGTCCTTGTCGTCGCCCACCGACGTCAGCAGGCCGGCCATGTATTCGGCGGGATAGTTGGCCTTCAGGTAGGCGGTCCAATACGAGACCAGGCCGTAGCCCGCCGCGTGTGACTTGTTGAAGGCGTACCCGGCGAACGGAAGGATGGTGTCCCACAACGCTTTCACCGCTTTTTCGGAGAAGCCGTTGGCGGTCATGCCCTCGTAGAAGCCCTTGTACTCGGCCTCGAGCACCTCGAGCTTCTTCTTACCCATCGCCTTGCGCAGCGCGTCGGCCTTGCCCATCGTGTAGGAGGCGACCTTCTGGGCGATGAGCATGATCTGCTCTTGGTAGACGATCAGGCCGTGTGTCTCGGCGAGGATCTCGCGCAGCGGCTCCTCGAGCTCCGGGTGGATCGGCTTGACCGCCTGACGGCCGTTCTTGCGGTCGGCGTAGTCGTTGTGGGCGTTCATGCCCATCGGGCCGGGACGGTACAGCGCCAGCACCGCGACGATGTCGTTGAACTCGGTGGGCTGCATGCGGCGCAACAGATCTCGCATCGGCCCGCCGTCGAGCTGGAACACGCCCAGGGTGTCGCCGCGGCCGAGCAGCTCGTAGGTGGGTTTGTCGTCCAGCGGCACCGACTCCAGGTCGAGGTCGATGCCCCTGTTGGTCTTGATGTTCTCCAGCGCGTCGCCGATGATCGTCAGGTTCCGCAGGCCCAGGAAGTCCATCTTCAACAGGCCGATGGCCTCACACGACGGGTAGTCCCAGCCGGTGATGACGGCCCCGTCCTGGGGCCGCTTCCACAGCGGGATGGCCTCGGTCAGCGGCTCGCTGCTCATGATCACCGCGCAGGCGTGCACACCGGCGTTGCGGATCAGGCCCTCCAGGCCGCGGGCCGTCTGGTAGATGGTGCGCACGTCGGGGTCGGTTTCGATCAGACCGCGGACCTCGGCGGCCTCCTTGAACCGCTCATGGCCCGGGTCGGTGATGCCCGACAGCGGAATGTCTTTGGCCATGATGGGCGGCGGCAGCGCCTTGGTGATCCGGTCGGCGATCGCGAAGCCGGGCTGGCCGTAGTGGATGCGCGCCGAATCCTTCAGCGCCGCTTTGGTTTTAATGGTGCCGAAGGTGATCACCTGGGCGACGCGGTCCGAACCCCACTTCTCGGCGGCGTAGCGCACCATCTCGCCGCGACGACGGTCGTCGAAGTCGATATCGATGTCGGGTGCCGACGGGCGTTCCGGGTTGAGGAAGCGCTCGAACAGCAGGCCGTGCGGAATCGGGTCGATGTTGGTGATGCCCAGCGCGTAGGCCACCAGCGAGCCCGCCGCCGAGCCACGCCCCGGCCCCACCCGGATGTCGACCGATCGCGCGTAGTTGATCAGGTCGGCGACGATCAGGAAGTACGACGGAAAGCCCTTGTCGCAGATGACCTTGATCTCGTACTCGGCCCGGTCGATGTAGTCCTGCCCGACGCCGGACGGGAAGCGGCGCTGCAGCCCCGCCAGCACCTCGTGGTGCAGCCAGCTGGCCTGGTCGTGGCCCTCGGGCACCGGGAAGATCGGCATCCGGTCGCGTGGCGCCCAGACCTCGTCGTAGGACTGCACCCGTTCGGCGATCAGCAGGGTGGAATCACAGGCGCCGGGCACCTCGCCGTCCCAGATCTGGCGCATCTCGGCGGCCGACTTCAGGTAGTAGCCGTCGCCGTCGAACTTGAACCGGTTGGGGTCCGAGAGCGTCTTGCCGGTCTGCACGCACAGCAGCGCCTCGTGGTTGTGGGCGGCGTCGCGGGTGACGTAGTGGCAGTCGTTGGTGGCCAGCGGCGGGATGCCCAGCTTGCGGCCGATCTCGAGCAGCCCCTCGCGGACCCGTTGCTCGATGGACAGGCCGTGGTCCATCAGCTCCAGGAAGTAGTTGTCGGCGCCGAAGATCTCGCGCCACTTGGCGGCCGACTCCAGCGCCTCGCGCTCATGCCCCAGCCGCAGGCGGGTCTGCACCTCGCCCGACGGGCAGCCGGTGGTGGCGATGATGCCCTCGGCGTGTTCGGCGATGATCTCGGCGTCCATCCGCGACCACTTGCCGAGCTGGCCCTCGAACGACGCCAGCGAGGACAGCTTGAACAGGTTGCGCAGGCCGGCGGCGGTCTCGGCCACCATCGTCATGTGCGTGTAGGAGCCGCTGCCCGACACGTCGTCGGACTTCTGGCCGGGATCGCCCCACAGGATGCGCCGGGTGTCGAAGCGCGAGGCCGGCGCGATGTAGGCCTCGACACCGATGATCGGCTTGATCCCGGCCTTGGTCGCCGCGTTGTAGAACTCGCTGGCGCCGAACATGTTTCCGTGGTCGGTCATCCCGACTGCGGGCATTTGCAGCCGGTCCACCTCGGCCAGCATCGGCGCGATCTTCGCGGCACCGTCCAACATCGAGTACTCGGTGTGGTTATGCAGGTGCACGAAGGACGACTGGTTCATAGGGACGCCAGTCTATGACCGCAGGGCGACACTTCCCCGGCGTGTCGCGCGAGTGTGTCTGGGCGAATTATCCGTAGAGCTCGACGAAGTTCTCCAGCGACTTCTGGACGTCGCCTTTGACGGCGCGCGCGGCCGCCGAGCCCACCGGACCGAACAACGCCCGTCCGCCCAGTTCGAGGCGCAGACCCAGCGTCGATCCGTTGTCGGTGGCCCGCACGGTGAGCGTGACGGCGTATTTGGCCCCGCCCTTGCCGGAGCCCGACATCGCCACCTCGTGCGGCGGGTCCCACGTGGTCACCGTCCACGTCACCCGGTTGCGGAAGCCCTTGGCCCGCGCCACGCCGATGACCTGGGTGCCCTCGGCGATCTCGTCGGGCAGGTCGCTGCGCCATCCCTCGTGCATGATCAGCCAGTCGCCCAGGTCCGACAGGTCGGAGACGCGTTCCCACATGTCCTGTGGGGTCATCGGGACGTCGGCGGTCAGGTCCACAGCTGCCATGCGATTCCTCCTCGCTCCCCCGCGAACGCCACGCTGGCGTGACGCTCGGCGCTCAATGCCACGCTGGCGTGACGCTGGGCAAACGTCAGTTCTTGGGCCCGCCGCGGAGTCGGTTGCCGATCCGGATGCCGGGCAGCAGCAGGCTGCGCGGCGCGAACCGGCCGCCGGTGCTGACCACCTTGGGCACCACGCCGGGCACCACGGTCCGCCGGCCGGACAGCATGCCGCCGATGGCCGCCTCGGCCACGTCGCGCGGCGAGACCTGCGCGATGGGAATGCTGAACCGCTCGGCGTTGGCGATCTCGGCCCACTCCGTCGGCACCGGCCCCGGGCACAGGCAGGTGACCGACACCCCCGTTCCGTGCAACTCCTCGTGCACCGCTTCGGAGAACGTCTGCACGAACGCCTTGGTCGCCGAATACACCGCCATGTAGGGAACCGGCTGGAACCCCGCGATCGACGCGATGTTCATCACCGCGCCCGCGCCGCGCTCGACCATGCCGGGCAGGACCGCGTGGGTGAGTTCCATCAGCGCCAGCGCGTTGAGGGTGACCTCTTCGCTCTCGCGTTCCACCGGCAGCTCGTGAAACACCCCGCTGGTGCCGAAACCTGCGCTGTTGCACAGGCCGGCGATGGGTTCGTTGCGCAGCCGGGTCGTCAGCTGGGCGCGGCCCTTGCTGTCGCTGAGGTCCAGCGGCAACACCTCGACGGCGACCGAGTACTCATGGCCCACCTCGTTGGCCAGGTCGTCGAGGCGGTCGCGGCGCCGCGCGACCAGCAGCAGCGGGAAGCCGCGGCGGGCCAATCCGCGAGCGAGTTCGGCGCCGATGCCGGACGAGGCCCCGGTGATGACGACGGTGGTCTGGATGGCAGGTTTTGGAAGGCTCATGGTGTTACCAATGTATCCCTCGGGTCGCCCGCACAAACGTTTCGCTGCGTCTATCGAATTGTGTTGTATCGGTTGATGATTCATCGCCCTTTGCGGCGTCGGAGTCGCCGAACATGGCAAACGCCCTGTTGCGCACCCGGTCCATCACCGCAGGGTTGACCGCATCGGCGACCGCGGCGAACTGCCCGAACGGTGAGCTGGCCCGGCGGGGCCGGTGCACGATCGCGTCGGTGATCACCCCGGCCGCCTGCTCGGGCGTCAGCGCCGGGAACTTGTCGTAAAGCGTGGTCGGGCTGATCATCGGCGTGCGCACCAGCGCCATGTGCACCGTGGTGAACCGCACGTCGTCGTTCACGGTTTCGGCCTGCAACGCGTCGCACAAACTGTCCAGGGCGGCCTTGCTGGCGATGTAGGCCCCGAAGCGTGGCGCGCGGGTCTGCACGCCGACCGAGGACACGTTGATCACGTGCCCGTATCCCCGCTCCCGCATCCCGGGGATGAACTTGAGGATCAGCTGCACGGCGCCCAGGTAGTTCAGCTGCATGGTCCGCTGGTAGTCGTGAATCCGGTCATAGGACAACTCGAGTGAGCGCCGGATCGAGCGTCCCGCGTTGTTGATCAAGATGTCGACACCGCCGAGATCGTCGAGCACCCGATCGGCCATCCCCGCGATGGCGTCCATCTCGGACAAGTCGCACGGGTAGACGTGGGCCGTCCCGCCATTGCCGCGGATCTCCTCGGCGACCTTTTCCAGGTTCTCCCGGGTGCGCGCGACCAGCGCCACCGTGCCGCCGGCTTCCGCGATCTTCTTCGCGGCGGCCTCGCCGATGCCGGAGGATCCCCCGGTGATCAGGGCGGTCTTGCCTGCGACGGCGTCCTCGAGGGTGCGGCCCTGCACGGCGTCGAGCAGATTCCTCAGATAGAACGGCCGATACCGGCCGGCCGAGTTGGGGGTGTTGACGATGTGGGACACCGCCGCCAGTGGCTTTTCCACCAGGTTCCCGATCGAGTTCTCCACCAAGTTCGTTATGTCACCAAGATTCATCGGCTTTCGCTCCTGATGATGTGAGCCCCCCGACCGCAATTGGCCTGCCCGTTGACCACGACCGCCTTACGGGGCTGCGCGAGTGATGTGACGTGCATCATTAAGCCAACCTAGGACATCGGGCGACCACCTCGGTGCAGATTGCGGTCATGTAACCCGTCGCGCACCCTCACGGCCAGCCGAGAACCACCGTCAGCAATGGGCAATCCGCCTGTTACACAGGGCAATCCGGGTGTGATCGCGCACTAACTGACGAGCAACGCCGAGATGTTCCAATCGTGCTTATGAAAATTCTGGCGCGCTTCCGCAAGTCCGCACCGGCACCCATCTACGACCGGATCGGTGGGCACGAGGCGATCGAAGTCGTGGTCGAGGACTTCTACGTTCGGGTGCTTGCCGACGATCAACTGTCCGGCTTTTTCACCGGCACGAACATGAACCGCCTCAAGGGCAAACAGGTGGAGTTCTTCGCCGCCGCCCTGGGCGGCCCGGAGCCCTATATCGGCGCGCCGATGAAGCAGGTGCACCAGGGTCGCGGGATCACGATGCACCACTTCAGTTTGGTGGCCGGGCATTTGGCCGACGCGCTGGCCGCCGCCGGCGTGCCGTCCGAGACGGTGACCGAGATACTCGGCGCGATCGCGCCGTTGGCCCCCGAGATCGCCACGAGCGACGCCGGCAAGGTCAAGGTCTGACGCCAGGGGCCGGAGTACTGGGAGCATCAGGGCGAGGTCAAGCTCGAATTCAACCGGCACGAAATTTCTGTGCCATTCGTCGTGAACGGTGCCTAGCATGCCTGACATGCGGCGCACATTTGACGACCTGATCGCCGAGGCGGACGCCGCCCCGGTCGAGGGCTGGGACTTCTCGTGGCTGGACGGCCGGGCGACCGAGGAACGCCCGTCGTGGGGCTACCAGCGCTTGCTGAGCGGCAGGTTGGCGACGGTGTCGGCAGCGCTCGACATCCATACCGGCGGCGGTGAGGTGCTCTCCGGGGCGGGACCGTTCCCGCCCACCATGGCGGCCATCGAGACGTGGCCCCCGAACGCGGCGCTGGCCACCCGGCGCCTGCATCCGCTCGGCGTGGTGGTCGTCGCGACTCGCGACGAGCCGCCGCTGCCGTTCGCCGATGAGGCGTTCGACCTGGTGACCACGCGGCATCCGATCTCCGTCTGGTGGACCGAGATCCTGCGGGTGCTCCGGCCGGGCGGTACCTATTTCGCGCAGCACATCGGGCCCGCCACGATGGGCGAGCTGGTCGAGTTCTTCATCGGCCCGCAGCCGCAGAAGTGGGCCGAGTTCCACCCGGACGCGGTGCGCGCGCAGGCCGAGGCCGCCGGGCTGCAGATCGTGGACGTGCGGATGGAGCGTATGCGGGCCGAGTTTTTCGACGTCGGCGCCGTCGTGTACTTCCTGCGCAAGGTGATCTGGACGGTGCCCGACTTCACCGTGGCGCGCTACCGCGACCGGCTGGCCGAGCTGCACCAGCGCATCGAAAGGGGCGGGCCGTTCGTCGCGCACTCGGTGCGGCTACTGGTCGAGGCCCGCAAGCCCGGGTGAGTCAGCCCTCGTCGCGCAACACATCCAGCGCGTGTTGCAGATCGGCCGGGTAGGGGCTGACGATCTCGATCCGCCTGCCGTCGGCCGGATGGGCGAACGACAGCGAGCGGGCATGCAGCCATTGGCGTTCCAGGCCAAGCTTTTTCGCGAGCTTGGGGTCGGCGCCGTAGACGAGGTCACCGCAGCACGGGTGGTGCAGCGCGGCGAAATGCACCCGGATCTGGTGGGTGCGGCCGGTTTCCAGGTGCACGTCGAGCAGGCTGGCCGCGTGAAACGCCTCCACGGTGTCGTAGTGGGTGAGGCTGTGCCGGCCTTCCTTGGTGACGGCGAACTTCCATTCGCCGCCGCGGTGACGTCCGATCGGCGCGTCGATGGTCCCGCTGGACGGGTCCGGGTGTCCTTGCACCAGCGCGTGATAGCGCTTGTCGACGGTGCGCTGCTTGAACGCGCGCTTGAGCACCGTGTAGGCGCGCTCGGAGAGCGCCACCACCATCACCCCGGAGGTGCCGACGTCGAGCCGGTGCACGATGCCCTGCCGCTCGGGCACGCCCGACGTGGTGATTCGGTAACCGGCCGCGGCCAGGCCACCGAGCACGGTCGGCCCCGTCCAGCCGACCGACGCGTGCGCCGCCACCGCCGCCGGCTTGTCGACCGCGACGATGTCGTCGTCGGAATACAGGATCGTCATGCCCTCGATGTCGACGGGCGTGTTGACGATCGGCGCCGGCGCCTCGGGCAGGCGCACCTGCAGCCAGGCGCCGCCGGTCAGCCGGTCGGATTTGCCGGCCGGGACGCCGTCGAGTTCCACCCCGCCGTCCTCGGCGAGCGCGGCCGCCGCGCTGCGCGACAGCCCCAGCAGCCGCGCGATCCCGGCGTCGACGCGCATGCCCGCCAGCCCCTCCGGGACGGGCATCGAGCGCTCACTCACCCGCGCGGTCTCCGGCGTCGCCGCCCTCGTCCTTACGCGCGGTGCGCCGACCAACTGAGTCAAAGTCGAACCCGAAGATCGACAGCACCACCAGCAGGATGGCCCCGCCGACCACCGAGGGATCGGCGACGTTGAACACCGGCCACCAGCCGACTGACAGAAAGTCCACGACGTGCCCGCGAAGCGGTCCGGGGGCGCGGAAGAAGCGATCGACCAGATTGCCCATGGCGCCGCCGAGGATCATGCCCAGGCCCACCGCCCACCAGGGGGACACCAGTCGCCGGCCCATCCAGAAGATGCCCACCACCACACCGGTCGCGATCAGCGTCAGCATCCAGGTGTATCCGGTCGCCATCGAGAACGCCGCACCCGAATTGCGCACCAGGGTCCAGGTCACTGTGTCGCCGATGATCGGCACCGGCTGACCGGGCGGCAGCAGTTTGACGGCGAGGACCTTGGTGACAACGTCGAGGGCCAGGACGATCGCCGCGATCGACAGCAGCAGCCGCAGCCGTCTCGGGGCGGGTTTGGGCGCCGCGACGGTTTCAGGCTCCCGCTCGACCGGGGCGCCCTCACCAGCCTCTTCGGCTGAGGTCACCGGCTCAGTCGAGTTCGTTGGTTCTTCAGGCACGTCCCCATCATCCCCTACCGTCCCGCGCAGGCTAGCCGTGTTCGCGCGGCGGCGATGCGCAATGATGCCAGCATGGCCCGCCTCACCGTGATCGCCACCGGAGGCACGATATCGACCGGCACCGGCGCCGACGGGGTGCACCGGCCCTCCTACAACGGGGCGGACCTGACGGCGCCCTTTCGCGCGGAACACGACGTCGACGTCGTTGACCTGCTGGCGGTCGACAGCTCGGAGCTGACGCTGGCCGACTGGGACCGGATCCGCGACGCGGTGACGTCCGCGGTCGACGGCGGCGCCGACGGTGTGGTCGTCCTGCATGGCACCGACACCATGGAGGAAACCGCGCTGTGGCTCGACCTCACCTACGCGGGCCAGGCCCCAGTCGTGCTGACCGGCGCCATGCGCAGCGCCGACGCCCCCGACGCGGACGGCCCGGCCAATGTGCGCGACGCCCTGACCGTGGCGGCCAGCCCGGCCGCCCGTGACCTGGGCGTGGTGATGTGCTTCGCCGGCCGGGTGCTGCAACCGCTGGGCATGAGCAAGGTGGCCACCGAGGACCTGAGCGGCTTCACCGGCCGACTGCTCGGCACCGTGGCCGGCGACCTGACGCTGGCGGCTCCGAAGACGCGCCCGTACCTCGGCGACCTGCGGGCCACCACCGCGCCGCGCGTCGACATCGTCGCGGCGTACCTGGGCAGCGACGCGGTGGCGCTCGATGCGTGCGTGGCCGCCGGCGCGCGGGCCGTGGTGCTCGAGGCGCTGGGTTCGGGAAACGCCGGGCTCCCGGTGGTCGACGCGGTCCGCCGGCACTGCGGCAACGGGGTCGTCGTCGCGGTGTCCACCCGGGTACCCGGCGGACGGGTCGCCGCCGGCTACGGCCCCGGGCACGACATGGCGGCCGCCGGGGCGGTGCTGGTGCCGCGGCTGCGACCGTCGCAGGCGCGCGTCCTGCTGATCGCCGCGCTGGCCGCGAAGCTACCGGTCGCCGACGTCATCGCCCGGTGGGGCGGATAGCGCCTCGGCCTGCAGCACCCCGGCGTAGTCGGGCCAATCCAGGGAATCGACCGGGTTGGCGCGGACCAGGCCGCCGTCGTCGGCGGGAAACGTGCGGGCCGGACCGGGGCCGGAGCTCCGGGTTTCGAACCGGGCGGTGACCACGCCGTGGCCCGCGCCCTGCACCCAGCCGTGCCCGAGCTCGCGGTGGGCCAAATCGTCGCCCACCCGCCACCCGACATCGTTGGGCCCCGGGGCGAACATGGCCTCGGTCGCGGTTTCGACGGACGGTGAATCCGGTTGCGGCGCCGGCAGTTCCAGGTCCGGAAACAGCGACTCCTGACGGACATCGCTCAACCCCGAAAAGCCCACGCCGAGAAGGCGAATGGGCCCGATTTCGCGCGGATCGAGCAGCAGCCGCCGGGCCAGACCGAGCAGGGCGGCGACCTCGGTGGTCGCATACGGCAGCGTCGCCGACCGGGTCAGCGTGCTCATGTCGGACTTCTTCAGCTTGACCGTGACGGTGCGGGCGCCGCGGCCGTCGCGCAGCAGGCGGTGATGGGCGTGCTCGGCGATCGGCTCGATCGCCTCACGCAACTGCTCCAGGCTGGTCAGGTCGACGGCGAAAGTGGATTCGGAGCTGATCTGCTTGGCCTCGGCGCGCTCGGCGACCGGGCGGTCGTCGATGCCGCGGGCCAGCCGGTGCAGCGCCGGCCCGATCGTGGCGCCCAGGATGTTGGCCGCCTCGGCCTCGGTCAGCGCGGCCAGATCGCCGATGGTCTCGATGCCGAGCCGGTGCAGCCTCTCCTCGGCGACCGGGCCGATCCCCCACAGCCGGCGCACCGGCAACCCGCCCAACAGGGCGCGCTCCTCGGCGCGGCGCACCACCCGAATCCCGTCGGGTTTGGCCAGGCCGGAGGCGATCTTGGCGATCTGCTTACCCGAGCCGGCGCCCACCGAGGCGATCAGCCCGGTGTCGTCCCGAACCCGTCGCCGCAGGTCCTCGCAGAACGCCTCGACGTCCTCGGCGGGCGCCCCGGCGAGTTGGGCCGGCTCGCCGAACCCCTCGTCGAAGGACAACTGCTCGACGACCGGCATCACGGCGCGAATGGTGTCGAACACGCGCCTGCTGGCCAACCCGTACACCACGCCGCGCGGCGGCAGCACCACCGCACTGACGCCGACCAGCCGGCGGGCCTGATGCATGGGCATGGCCGAGCGCGCCCCGAACACGCGGGCCTCGTAGCTGGCCCCGGCCACCACGCCGCGCCCGCCCAGACCGCCGACCAGAACCGGACGCCCGCGCAGCGTCGGGCGGGTGAGTTGCTCGACGGAGGCGAAGAACGCATCCATGTCCAGGTGCAGCACCCACCGCGACTCCACACGGTCGATGCTAGGGCCCACCGAAGGGCCAGTTGGACTAACGTTTCGGCCATGACCATGAACCTCGCGCACCGCCGGATCTGCAGCTCGGAGCGCTGGGCCAAGTCGGTCAAGGACGACCTGTTGCCCTGGGCGCTCGCCGATGTGGACCTGGGCGACAACACGCTCGAGATCGGGCCCGGTTACGGCGCGATCCTGCGGGTGCTCGTGGACAAGACGCCGCGGCTCACCTCGGTGGAGATCGACACGCCGATGGCCGAGCGCCTGCAGCGGCTTTACGGCGACCGGGCGCGCATCATCAACGGCGACGCCACCGCCACGGGGTTGCCGTCCGACGAGTTCAGCTCGGTGGTGTCGTTCACCATGCTGCACCACGTCCCGACTGCCGAGCTGCAGGACAAGTTGTTCGCCGAGGCGTTCCGGGTGCTTCGCCCCGGCGGTGTGTTCGCCGGCAGCGACAGCGTGACCTCGCTGCGGTTCCGGATCCTGCATTTTCGAGACACCTGCAATACGGTCTCGCCGGATACCCTGCCGGATCGGTTGCGCGCGGCGGGGTTTGGCGACGTCGAGGTCGAGGCTCGCGGTGGCAGGCTGCGCTGGCGCGCGGTCAAATGATGGACATCGGGCCCGCCGACGCCGCCGCTGTGCCCGGGGACGCGCCGCCCCCGACGCGATGGGCGCGGCTGCGCCATCAATGGGACGAGCGCTTGCAACCCGGCGAGCAGGCCACGTTGCTGGCCTGGGCATCGTTCACCCTCACCTTCGCCGGCCTGCGCGGGCTGACCCACTGGATCCGGGCCGGCCATGGGCCTTCCGGTGGCGGTATGTCGTTGGGCGGCAGGCACTTCCATCATTACAACATCGGCATCGGGATGCTGGCGACGGTGGCCGGTGTGGGGCTGCGCGGAACCGACAAGCAACGGCGGCATCCCGCTGCGGCGGTGGCTTACGGCGCCGCCAACGCGATGATCGTCGACGAGCTGGCGCTGCTGCTGGACCTCAAGGATGTGTACTGGGCCTCCGATGGCCGCGAGAGCGTCGACGTCGCGGTCGGAGTCATCGCCACCGGCGCGACCGTGGTGGCGGGCATGCCGTTCTGGCCGCATGCCCACCGGGCGCTGCGGTCCTAGACCGCTGCGGTCCTAGACCGCCTCCTCCGCGAGGCTGTAAGTGGCAACCGCTCTTCTCGAGAAACATGTCGCCAGTTGCAGTCTCGCGGTCAAAGCGGGCAGCCGGCGGCTGCCAAAGCACGCCGGGTTCGGTCCACGACGACCTCCGGTCGGTGACGCAACAGGTCGGCGCTGACCCGGATCAAGCGCCACCCCCGTCGCTCCAGTTCGGCGGTGCGGTCGATGTCATCGGCGCGGATGCGCGGATCTGTCCAGTGCTGCGCGCCGTCGTATTCCACCCCGACCAGCCACTCCTCCCAGCCCATATCGATCCTGGCCAACACCGCGCCCCAGACGTTGCGCACCTCGATCTGGGTCTGCGGCCTGGGCAGCCCCCCGCGCATCAGCACTAGCCGTGTCCTGGTCTCTTGCGGCGATTCGGCGCCCGCGTCGATGAGCGGCAGCACGCGCCGCAACTGCTTCATGCCGCGGGCGCCACGGCGGGAGTGCACCAACGGATATACGTCTTCGGCGGTAACACCCGTGGCTCGCGCCAGGGCGTCGATCCGAATCGTCGCGATCGTCAATCCCGGCCGCCGCCCCAGGTCGAACGCCGTACGCGCGGGCGAGGTGACCGGCACTCCGTAGACCGCTGTAACCTCGTCCTCGGTCAAAGTCTCGTTGCGGGTGATGATCAACGACGGCGGACGGGTGCGATCGCATACCAATTCTGCGGGCGTGTGGGGATCGATCCACTCGGCGCCGAGCAGTGCTGCTGCGGAGCAGCCTGCCACTACGGCTTCTCTCCCGGACCATAGCCACGCGGCGATCGCGCGATCCCGGGCAGTCAGCTCACTGCCGCGCCGTTGATACACATTGCGGTAGATCCGGCTGCAGGCGCCCCGAAGCTCACGTTCCGTATACGCTCCCGCGCGTACGGCTTCAGTGCCGACGAAGGGTTCTGCGCTCACGGCAGCAGGGTGCCACGCGACCCTGACATCTCGCGACACTGCAACTACCGACAGCTTTACTCGGGAAACACGTCGTGGAATACAGTTTCGCGCGTCAAACCTTGGCGATCCGCACCCGCACGCCGTCACCGATTTCGGCACCGTCGGCCGGCTCGCCGAATTCGAAGCTGGTGGCCAGGATTTCGCCCGCGATGAGGTCGCGGTGGGTGCGCGCCCAGTCAGCCCGGTCGCGCGGGACCGCCATCACCACGCTGATGCGATCGGAGACGTCCAGCCCGGTCGACTTGCGCAGCTCCTGCAATTCGCGGATCCGGTCTTTGGCCCAGCCTTCGGCCTCGAGTTCGGGGGTCACCGTGCCGTCCAGCACCACCAGGCCCGCCCCGTCGGGCAGGGCCGCGGTGAATTCCGGGTCGGCCGCGACCAGTCGTGAGCTGTATTCCTCGGGTTGCAGCACCGCGGGTCCGGCGGTCAGGGTGCCGTCCGGGTTGACGACGCCCTCCCCCGCCTTGACGGCCTTGATGGCCGCCTGCACGTCCTTGCCCAGCCGCGGCCCGGCGACCCGCGCATTCACGGTGAGCTCGAAGCGGCCGTAGGTGTCGATCGCGTCGGTGAGCTCGACGCTCTTGACGTTGAGTTCATCGGCGATCAGGTCGACGAACGGCTCCAGTCGCTGCGGATTGTCCACCGCCACCGTCAGTTTCGGCAGCGGCAACCGCACCCGAAGTTTCTTGGCCTTGCGCAACGAGGACGCGGCCGAACAGACTTCGCGGACCTGATCCATCGCGGCGACCAGGTCGGGGTCGGCGGGCACGTCGCCGGCCTGCGGCCAGTCGGTCAGGTGCACCGACCGCTGAAAAGTCAGGCCGCGCCAGACGATCTCGGTCACCGACGGAAGCAGCGGCGCGGCCAGCCGCGCCGTCACTTCCAGCACGGTGTGCAAGGTGTCGATGGCATCGACATCTTCCTCCCAGAACCGTGAACGCGACCGTCGCACATACCAATTGGTCAGCGCCTCGGTGAACTGGCGCAGCTGCTCGCACGCCCGGGAGATGTCACAGCTGTCCATTTCGCGGGTCAGGTCGTCGCGCAGCTGGGCGAGCTTGGCCAGGATGTAGCGGTCCAGCACCTGCGTCGAATCCGTGCGCCAGGTACCGACTTTCGGCGCGTAGAGGGCCAGGAAGCTGTAGGCGTTCCAGAACGGCAGCAGCACCTGGCGCACACCCTCGCGAATGCCCTGCTCGGTGACGATGAGATTGCCCCCGCGCAGGATCGGCGAGGCCATCAGGAACCAGCGCATGGCGTCGGAGCCGTCGCGGTCGAACACCTCGGACACATCGGGATAGTTGCGCAGCGACTTGCTCATCTTCTGGCCGTCGGAGCCCAGCACGATGCCATGTGCCACACAGGTTTTGAAGGCGGGCCGGTCGAACAGCGCGGTGGCCAGCACGTGCAGGGTGTAGAACCAGCCGCGGGTCTGCCCGATGTACTCGACGATGAAGTCGCCCGGGTAGTGCCCATCCTCTCCCGGCGCTCCGCCCGCGAACCACTCCTCGTTCTCAAACGGGTAGTGCACCTGGGCATACGGCATGGATCCCGAGTCGAACCACACGTCGAGCACGTCGGGGATGCGCCGCATCGTGCTGGCCCCGGTCGGGTCGTCGGGGTTGGGCCGGGTCAGCTCGTCGATGAAGGGGCGGTGCAGATTGGTGGGCCGCACCCCGAAGTCGCGTTCGAGTTCGTCGAGGCTGCCGTAGGCGTCGATTCTCGGGTACGCGGGGTCGTCGGACTTCCACACCGGAATCGGCGTGCCCCAGTAGCGGTTTCGTGAGATCGACCAGTCGCGGGCGCCCTGCAGCCACTTGCCGAACTGGCCGTCCTTGACGTGCTCGGGGTACCAGGTGATCTGCTGGTTGAGTTCGACCATGCGGTCCCGGAATTCGGTGACCGCCACGAACCACGACGACACCGCCCGGTAGATCAGCGGATTGCGGCAGCGCCAGCAGTGTGGATAGGGGTGCTCGTAGGTTTCGTGGCGCAGCAGCACCGCCCCGTTGGCCGCGGCGGGTCCGCTGCCGTTCTTCAGGTCGCGGATGATGTGCGGGTTGGCGTCAAAGACGTGCTGCCCCCGGTAATCCGGCACGCTGGCGTCGAATCGCCCCTTGGCGTCGACCGGCGTGACCGGCACGATGCCGACCCGGTCGGTGGTCGCCATGTCGTCCTCGCCGTAGGCCGGCGCCATGTGCACGATGCCGGTGCCGTCCTCGGTGGTGACGAACTCGCCGGGCAGCACCTGAAACGCGTTCTCGGTATCCATGAAATACGGGAACGGTGGCAGGTACCGGGTGCCGAGCAGGTCCGCGCCGCGGTAAGTGCCCAGGATCTCGGGTTCTTCGCCCAACTCGCGGGCGTAGGCGGCCAGCCGCGGCTGGGCCAGCACGAACCGATGCTGGCCGGCCTGGACCTCGACGTAGGTCACGTCGGGGTTGACGGCGACGGCGAGGTTGGACGGCAGGGTCCACGGTGTCGTGGTCCACACCAGCAGGTGGGCCCCGTCCAACCGGCCGCCGGTCACCTGGAAGCCCACCGTGAGCGCGGGGTCCTGACGGCTCTGATACACGTCGTCGTCCATCCGCAGTTCGTGGTTGGACAGCGGGGTTTCGTCGCGCCAGCAGTAGGGCAACACCCGGTAGCCCTCGTAGGCCAGGCCCTTGTCCCAGAGCTGTTTGAACGCCCAGATCACCGACTCCATGTAGGGCAGATCCAGCGTCTTGTAGTCGTTGTCGAAGTCGACCCAGCGCGCCTGGCGGGTGACGTAGGCCTGCCACTCGTCGGTGTAGCGCAGCACCGATGCGCGGCAGGCGTCGTTGAACGCGGCGATGCCCATGTCGTCGATCTGGGACTTGTCGGTGATGCCCAGCTGGCGCTCGACTTCGAGTTCGGCCGGCAGCCCGTGGGTGTCCCAGCCGAAGCGGCGCTCCACCTTGTAGCCGCGCATGGTGCGGTAGCGCGGCACGATGTCCTTGACGTAGCCGGTGAGCAGGTGCCCGTAGTGCGGCAGCCCGTTGGCGAACGGCGGCCCGTCGTAGAACACGTATTCCGGTGCGCCGTCCCGGCGGGCGATGCTGGCGCGGAAGGTGTCGTCGCGGGTCCAGTAGTCCAGCACCTCGAGCTCGAGGGCGGGAAAGTCGGGCGCCCCGCCGGCCGGCTTGGGGTAGGCCTGGACGGCGTCCGCGAGCTGAGCGTCGCGGTCAGCCTCGGGGCCGGATGTGTCGGTCACGATGCGCGTTTGTCTCCTGTGCCACGGTGCAAACCGGGGACGACGACGCGCTGGCTGCGCGAGCGCCGCGGTACCACCCCGCTTGCCGCGCTTTCGCGTGGCCACTCGATGACGGCTGTGACGGGCCTACCCGTTCGGGTCTACTGGGCCGGGACGGCTGTTCTTCCGAAGGCTCCCCGGTGATGGCCGGATCGACGCCAGTAAGACGATTCTACGAAGACCCGCAAATCCGGACGCACTCCAAGGGGTCGCCAAGGCGCAGAACTACGTCTGCGACCGAGCGACCCCTTGGAGCAGGAGTTGCTCGACGTCCATCGGAGTTCGGCTTTCAGGCCCGGACTTCGAGGACGCCCACGCGCCACAGCGCGGCGTACACGTGCCGCAGCGGGACGCTCAGCAGGCGAGCGGCGCCGTCGACCAGCGGGTCGCCACCGGCGCCGAACGGCGGGTTGTCGGTCCGGCGGGCCGTGGCCACGCGAGCCTGGGCGGGGGCCGGAATGGTGTCGCCGTCACGCACCACGGTCAGCGTGCGGGCGGGCGGCACGGTTACCACTTCGTCGGAGAAAGCTACGGTCATCATCGCCTCCTAGCGGGGAGATCCAACGGGGGACTTCATGGACTGACGTGTCCCATCCCGGGTCGGTTCCGATATCAGAACGCTTGGGCGATAACCACTTAGCGTTGCGACGACTCAGCCGAGGAGGTCGCGCCGGAGACCGGTTGGGGACGAAACACGGTTCGGACTTCGATCCGGACTATCGCTAGAACTCATGTGTCCCTCACCTCCTCGCGGTCACGACGCATGCGCGGGTCGCATGCAATCTATGCGCAGCAGAGGAGCAGAATCCGACGACCGTCGGAGATCCGCACCCCTCTCGTCAGAGATTCGGCACTACACGACGTGTCCGGTAGTCCGGAAGCCACCTGGGCTCAACCCTTAAGCCGGGAGGAGCTGTCCTGACCCGGGGCGTCTTTCGACGTTCGGGGTCAGTGGCCTGTATTCGTGTAGACGCCTCACCTAACGAGGTGCCAACCCGACCGATCATGCACGACGGGTATGACACGGTCAAATCCCCGGATCGCGTGTCGGAGATTCTGTACGCATTCGTTAGGGGCGCACACAGCATTCGGCCAGGTTCGCGAGGCTGAACTGGGCATGTGACCCGGCAGCGGCCGAAAGATTGTCAGGGCCGAACGGTTGCCGAGCGGCCCACGGATCACTTCTCGACCAGGCCGTCGAGCCGGCCGATGGTATCGATGAACTCTTCGACCATGTCGAGCACAACAGCGCGGGTCGGGCGGACCCGGTCGAGCGAGCCCACCACCTGTCCGACGAAGTAGGTGGCCAACTCGCGCGCCTTGGCACCCTGGTGGGCGGCCGCGGAGTTGATGCGCACCTGCGGCTCGGCGATCAGCGCGGTCTGCAGCGGCATGCCCAGCGGATCCGGGTTTTCCGGGCGCTCCCACTCGTCGGTCCAGGCGGTGCGCAGCATCCGCGCCGGCTTGCCCGTCATCGAGCGCGACCGCACCGTGTCCGACGAGCTGGCGGCCAGGAACTTCTCCTTGACCACGGGCACCGTCTCGGCCTCTTCGGTGGTAAGCCACACCGAGCCGCACCAGACGCCCTCGGCGCCCAGGGCCAGCGCCGCGGCGATCTGGCGGCCGCGGGCGATTCCGCCGGCGGCCAGGACGGGCACCGGCGCCACGGCGTCGACGACCTCGGGGACCAGGACCATGGTCGCCACCTCGCCGGTGTGGCCGCCCGCCTCGGTGCCTTGCGCGACGATCAGGTCGACGCCCGCGGCGGCGTGCCGCTGCGCGTGCCGGGTGGTCCCGGCCAGCGCCGCGACCAGCACGTCCTGATCGTGCGCGCGTTGGACGAGGTCCGGCGGGGGCGGCCCGAGCGCGCTGGCGATCAGCCGGATGTTGTTGGAGAACGCCACGTCGAGCAGCGGCTCGTAACCCTTGGGCGAGATGTTCAGGCCGCCGAGGGGTCGGCGCGGTTCCTCGGCGGCCGCCGCGATCCCGTACCGGGCCAGGAGGTCGTCGACGAACGCGCGATGCTCGTCGGGCAGCAGGGTGCGGGCCTGTGCGGTGTCGATGCCACCTTGCTCGGCGCCCACGTACTTGGGCGGCAGCAGCAGGTCCACGCCGTAGGGCTTGCCGCCGGTCTGCTCCTCGATCCAGGTCAGCTCGCTCTGCAGGCGCTGCGGGCTGTGCGCGGTAGCACCCAGGATCCCGAAGCCGCCCGCGTTGGTCACCGCCGCCACCACATCGCGGCAGTGGCTGAAGGCGCAGATCGGGAATTCGACTCCGAGCATCTCGGCGGCCCTGGTTCGCATTGACCGACGCTAAGAGTTATTGATTGCTAAGTCAATCGGCCACGGGGCGTGGGCAACTCGGGGTGTGAGCGCCGACGCTAAGAGCGGGGCGATCGGCCGTCCGGCGGCCAGCTCGACACGCCCTCCTCCAACGGCACCTCCAGGCTCTGCAGGATCGAGGCGATCATCCGCCAGGCGCCGATGACCGTGACGAGTTCGACGAGAACCGTTGTGTCACCTGCGAATTCGTGTTCGCATGCCGCCCAGCTCGCGGCGCTGACCGCGCCGTCGCGGACCACGTCGTCGGTGGCCGCGAGCACGGCCCGCTCGATGGACCCGAACCCGGCATGGTTCTGCCAATCCCGCACGCCCAGCAGATCCTCGGCCGGAACGCCGAGCCGGGATGCGACGCGCCAGTGCTGTGTCCATTCGTATTCGCAGGCGGTGAGCCAGCCGATCCGCATGATCACCAGCTCGCGTAGCCGCGGGTCGAGCACCCCGTGCCAGAGCATGGTGGCGAGCAAGTCGTTGATGCCGCGCGCCAGCGGCGGATGGTTGAGCAGCACCTGGAAGATGCTGAGTTCGGCCATGTAGTTGGGGACGGCCGCTTCGTCGGCGGCGGCCCGGGCTTCCTCGAGTGGCAGTTGGGGCAGGCGCGCTGTTGTCATCGGCTGAGCACTCCTTTGCGCTGGCGGGACCGTCGCGTTCTACCGTCATGGTAGTCAGCGGACGTCGCAGCGACCCGGCTTGTCGATCTCGCGGTGAAATCTATTACTGCTGAATGGATTTCACAGCAGACCGAGCAGCTGCAAGTCGGTGACGTACTTGACGATCACCGACGCGTCGATCTGCGGGATGTCGTTATCGGGGCCGATTTTGGCGTCCTGCACCGCGGCACGGAAGCGCTCCGTCGGCGCCAGGCACCCGCGGGCCGGGTCCGCCGGCGGCACGTGCTGGGCGTTGCGTAACTGCAGCAGCTGCAGCACCGACTGATGGCGCTGCCGTTCGGGCAGGGCGCGCAGGGCGGTCTCCATTCGTTGCAGCCAGTCCCCGAAGTCGTCGACGCGCTCGATCGGGTAGCGCGCCTCGATCAGCCAGTCGACGTACTCGTCGAGCCCGATCCCGTCGTCGTGCGGGTTCATCACGTGGTACGTCTCGAACCCATCCATCACCTGGGCGCCCAGCGTGGTGATCGCCTCGGCGACGAACTCGACGGGCAGGGCGTCGAAGTGCGCGCGTTGCCGGTCGCCGTGCGCGTCCAGCTCATAGAACGAGCGCGGCGCGACGCCGCTGGCCACCACGCTGTGCACCATCCGGGTGAACGTGTCCGACAGGTTCAGCTGGCCGCGGTAGGTGGTGTCGGCCAGGATCATGTCGCAGCGGAACACCGAAACCGGCAGGCCGCACAGGTCGTTCGCCTCGCGCAGCAGCACCTCGCCCGCCCACTTGCTGTTGCCGTAGCCGTTGCCGTAGCCGCCGTCGACCGTGCGGGTCGCGCCGACGGTCCGGACGTCGGCGTGCTCGGTGAACGCCGACGGCTCGATCTGGTCACCGACGTTGGCCGTCGACACGTAGGTGTAGGGCTTGAGTTTGGTGGTGAGCGCCAGCCGGATCAGCTCCGCGGTACCCGCGACGTTGGGGGTGAACAGCTCGCTGTAGGGCAGCACGCCGTTGACGACGGCCGCCGAGTCCACGATCAGGTCGACGGTGTCGGCCAGCCGCTGCCAGGTTTTTTCGTCCACACCGAGGTTGGGCCGTCCCTTGTCGCCGGCGACGACCTCGAGATGGTCCTCGGCCAGTTCGTGGAAGTACCGCAGCAGCGCCGGATCGCCGCTGTCGAAGGTCTTTTCGAGCCGGCGCCGCGCATCCTCATCCGAGGTGGCCCGCACCAGGCAGATCAATTTGCCGTCGGCCAGTTCCAGCCGTTCGAGCCACTGCAGGACCAGGTAACGGCCCAGGAATCCGGTCGCCCCGGTCAGCAGGACCGTGCGTACCTCGCCGCGCGGGCCCGGCAGTCCCTGCGCGGCCGACAGTGCCGGGGCGTCGATGAACTTGTCCAGCGTGAGATCGCTGGCGTACACCTCGGTCGCGTCACGGCCGTGCACGGACGCAAAATCTGCCCGAAGGTCTTCTGCCGCAACGTAATCACCGTTCAGCTGCTGACTGAGGCTGCGCACCGACGGCGCCTCGAAGACGGCGCGTACCGGCAGGTGGATATCGAGGGCGTTGTAGATCGCCGCGACCAGGCGCATCGCCGACAGCGAGTCGCCGCCCAGGTCGAAGAACGATTCCTGGACGCCCACCCGCTCCAAGCCCAGCACCTGGGCGTACAGCCACGCCAGGATCTCCTCGACCGCGGTGGCCGGGGCGAGGTAGTCGTCGGTGCCCTGGTAGTCGGGCGCCGGCAGCGCGCGGGTGTCCAGTTTGCCGCCGGGCGTCAACGGCAGCGCCGGCAGCACCACCACCGCGGCCGGCACCATGTAGGCGGGCAGCCGCTCGGCCAGCAGGGTGCGAAGCTCGGCCGGGTTGGCCGTTCCAATGATGTACCCCACCAGCCGCTTGTCGCCCGGGCGATCCTCGCGGGCGATCACCAACGCCTGCTCCACCCCGGCCAGCCCGGCCAGCGCGGCCTGGATCTCGCCGAGTTCGATGCGGTACCCGCGGATCTTGACCTGTTCGTCGGCGCGACCGACGTAGCGCAGTTGCCCGTCCGGACCCCACCACGCCAGGTCCCCGGTGCGGTACATGCGCGCACCGGTTCCGCCGAACGGGCACGCCACGAACCGCGCGGCGGTCAGGCCGGGCCGGCCCAGGTAGCCGGTCGACACGCCGGAACCGGCGACGTACAACTCGCCGACCACTCCCGCGGGCACCGGTTGCAGGCATCCGTCGAGCACGAACAGCGCGGCGCCGGACACCGGTGAACCGATCGGCGGTGCCTCGGGCCCGGGGGTGAGCGGCGCACTGATGGCCGCGACGATCGTGATCTCGGTGGGGCCGTAGACGTTGACCATCACACGGCCTGCCGCCCAGCGGTCCACCACGTCGACCGGGCATGCTTCGCCCGCGACGGCCAACACCGCCGAGCCCAGGCCCTCGGTGGAGAGCATCGCCACCTCGGACGGTGTCTGGGTCAGCATGTCGACGTTCTCCGCAACGAGCAAGGCGTGCAACTCTTTCGGCGAGCGCACCACCTCGTCGGGTACCACCAGCACCCGTCCGCCGTGCAGCAGCGCCCCGAAGATCTCCCATACCGAGAAGTCGAACGCCAGCGAATGACACTGGCTCCACACCTTGCCCGGCGCCGCCGGCAGCCCGGCAGCGCCCAGCGAGGCGAACAACCGGGTGGCGTTGTGGTGGCTGACCGCCACGCCCTTGGGAACCCCGGTGGTGCCCGAGGTGTAGATCGTGTAGGCGACGTCGTGCGGTCCCGGTGCCGGCGGCGCCGCAGTGGGCCGGTCCCGGATTGAGGGGTCCTCGATATCGATGACGATCGGTCCGGAATCGTCTATCCGAGAACGCAACTCGGCGGTGGTGAGCACCGCGGCCGGCGCGGCATCGGCGAGCATGAAGTCGATCCGGGCCGCGGGCAGGCCCGGGTCGATCGGCACATACGCGGCACCCGTCTTGAGCACCGCCAGGATCGCGGCCACCGCGCGGGCCGAGCGTTCGACGAGCAGGGCCACGCACTGCCCCGGTCCCGCCCCGTGCTCAACGAGCGAGTGCGCCAATCGGTTCGCGGATTCGTCGAGTTGGCGGTAGGTCCACGACTGTCCCGCGTAAGTGATCGCCACCGCCTCCGGGGTGCGTGCGACGTGGCCGGCGAACACCTCCGGGATCGACGCGGGTGTGCGCGACGGGCGCGTCAGCGCCGCCCGGTTGCCGATGGCATCCAGACGCGCATGCTCGCCGGCGCCGAGCACATCGATCGACGACAGTCTGCGGGTCGGGTCGGCGGTGATGGCCGTCAGCACCCGATGCAGCCGGCTGATCAGGGTTTCGATCGTCGCGGCGTCGAACGCGTCGGTGCGGAACTCGACCGCTCCGCCGATCCCGGCGGGCTGGCCGTCGGAGGTCCAGCGTTCGGCCAGCGACCACGCGAGATCCATTCGGGCGGTGCGCGTGTCGACGGGCAGCGGCGTGACGCGCACGTCACCGAGGCTCAGGTCGGCGGAATCGGTGTTCTGCCAGGCCAACATGACCTGCACCAGCGGATGGTGCGCCAGGCTGCGGGTGGGGTTGAGCCGTTCCACCAGCAGCTCGAAGGGCACGTCCTGATGTTCGTAGGCGGCCAGGCTGCGCGCGCGCACGTGCGCCAACACCTCGGCGATGGTGGGGTCACCGGCCAGGTCGACCCGCAGCACCAGGGTGTTGACGAAGAAACCCACCACGTCATTCAGGGCCGGATCGCGCCGCCCGGCGATCGGAAAGCCCACCGCCACATCTGAACTCGCGGTGATCTTGGCCAGCAGCACCGCCAGCGCGGCCTGCACCACCATGAAGCTGGTCGCGTTGTGCGCGCCGGCCACCGCACGCACCCGCTGCTGCAATTCCGCGGACCAATCCACCGCCACGCTGGCCCCGCCGAAATCGGCCACCAACGGATACGGCCGATCGGTGGGCAACTCCAGTCGCTCGGGCATTCCGGCCAGGGTGTGTTCCCAATACCGCAACTGCCCGGCGATCAGACTGTGCGGATCCTGCAACTCGCCGAATTGCGCACGCTGCCACAGCGTGTAGTCGACATACTGCACCGGCAACGGCGTCCACTCCGGTGCGTGCCCGGCCACGCGGCCGGCATACGCCTCCCCCAGGTCGCGCACCAGCGGGGTCAGCGACCAGCCATCGGCGGCGATGTGATGAAGCACGGCCACCAACAGGTACTCGTTGTCGTTGAGCCGGAAAAGCAGTGCCCGCAGGGGAAGCTCGGTGGCCAGGTCGAAGCGGTGGCCCACCGCGGTGTCGACGGCCTTGCCCAGCCGGGTGGGTGACCACCCGCGCGCATCGGTGATCTGCCAACCGAAGTCGGCGTCGTCGGCCTCGACCACCAGCTGCGCAGGGATGCCGTCGTGCGACGGGAACAGCGTGCGCAGGCTTTCGTGGCGGGCCACGACGTCGCCCAGCGCGGCGCCGAACGCCTCGCCATCCAGACGCCCGTGCAGCTGTAAGGCGATGGCCATGTTGTGCACCGGTGACGGCCCGTGCAGTTGGCCCATGAACCACAACCGCGACTGGGCGAACGACAACGGCACCACCGCCGGGCGCGGGCCGGCCACCAGCGGCAGGCGCCCTCCCCCGTCGTTACCCAGCCGCGCCGCCAAGCGGCGAATGGTGGGCGCTTCGAACAAAGCCCGAACACCAAGGTGAACATCGAGACTGGAGTTGATCTCCGCGACCAGCCGCATGGCCGACAGCGAATCTCCGCCGAGGTCGAAGAAGGAGTCGTCGATGCCGACGCGGTGGACGTCCAGGACGTGGGCGTAGATGTCGGCCATGGACCGCTCGACGTCGGTGGCCGGTGCGCTGTACTGATCGGCGCCGTGGTAATCCGGTGCGGGCAGGGCGCGGGTGTCGAGTTTGCCGTTGGCGGTCAGCGGCAATGCCTCGATGACCATCACCGCGGCCGGAACCATGTAGGCCGGTAACCGCTCGGCCAGCCGGGCGCGGACCTCGCCCCCATCGGCGGACCCGGTGAGATAGCCGACGAGACGCTTCTCGCCGGGCCGGTCCTCGCGCGCGATCACCACCGCCTGCGTTACCCCGTCCAATTCGGCGAGCGCGCTTTGTATTTCGCCCAGCTCGATGCGGTAGCCGCGGATCTTGACCTGCTCATCGGCGCGACCGACGTACTGCAGCTGCCCATCCGGGCCCCAGCGCACCAGGTCCCCGGTGCGATACATGCGCGCCCCGGCCCCACCGAACGGGCAGGCCACGAACCGCGATGCGGTCAGAGCGGGCCGGCCGAGATACCCGGCGGCCACCCCGGCGCCGGCCACATACAGCTCGCCCATCACGCCCGCGGGGACCGGGCGCAGCCACGCGTCCAGCACGAAGAAGCCGAGATGCGCCAATGGTTTCCCGATGGGGCTGACGTGGCCGTCGATGTCGGCGTCGACGATCTCCCGGAACGAGGCGTGCACCGTCGTCTCGGTGATGCCGTACATGTTGATCAAGCGGGGCCGTCGCGGGTGGTTGTGCAGCCACTTGCCCAGGCGTTGCGGAACCAGCGCCTCGCCGCCGAATACCACGGTGTGCGGGTTGAGCCGCCGTTCCGACCGTGACGCCTCGGCGCCCTGCAGCGCGAAGAACGCCGACGGGGTTTGGCTGAGCACGCTCACGTCCTCGGCAATCAGCAAGGCCCGCAGGTCTTCCGGTGAGCGCACCACGTCGTCGGGCACGACGAGCAGCCGTCCGCCGCCCAGCAGCGCACCGAAGATCTCCCACACCGAGAAGTCGAACGCCAGTGAATGGCACTGGCTCCACACCCCGGTCACCGAGGCCAGCCGACCGTGCACTGCGGTCAGCAGTTCGGTGACGTTGCGATGGGTGACCGCCACGCCCTTCGGGGTTCCGGTCGTCCCGGAGGTGTAGATGACATAGGCGATGTTCGCGGGAGCGGGTGCCCGCAAGGCGTTGCCGGGCCGAGTCCGCACGGCGGGATCGTCGATGTCGATGATCGCGAAGTCGAACCCGTCCAGCCGCGACCGCAGGGCCGCGGTGGTGATTGCGGCGGTGGGCGCGGCGTCGGCGAGCATGAACCCGACCCGATTCTGCGGCACGGCCGGGTCGATCGGCAGGTAAGCCGCCCCGGACTTCAGCACCGCAAGGATCGCGACCACCGCTTGCGCCGAGCGGTCCATCAGCAGCGCCACGCAGTCCCCCGGCCCCACACCGTCGTCAATAAGCAGGTGCGCCAACCGGTTCGCGCCCTCGTCGAGCTCGCGATAGGTCATCGAGCGTCCGTCAAACGTCAGCGCCACCGCCTGCGGGCTGCGCTCCATTTGGTCGGCGAACAACGCCGGGATCGACGACGTGTCGATGCGCGGGCGGGACAACACCGCGCGGTTGCCGATCGCATCGAGGCGCGCGTGTTCGTCGGCGCCGAGCACATCGATCGACGACAGACTGCGGGTCGGGTCGGCGGTGATGGCCTCCAGTACCCACCGCAGACGCTCGATCAGCGTCTTGATGGTGGCGGTGTCGAAGACGTCGGTACGGAATTCCACCGCCCCGCCTATCCCCGCGGGCAGGCCGTCGGAGGTCCAGCGTTCGGCCAGCGACCAGGCCAAGTCCGTTCGGGCGGTACGGGTATCGACCGGGAGCGCGGTGACCCGCAGATCACCGAGGCTCAGGTCGGTCGGCTCGGTGTTCTGCCAGGCCAGCATCACCTGCACCAGCGGATGATGCGCCAGGCTGCGGGCGGGGTTGAGCCGTTCCACGAGTGCCTCGAAGGGCACATCCTGGTGCTCATAAGCGGCCAGGCTGCGCGCGCGCACGTGCGCCAACACCTCGGCGATGGTGGGGTCACCGGCCAGGTCGACCCGCAGCACCAGGGTGTTGACGAAGAAACCCACCACGTCATTCAGGGCCGGATCGCGCCGCCCGGCGATCGGGAAGCCCACCGCCAGATCCGAACTCGCGGTGATCTTGGCCAGCAGCACCGCCAGCGCGGCCTGCACCACCATGAAGCTGGTCGCGTTGTGCGCGCCGGCCAGCGCGCGGACACGCTGCTGCAGCTCGGCGGGCCAAACCACGGCCACGCTGGCCCCGCGGTAATCGGCCACCAACGGATACGGCCGATCGGTGGGCAACTCCAGCCGCTCGGGCAGCCCGGCCAGCGCCCGTTCCCAGTACGCCAGCTGGCCCGCGATCGGGCTGTCCGGGTCTTCCAGATCGCCGAATTGCGCTCGCTGCCACAGCGTGTAGTCGACATACTGCACCGGCAGCGGCGCCCACTCCGGGGCGTCCCCGGCCGCACGACTGGCATAGGCCACCGCCAGATCGCGCACCAGCGGGGTCAGCGAACCCCCGTCGGCGGCGATGTGATGCACCACGGCCACCAGCACGTGTTCCTCGTCGTCGAGACGGAAAAGCTGGGCACGCAACGGAATTTCGGTGGCCAGGTCGAACGTGTGGCGCGCCGTGTCGCGGATGGCGTCTTCCAGCCGGGCGTGCGGCCAGCCGGTGGCGTCGATGGCCCGCCATGTCACGGCGGCCCGCTCGGGCGCCACCACGACCTGCCGGGGTATGCCATCGACGGCGGCGAACACCGTCCGCAGGCTTTCGTGGCGCGCCACGACGTCGCGCAGTGCGGCCCCCAAGGCGGTGGCATCCAGGCGTCCGCTCAGCCGCAACGCCGCCGCCATGTTGTACACCGGTGACGCGCCGTGCAACTGGTCGATGAACCACAACCGGGATTGGGCGAACGAGAGCGGCACCACCGCCGGCCGCTCGCGCGCCACCACGCCGCCGTGCCGGGCCCCGCCCGCGCCGACGCGTGCCGCCAGCTCGCCAATGGTGGGTGCCTCGAACAACATCCGCACCCCGAGGTGGGCGTCCAGGGTCGCGTTGATCGTGGCGATCACCCGCATTGCCGACAGCGAGTCGCCGCCCAGATCGAAGAACGAATCGTCGGCACCGACCTGCTCCAGCCCCAGCACCCGGGCGTAGATGCCGGCCAGGATCTCCTCGGTCGGGGTGCCCGGGGCCCGATACGCACCGGCGGTGTATTCGGGTGCGGGTAGGGCGCGGGTATCGAGTTTGCCGTTGGGGGTCAACGGCAATGCCTCGATGGCGACCACGGCGGCCGGGACCATGTAGGCGGGCAGCCGCTCGGCCAACCGGGCGCGGACCTCGGCCGGGTCGGCAACGCCGGTGAGATAGGCGACAAGTCGCTTGTCTTGAGGCCGGTGCTCGCGGGCGATCACCACCGCCTGCGTCACGCCGTCCAATTCGGCTATCGCGCTCTGTATTTCGCCGAGCTCGATGCGGTGGCCGCGGATCTTGACCTGCTCATCGGCGCGACCGACGTAGTGCAGCTGGCCGTCCGGGGCCCAGCGCACCATATCCCCGGTGCGATACATGCGCGCCCCGGCCCCGCCGAACGGGCAGGCCACGAACCTCGACGCGGTCAGGCCGGCCCGGCGCGCGTAACCGACGGCAACACCGCGGCCGGCCACGTACAGCTCGCCGACCACTCCGGCGGGCACCGGCCGCAGCCACGCGTCCAGCACGAACAGGGCCGCACCGGATACCGGCGACCCGATCGGTGGTGCTCCCCCGACCGCGGCCAGCGGCGGACTGATGACCGCGTCCACCGTGGTCTCGGTCGGGCCGTAGGCGTTGATCATCACGCGCCGCGGGGCCCACCGGTCGGCGAGTGCGGCCGGGCAGGGCTCGCCGCCGAGGATCAGCGCGGTGTCCAGATCCTGCGGTGACAGCGCGGCCAGCGCCGATGGGGTTTGGCTGAGCACGCTGACCTTTTCGGCGATCAGCAAGGCGTGCATTTCGTCCGGTGAGCGTGTCACCGGCTCGGGCACGATGACCAGGCGACCACCGCCGGCCAGGGCTCCCCAGATTTCCTGGATCGAGACGTCGAAGCCGTACGAATGGCACTGCGACCACACGCCCGCTTCGGGCAGCGGCGCGTGCAGCGATTCCAGGAGTTGGGTGACGTTCTGGTGGGTGACGGCGACGCCTTTGGGGACACCGGTGGTGCCCGAGGTGTAGATGACGTAGGCGATGTTGTCCGGGGCGGGCGCCGGCAGCGCGGTGCTGGGGTAGCCGTGCGCGGCGGTGTCGTCGACCTCGATAACCGGCAGGCCGAGTCCGGTGAGTCGCGACCGCATGTCTGTCGTGCTCAGTGCGACGGGCGGTGCGGCGTCATCGAGCATGAACTCCACCCGCGCCGCCGGCAGCGCCGGATCGATCGGCAGGTACGCCGCCCCGGCCTTCAAGACCGCCAGCATGGCCACGATGGCCTCGGGCGAGCGGGAAAACAGCAGCGCCACACAGTGTCCCGGGCCGGTGCCATGCTCGAGCAACAGGTGCGCCAAGCGGTTGGACGCCTGGTCGAGTTCGCGATACGTCATCGAGCGGTCCTCGAAGGTCACCGCGACCGCGTCGGGCGTGCGGGTCACCTGGATGGCGAACAGCGCCGGCAACGACGCCGGTGCGGCCGTCGGCTCGGCCAAGGCCGCCCGGTTTCCCCAGTACGCAAGCTGCGCATGCTCGGGACCGTCGACCGCGTCAAGTGATAACAGCGGTCGGGCCGGGTCGGCGGCCATCACCACCAGGAGCCGGTGCAACCGGGCGGTCAGCTCGTCGACTTCGGCGGCGTCGAACACGTCGGTATCGAATTCGACACGCAGGCTTAGCTCGTCGCCCGGAACGGCCTGCAGCGACAGCGGGTAATGGTTGTACTCGTGACTGGTGAATCCGGTGGCGGTCAAGTCACGGGCGGATGACAACGTCGCGGCATCGATCGGATAGTTCTCATACACCAGCAAGCTGTCGAACAACTGGTCGTGCCCGGTGACCCGGTGAATCTCGTTGAGCGACAGGTGCTGGTGTTCCAGGGTGTCGTTGTGGGCGCGTTGCAGCTGGTCCAGCAATTCGGCGACGGTGGTTGCCGGGGTGGCACGGGCGCGCACCGGCACGGTGTTGATGAGCAGGCCCACTATGGATTCCGCGCCAGGCAGATCGGCCGGCCGGCCCGAGACGGCGGTGCCGAAGGCGACGTCGCGTTGACCGGTCTGCCACATCAGCAGCTGCGCCCATGCGGCCTGCAGCACGGTGTTGACGGTGGTGTGGCAGAAACGCGCGAGTTTGCTTAGCGCACGGGTGGTTTCGGCGGTCAGTCGCAGTGCGGCCACGCCGCGCGGCCCGAGCTCGTTGCGGCTCGGCGGGCCCACCATCGTCGGGGCGTCGAACCCATCGAGCGCGTCGCGCCACGCCAGGCGGGCGGCGGGCACGTCTCGATCGGCCAGCCAGCTGACAAAGCTGCGGTAGGGCAGCACCGCGGGCAGCCGCGACCCGTAATAGCAGGCGAAGATTTCTTGCAGCAGGACCGGGAGCGACCAGCCGTCCATCACGATGTGGTGGACGGTGAGGACGAACCGGTATTCGTCGTCCGCGGTGCGGAGCAGCGCGGCCCGCAACGGCGGTTCGTCGCCGAGGTTTCGCGCCGCGACTCGTTCGGCGGCGCAGAGCCGTTGGACCCTCCGCTCGATGTCGCCGTCGTGGATCTCGATGTACTGACAGGCCAGGTCGGCGGCGGCGGGGATGATCTGCACCGGATCGCCGAAGTCGGAACAGAACCGGGCCGCGAGGTTGGGGTGGCGGGTGATGACGGTATGCACGGCTCGATGCAGTCGGTGCGAGTCGAGGGCACCGCGCAGCGTGATGTCGAGCTGCACCGCGTACACATCGGCGTCGCCGTGGGTGGCCGTCGCATGGAACAGCAGCCCCTGCTGCAGCGGGGTCAGCGGCAGGATATCGGCGACGTCGTATCGCCGTTCGAGTTGGTCGATCTGCGGCTGGCTCAGCCGGGCGGGGGTGATGTCGGACGGGGTCAGGCCGCCGCCACCGCGGCGCACGTGCGCGCAGATTCCGGCCAGTGCCTCAAACCACAACCGGCTCAACTGCGTTACCTGGTCGTGGGTCAGCGCCGAGGACGCCCATGTCCAGTTCGCCCGCAGCCGCGGCCCGTCCTCGGTGTCCATGGTGGCGGCGTTGAGCTCGATCGTGTGTGGTAGCGGCAGCTCCAGCGCCGCTGCGGCGACGGCGAACGACGCGTTGTTCGGGCTCAGCTGCCACAATTCGTCGGACAACTCGCCGACGCCGGCACCAAGCCGGCCCAGATAGTTGAATCCGATGACCGGATCCGAATTAGTCAGGGCCACTTCGGGATTCAGGTAGCACAGCAATCCGTAGGTCACACCGTCCGGCAGGGCGCGTAATTGTTCCTTGGTCTGCTTGATGACCGCACCCAGCGCGGCCGCACCGGCCACCACCCGTTCCCAGTCCAGCCCGGAAACGGCCAGGGCCACCGGGTGCTTGGCGGTGAACCAGCCCACCGTGCGCGACAGATTCACGTACGGACCCAACTCCTCGCTGCGCCCGTGACCCTCGATGTCGATGCCCAGGGGTGCTGCCGTCCCGAGGAATTCGGCGAAGGCCATCCCGAACGCGATCAGCAGGATGTCCTGCACCCCGGCGTGAAACGCGGCGGGCACCTCCCCCAGCAACAGCCGGGTCGTCTCGGCGTCCAGCGACGCGGACAACTGCCCGGCCGTCGCGTACGTGTCGTCGGGCTGCACCGCAGGCAGGAGCGGCGGAGTCTGCGCGATCCGCCGCCACGTATCTGCCTGGCCGAGCACCGCCGGATTCTGGGCGTGGTCGGCCAGCAGCGACGACCAGCGGGCGAACGAGGTTCCCTCCGCGGGCAGCTCGATGGGCTGGCCGCTGCGATGCTGCGCCCAGGCGATGTTGACGTCCTCGATCAAGGTCCGCCACGAGACGGAATCGACGGCCAAGTGGTGAATGATCAGCACCAGTTCGTTTGTCGCACTTGCCCATATCGCGCTCAAAAGCGCTCCGGCGCCGGGGTTGAGCCGGGACCGGGCCCGCGTCAGCGCCGCATCGGAGAGCACGTCGACGGTCCGCATGCAGGCGCGGGCGTCCACCGCGCCCACCTGGGGTACGTGCAGGGACCAGCCGCCGTCGCCGTCGTCGTCGACGCAGAGCCGCAGCATGGGATGCCGATCCAGCAATGCCTGCAGCACGGCCTGCACGTCGGCTTGGCCCACCCCGGCCGGAGCCGCCAGCACCATGGTCTGGTTGAACTGCTCGATGGGGCCGTCCATGTCGTGCAGCCACCGCATGATCGGGGTGGCCACGACGGGCCCGACTCCGTCGTCGGCCGCCTCGTCCTCGGCGGTGGTCAGCGTGACGATTCGGGCCAGCCGGGCCACCGTCTGCTCGACGAAAACATCACGCGGCCGGCATATTACGCCCGCGGCGCGGGCCCGGGCCACCACCTGCATGGACAAGATGCTGTCCCCGCCCAGATCGAAGAACGAATCGTCCACCCCGACCCGCTCGAGCCCGAGGACTTGGGCGTAGATGCCGGCCAGGATCTCCTCGATCGCGTCGGCCGGAGCCCGGTACTCGTTGCCGCCGAAATCCGGGGCGGGCAGGGCGCGGGTGTCGAGTTTGCCGTTGACCGTCAGGGGCAGCGCGTCGAGCGCCACGACCGCGGCCGGCACCATGTAGGCCGGCAACCGCTCGGCGAGGCGCGACCGTACCTGGGACGGCTCGGCCGTCCCGGTGACGTAGCCCACCAGTCGCACCGCGCCGGGCTGCTCCTCGCGGACGATCACCGCCGCCTGCTCGACACCGCCCAATTCGGTGAGCGCGGAATGTATTTCGCCGAGCTCGATGCGGTGGCCGCGGATCTTGACCTGTTCGTCCGCGCGCCCGAGGTATTCCAGCTGCTCGTCCGCGCCCCACCGGACCAGGTCGCCGGTGCGATACATCCGCGCACCGGCCCCGCCGTACGGGCAGGCGACGAACCGCGATGCCGTCAAACCGGCCCGGCCCGAATAGCCGGCGGCGACCCCACGGCCCGCGATGTACAACTCCCCCACCACGCCGGGCGGCACCTTACGCAAACATCGATCCAGCACGAACAGCGCGGCGCCGGGCACCGGCGAACCGATCGGCACCACCGCGGCACCCGCGCTGAGCGGCGCGGTCATCGCCGCATACATCGTGGTCTCGGTCGGGCCGTATTGGTTGATCATCACCCGCCCCGGCGCCCACCGATCCATCACCTCGACCGGGCACGGCTCGCCGCCGACGATCAGCGCCACCGGTTCCAGCCCGTCGGACGGCAGCGCCGCCACCGCGGACGGGGTCTGGCTCAAGACGTCGACGTTTTCGGCAATCAGCAAGGCGTGCAGGTCTTCCGGTGAGCGAACCACCTCGTCAGGGACGACGACGACGCGGCCGCCGCGCAGCAGCGCACCGAAGAGCTCCCAGACGGAGAAGTCGAAAGCCAGGGAATGGCAGTGGCTCCAGACCCGGCCCAGGCCCAGTTCTGCGTCCAGCGACTCCAGCAGCTGGGTGACGTTGTGGTGGGTGACCGCGACCCCTTTGGGGGTGCCCGTGGTCCCCGAGGTGTAGATGAGGTACGCGATGTTGTCCGCGGTCGGCGCCGGCAACCCGGTCGTGGGTTGGCTGCGCACGGCGGGGTCGTCGACCTCGATGACCGGGCCGGAGATGTGCGGACCCGCGCGCAGGCCGGCCGTGCTGATCGTTGCGATTGGCGCGGCGTCGGTGAGCATGAATTCGATGCGGGCCGACGGCAGGGCGGGGTCGATCGGCACGTACGCAGCGCCGGTCTTGAGCACCGCCAGGATCGCCACGATCGCCTCGGCCGACCGCGGGATCGCCACCGCCACCCGCCGGCCCGGGGCCGCGCCGTGGCCGACGAGCAAGTGCGCCAACTGGTTCGACGACGCCTGTACCTCGCGGTAGGTCCATGACCGGCGCCCGCAGGTGATCGCCACCGCCCCCGGCTCGCGACTCACCTGTGCGTCGAACAATGCGGGGATCGACACGGGGCCAGTCGCGGGCTGGGTCAACACCGCGCGGTTGCCGATCGCATCGAGGCGGGTGTGCTCGGCCTCGGCGAGGACGTCGAGCGTGGAAAGCGGTTGCGCCGGGTCGGCGGCCATGGCGGACAGCACCCGTTGCAATCGCGCAACCATGGTCTCGATGGTGGCCGCGTCGTAGACGTCGGTGCGGAATTCCACAGTTCCGGCGATGCCGGCGGGCCGGCCGTTTTCGTCCCGGCGTTCGGCCAGCGACCAGACCAGGTCCATGCGGGCGACCCGGGTGTCCAGCGGCAGCGGCGTGACCTGTACATCACCCAGGCTCAGGTCGACGGGATCGTTGTTCTGCCAGGCCAACATCACCTGGACCAGCGGGTGGTGGGCGAGGTCGCGGGTGGGGTTGAGCCGTTCGACGAGCACCTCGAAGGGCACGTCCTGGTGTTCGTAGGCCGCCAGGCTCCGTTGCCGTACCTGGGCCAGCAGGTCCGCGATGCGGGGGTCGCCGCTCAGGTCGACCCGCAGGATCAGGGTGTTGACGAAGAATCCGACCACATCGTCCAGGGCCGGGTCGCGCCGGCCCGCGATCGGGAACCCTACCGCGACATCGGAATTCGCGCTCATGGTGGACAGCAGCACCGCAAGGGCGGCCTGGACGACCATGAAACTGGTCGCGTTGTGCGCGCGCGCCAGGCGGGCCACGTGTTGCTGAAGTTCGGCCGGCCACTGCACGGCCACGCTCGCTCCGCGGTAGTCGGCGACCAGCGGGTACGGCCGATCCGTTGGCAGCTCAACGTGTTCGGGTAATCCGGACAGGGCCTGTTCCCAATAGGTGAGCTGTCTGGCGATGGGGCTGTCCGGATCCTCGAGGTCGCCGAACCGGGCGCGTTGCCACAGGGTGTAGTCGGCGTATTGCACCGGCAGTGGCGCCCACTGCGGCGGCCGCCCGGACGACCTGCTGGCATAGGCGGCCCCCAGGTCGCGCACCAGCGGGGTCAGTGACCACCCATCGGCGGCGATGTGGTGGACCACCGCCACCAAGACATGTTCATCGTCGCCGGTGTGGAAAAGCCATGCCCGCAAGGGTATTTCGTGTGCGAGATCGAAGGTGTAGCGCGCTGCCTCCTGGGTGGCCTCCGCCAGCCAGGACGCGGGCCACCGCGTGGCGTCGACGACCTGCCAGCTCACCTCGCTACGTTCGGGCGGGACAACCACTTGTTGGGGTGTTCCTTCGGGCGCGAGGAACAGGGTTCGCAGGCTTTCGTGGCGGGTCACCACGTCGTGCAGGGCGGCGCCCATCGCGTCGGTATCCAAGTGCCCGCTCAGCCGCAGGGCGACTGCCATGTTGTAGACGGGCGACGGACCCTGGAATTGATCGATGAACCACAACCGAGATTGGGCGAACGACAACGGCACCAGCGCCGGCCGTTCGGCCGCGGTCAAACCGGTCGCGCGCCCGGCAACCGCCTCCATGCGGGGCGCCAGCTGGGCGACGGTAGGCGCCTCGAACAGGGCTCGGACGGTGAGGCCGCCGTCCAGTTCGGCGTTGATCGCGGTGATGAGCCGCATTGCCGACAGTGAGTCGCCGCCGAGGTCGAAGAAGGAGTCGTCGACCCCGACGCGCTCGACACCCAGGACCTGGGCGTAGCTGCCGGCCAGGATCTCCTCGATCGCGTTTTCCGGAGCGCGGTGACCATCACCCCCGCGGTAGTCGGGCGCGGGCAGGGCGCGGGCGTCGAGCTTGCCGTTGACGGTCAATGGCAGCGCGTCGAGCACCACCACCGCGGACGGCACCATGTACGTGGGGAGCCGCTGACCCAACCGGGCCCGAACGTCGGCCGGGTCAGCGGCTCCGGTCACATAGCCGACGAGGCGCTTCTCGCCCGGTCGGTCTTCGCGGACGACGACCGCGACTTGCTCCACGTCGTCCAATTCGGTTAGCGCAGTGCGGATTTCCCCCAGCTCGATGCGATGTCCACGCACCTTGACCTGTTCGTCGGCGCGCCCCAGATAATGCAATCGACCGTCGGCGTCCCAGCGGACCAGGTCTCCGGTCCGGTACATGCGTTGGCCCGGGATTCCGAAGGGGCACGCCACGAACCGTGACGCCGACAGCCCCGCCTGGCCGAGATAGCCGACCCCCACCCCGGCGCCGGCCACATACAGCTCCCCCATCACGCCCACCGGTACCGGGCGCAGCCATGCATCGAGCACACACAGGGCGGCGCCCGATACGGGCGAGCCGATGGGTGGCACGCCCGTTCCCGCCTTCAGCGGTGAACTGTGCGACACCCACATGGTGGTTTCGGTCGGGCCGTAGACGTTGACCATCACCCGGCCCGGTGCCCAGCGGTCCACCAACTCCGGCGGACACGGCTCGGCACCGATCACCAACGCCGTGCCCTCCAGCCCCTCGGTGGGCAACAGACCGACCGCCGAGGGGGTTTGGGTCAACACCGTGACGCCCTCACCCACCAGCAGGGCGTGGAACTCCTCGGGCGAACGCGACACCGCATCGGGCACCACCACCAGGCACCCGCCGTGCAGCAGTGCCCCCCAGATCTCCCACACCGAGAAGTCGAACGCATACGAATGGAACTGGGTCCACACCTGCTCGCCCGACAACGCGAAACCGAGCCGCAAATCGTCGAAGAGTTGTGCGACGTTGTGTTGGGTGACCGCAACACCTTTGGGCACCCCGGTGGTGCCCGACGTGTAAATGATGTGCGCCAGATCAGACGGCGCCGGTGGCGCCAACGCCGTACTCGGCTGGGTCGCGATCGCCGGGTCGGCCACATCGATCACACTCAGCTCGAACCCCTCGAACCGCCCCGCCAGATCGGCGGTGGTGATCGCGACCCTCGGCGCGGCATCGCGCACCATGAACTCCACCCGCGCCGCGGGCAGTGCCGGGTCGATCGGCAGATACGCCGCCCCAGACTTCAGCACCGCCAGGATCGCCACGATCGCCTCGGCCGACCGCGAAAACAACAGCGCCACAACCCCACCCCGGCCCACCCCGCGACCGGCCAGCACACGCGCCAACCGGTTGGCCGCCTCATCGAGCTCCCGGTACGTCAACGACCGGCCCTCACACCGCACCGCCACCGCGCCCGGGGTCCGGGCCACCTGCGCGGCGAACAACCCCACAACCGACACCGGCCGCACCGACCGACCCAACGCCGAACCGTTACCCCACTCGCCCAGCCGGGCGCGCTCATTCTCATCGAGCACCTCGATCGACGAGAGTCGGCGGGTCGGATCGTTGGTCATCGCCACCAACACCCGGCGCAATCGTTCGGTCAGGGTGTGGATGCTGTCCGGGTCGAACACGTCGGTGCGAAACTCCACCGTTCCGGCGATCCCGGCGGGCCGGCCGTCGGCAGTCCAGCGGCCGGACAACGAAAACGTCAAATCCATCCGGGCGGTGCGGGTGTCGACGGGCTCCCTGGTGACTTGCAGCTCACCGAGAGTCAACTCCGTGTGGTCGTTGCCCTGCCAGGCGAGCATGACCTGGACCAGCGGGTGGTGTGCCAGGGAGCGGGTGGGGTGGAGCCGTTCGACGAGTACCTCGAAGGGCACGTCTTGGTGTTCGTAGGCCGCCAGGCTGCCCTGTCGCACCCGGGCCAACAGCTCGGCAACACTGGGATCACCGCCCAGATCCACCCGCAACACCAGGGTATTGACGAAAAAACCCACCACATCATCGAGCGCGGGATCACTGCGCCCCGCGATCGGAAAGCCCACCGCCACATCCGAACTCGCACCAAGCTTGGCCAACAACACCGCCAACGCCGCCTGCACCACCATGAACTCAGTCGCATTGTGCGCCCGCGCCACCGCCCGCACCCGCTGCTGCAACTGCGCCGACCACTCAATGTCCACACTGGCCCCGCGATAATCGGCCACCAACGGATACGGCCGATCCGTCGGCAACTCCACCCGCTCGGGCAACCCCGCCAAAGCCTCCTGCCAATAAGCCAGCTGCCCCGCAATCGGACTATCCGGATCCTCCAGATCACCAAACTGGACCCGCTGCCACAACGTGTAGTCCACGTACTGCACCGCCAACGGCGCCCACCCCGGTGCCCGACCCGCACACCGGCTGGCATACGCCACCCCCAAATCACGCACCAACGGCGTCAGCGACCAACCATCCGCAGCAATATGATGGACCACCGCCACCAACACATGCTCGTCATCGCCGAGACGGAATAGCTTTGTTTGTATGGGTATTTCGCTTCCCAGGTCGAATTGGTAGCTCGCTTCGGCATGCATCGCCTCCTCTATCCGTGCCGGTGACCAACCGGCTGCATCAATCACGTCCCCCCCGACAGCTGCCCGCTCAGCGGGTATCACCACCTGGTGCGGTATCCCCTCGGACACGGTGAATACCGTGCGCAAACTCTCATGGCGGGCCACCACGTCGACGAGTGCGGCACTCAGCGCGGGCACGTCCAGTCGGCCGCGGATCCGCAGCGCCGCCGGCATGTTGTACATCGGCGAGGGCCCCTGCAACTGGTCGATGAACCACAACCGGGACTGCCCGAATGACAACGGCACCGCCGCCGGTCGCGGACCTGCCAGCACCCGCGAAGGCCGATCCGCACCACCGCCGAGTCGCGGTGCCAACTCGGCCACGGTGGGCGCCTCGAACAGCGCCCGCACCGAAATACCCTTGGAAAGCGTGGTATTCACTGCGGCAATCACGCGCATCGCCGACAGCGAATCGCCGCCAAGATCGAAGAAGGAGTCGTCCACACCGACGCGCTCCACGCCCAGCACCTGGGCGTAGATGCCGGCCAGGATCTCCTCGATGGCGCTCACCGGGGCTCGGTAGCGATCGGCGTCCTGGTATTCCGGCGCCGGCAAAGCCCGGGTGTCCAGCTTGCCGTTGACGGTCAAGGGCAACGCGTCGAGCACCACCACCGCCGACGGCACCATGTACGTGGGGAGCCGCCGACCCAACCGGGCCCGAATGTCGGCCGGGTCAGCGGCTCCGGTCACATAGCCGACAAGACGCTTCTCGCCGGCAAGATCTTCGCGGGCGATCACCGCCGCGTGTTCCACGCCGTCCAATTCGCTTAGCGCGGCGCGGACTTCCCCCAATTCGATGCGATACCCACGCACCTTGACCTGTTCGTCGGCGCGGCCCATGTACTGCAGTTGGCCGTCGGAGCCCCAGCGGACCAGGTCCCCGGTGCGATACATCCGCGCCCCCGGCCCACCGAACGGACACGCCACAAACCGCGACGCCGACAGCCCCGCACGGCCCACATAACCGGTCGCCAAACCACCACCGGCCACATACAGCTCACCGACCACACCGGCCGGCACCGTACGCAACCAACCATCGAGCACAAAAAAGGCCAGGTTCGCCAGCGGCACCCCAATCGGGCTGACGTTGCCGTCCACGTCCCCATCGACGATCTCGCGAAACGACGCGTGCACCGTCGTCTCGGTGATGCCGTACATGTTGATCATCCGGGGCAGGCCCGGGTGACGGTGCAACCACGTCGACAACCGGTGCGGCTCAAGCGCCTCACCACCAAAGACGACCGTCTGCAACTTCAGCTGCTCACCCAGCTCGGGCGCCAACGCATCCGCACTCTGCAACGCATAAAACGCCGACGGCGTCTGACTCAACACACTGACCTGCTCACGCACCAACAACGCATGCAGGTCTTCCGGCGATCGGACGACGTCGTCGGGCACGATAACCAGACGCCCGCCCCTCAGCAGTGCGCCGAAGATCTCCCACACCGAGAAGTCGAAAGCCAGGGAATGGCACTGGGTCCAGACCCCGCCCAGATTCAGGTGGGCATCGATCGCATCCAGGAGTTGGGTGACGTTACGGTGGGTGACCGCCACTCCCTTGGGAATGCCGGTCGAGCCGGAGGTGTAGATGAGGTACGCGATGCTGTCCGCGGCCGGCACCGGCAGGCCGGTGGTGGGTTGGGTGCGCACGGCCGGGTCGTCGATGTCGACGATCACCCCGTCGAAGCCATCCAGCCGCTCGCGCACCTCGGCGCTGGTCACCGCCGCGATCGGCGCGGCATCACCGAGCACGAACTCCAACCGCGCCGCCGGCACACCCGGATCGATCGGCACATAGGCCGCCCCGGTCTTGAGCACCGCCAGGATCGCCATCACCGCTTCTGCCGAGCGTGGGATCACCACCGCCACCCGCTGCCCCGGCCCGGCGCCCCGCTCGGTCAGCAAGTGCGCCAACCGATTTGTGGACTCGTACAGCTCGCGGTAGGTAAACGATCGCTCGCCGGAGGTGATCGCCACGGCGCCCGGAGCGCAGGCCACCTGCGCGGCGAACAACGCCGGAATCGACACCAAAGCCATTGGCGGCGCGGTGGTTATCGCTCGGTTGCCGGCCGCGTCGAGCCATTCCCGTTCCGCCTCGGCGAGCAGGTCGATCGACGAAAGCCGTTGTGCGGGTTCGTCGGTCATGGCGGTCAGCACCCGATGAAACCGCTCGATCAGCGTTTCGATGCTCGCGGCGTCGAACACGTCGGCGCGGAATTCCACCGCTCCGCCGATCCCGGCGGGCCGGCCGTCCTCGGTCCAGCGTTCGGCGAGTGAGAACACCAGATCCATCCGGGCGACCCGGGTGTCCAGCGGCAGCGGAGTGACCTGCACGTCACCCAATTCCAGCCCGGCGGCGGGGCCGTCGTGCTGCCAGGGCAGGTTCTGCCAGGCCAACACCACCTGGACCAGCGGGTGATGCGCCAGGCTGCGGCTGGGGTGGAGCCGTTCGACGAGTACCTCGAAGGGCACGTCTTGGTGTTCGTAGGCCGCCAGGCTGCCCTGTCGCACCCGGGCCAACAGCTCGGCAACACTGGGATCACCGCCCAGATCCACCCGCAACACCAGGGTATTGACGAAAAAACCCACCACATCATCGAGCGCGGGATCACTGCGCCCCGCGATCGGAAAGCCCACCGCCACATCCGAACTCGCACCAAGCTTGGCCAACAACACCGCCAACGCCGCCTGCACCACCATGAACTCAGTCGCATTGTGCGCCCGCGCCACCGCCCGCACCCGCTGCTGCAACTGCGCCGACCACTCAATGTCCACACTGGCCCCGCGATAATCGGCCACCAACGGATACGGCCGATCCGTCGGCAACTCCACCCGCTCGGGCAACCCCGCCAAAGCCTCCTGCCAATAAGCCAGCTGCCCCGCAATCGGACTATCCGGATCCTCCAGATCACCAAACTGGACCCGCTGCCACAACGTGTAGTCCACGTACTGCACCGCCAACGGCGCCCACCCCGGTGCCCGACCCGCACACCGGCTGGCATACGCCACCCCCAAATCACGCACCAACGGCGTCAGCGACCAACCATCCGCAGCAATATGATGAGCCACCGCCACCAACACGTGGTCGTCGTCGGCGATGCGCAAAAGCATTGTCCGCAAGGGGGTTTCGCTGGACAAGTCGAATCGGTGCCGCGCCGCGGTATTGATGGCTTCACTGAGCCGGTGTATCGGCCAGTCACCGGCATCGATGACCGGCCAGGTGACGTCGACGCGCTCGGGCGGGATAATCACTTGCCGCGGTGTCCCCTGGTGTGCGGGGAATACCGTTCGCAGGCTTTCGTGGCGGGTCACCACGTCGTGCAGCGCGGCGCCCATCGCGTCGGTGTCCAAACGCCCACTCAGCCGCAGGGCGACCGCCATGTTGTGCACGGGAGATGGCCCGTGCAACTGGTCGAGGAACCAGAGCCGCGATTGGGCAAACGACAACGGCACGACGGCCGGCCGGTCGGCGGCCACCACCCGCGCGAGCTTGCTCCCCCCTCCGCACACACGCGGTGCCAACTCGGCGACGGTGGGCGCCTCGAACAGCACCCGCACTCCCAGATGGGCATCGAGGCCGGTGTTGACGGCGGAGACAAGCCGCATTGCCGACAGTGAGTCGCCGCCGAGGTCGAAGAAGGAGTCGTCGACCCCGACGCGCTCGACACCCAGGACCCGGGCGTAGATGCCGGCCAGGATCTCCTCGATGGCGTTTTCCGGAGCGCGGTAACCATCACCGCCCCGGTAGTCGGGCGCGGGCAGGGCCCGGGTGTCCAACTTGCCGTTGACGGTCAATGGCAGTGCGTCGAGCACCACCACCGCGGACGGCACCATGTACGTGGGGAGCCGCTGACCCAACCGGGCCCGAACGTCGGCCGGGTCAGCGGCTCCGGTCACATAGCCGACGAGATGCTTCTCGCCGACACGATCTTCACGAACCAGCACCGCCGCTTGTTCAACGCCATCCAAATCGGCGAGCGCGGTGCGGATTTCGCCGAGTTCGATGCGGTAGCCGCGGACTTTGACCTGTTCGTCGGCGCGGCCGAGGTAGCGCAGTTGTCCGTCGGGGCCCCAGCAGACCAGGTCGCCGGTGCGATACATGCGGGCGCCCGGTTCGCCGAACGGACACGCCATGAACCGTGACGCGGTCAGCCCGGGACGCCGCCAATACCCCACACCGACGCCCTGGCCGGCCAGATACAGCTCGCCGACCACCCCGGCAGGCACCGGGCGCAGCCACTCGTCGAGCACAAAGAACGCCGCCCGGGTCACCGGTGAGCCGATCGGCGGGAATCCCGACCCGGCCCGCAGTGGTGCGCTCTTGCAGGCCCACATGGTGGTTTCGGTCGGGCCGTAGACGTTGACCATCACCCGGCCCGGTGCCCAGCGGTCCACCAACTCCGGCGGACACGGCTCGGCACCGATCACCAACGCCGTGCCCTCCAGCCCCTCGGTGGGCAACAGACCAACCGCCGAAGGGGTTTGGGTCAACACCGTGACGCCCTCACCCACCAGCAGGGCGTGGAACTCCTCGGGCGAACGCGACACCGCATCGGGCACCACCACCAGGCACCCGCCGTGCAGCAGTGCCCCCCAGATCTCCCACACCGAGAAGTCGAACGCATACGAATGGAACTGGGTCCACACCTGCTCGCCCGACAACGCGAAACCGAGCCGCAAATCGTCGAAGAGTTGTGCGACGTTGTGTTGGGTGACCGCAACACCTTTGGGCACCCCGGTGGTGCCCGAGGTGTAAATGATGTGCGCCAGATCAGACGGCGCCGGCAGCTCCAACGCCGTACTCGGCTGGGTCGCGATCGCCGGGTCGGCCACATCGATCACACTCAGCTCGAACCCCTCGAACCGCCCCGCCAGATCGGCGGTGGTGATCGCGACCCTCGGCGCGGCATCGCGCACCATGAACTCCACCCGCGCCGCGGGCAGTGCCGGGTCGATCGGCAGATACGCCGCCCCAGACTTCAGCACCGCCAGGATCGCCACGATCGCCTCGGCCGACCGCGAAAACAACAGCGCCACAACCCCACCCCGGCCCACCCCGCGACCGGCCAGCACACGCGCCAACCGGTTGGCCGCCTCATCGAGCTCTTGGTACGTCAACGACCGGCCCTCACACCGCACCGCCACCGCGCCCGGGGTCCGGGCCACCTGCGCGGCGAACAACCCCACAACCGACACCGGCCGCACCGACCGACCCAACGCCGAACCGTTGTTACCCCACTCGCCCAGCCGGGCGCGCTCATTCTCATCGACCACCTCGATCGAGGAGAGCCGTCGGCGCGGATCGTCGGTCATCGCCACCAACACCCGCTGCAGCCGCACCGCCAAGTCGGAGGCGTTCAGGCCCGACCAGGGTTCCCACACGCCCGCGGTGCTCAGGAAAAGCTCATCACCGTCGGTGGTGAAGATGAGTCCGAAGCCGTCCGCCTGACCGGAATTCGTGTAGGACGCCGAGGCCGTGACAGCACCGAAGGGCAGGGTGAAGGCCGACGGAATGAAGTTGACGCTGACCCTTTCGGGCGATTTGGTCAGGCCGCGAACCTTGCGCTCCAGGGCGTGCACCGGGAATCGCTGGTGCGCCACCGCCTCTTCGATTCGCCTCTCCACGTGTTTGCAGAAATCGGTGACTGACGATCGCGGTGAGGCGGTGAACACCAGCGGCACGACGCCGGCGACCATGCCGGGAAGCGTCTTCAACTCCGGGCGTACTCGCCGGCTGACGGGGAAATCGAGCACCACTTCTGAGCCCTCGGCGCACCAGCCACGCACCAGCAGCGCGCAGGCCGCGGTAATGACCGACGTCTGGGAGACGCCCCAGACGTCGGAGAACCGGTGAACCCGCCGCACGATCGTGGGGTCCAGCGCCACCGGAGCGGACGGCCACGGGTCACGCTCCGCGGCGCTGCCGGGCACGCGGTGGTGGCTCCCGCGTTCCGGGGGCAGGTTGGCCATCCAGTAGGCCTCGTCGTCCCGGTAATCACTGGAGGCCTCGTAGTGCGATTCGCAGTCGATCAGCTCCTGCAGCGAGCCGAAGACGGCCGTCGGGACGGGTCCGGCGGAGACGATCGCGGAGTAGATGGAGGCGATGCGGTGACCGACCAGCCCAACCCCGGTGCCGTCGATCACGATGTGGTGGCAGCACGCGAACAGGAAAAATTCGTCTCGCCGGGTCTGGAAGAGGACGAACCTGAACAGCGGTCCGGTGAGCGGCATGGGCGTCCGCTGGATGGCCAGCGCTCGATCACGGGCTTCTTGCACGGGATCGGGCAAGTCGCTTAGGTTGTGGAACGCCAGCTCGATGTTCGGGTCGTCGATCGGTCGCTGGAAGACCTGGCCGTCGATCTCGAAGAAGGCGACCCTGGTCGGTTCTGCTTCGCGCACGGCTTGCCGGATCGCCCACTGCAGGGCGTCGCGCTGGACGGTGCCGCCGATCCGGACGAACAACCCAAGCTGCCACTCCGTGTCGGAGTGACCCGTTTCCTGCGCCAGCCAGATGTCCAGCTGCCCGCGCGTCAGCGGAAGTGCTTGATTCTCAAGCTCCATCCGACTCCCCAACCACAGGGTGTTCCTTTCAACCCCCCGGTTGATTTAGGCCGCTCGCGCAGACACCACCAGGCCGCAGCCTGGTCGGCTTCTGTTTGATGTAGCCCGGGCGCTCGGTGCGGTCGGCCTCGAGGCGCCCTACCCGGCATGGGGCGGAGCGTCGACGAAGACCGACCGCAACCTCGTTGCGGCTCGTCGTTGGCCGAGGCGACCGAGCCAGCAAGCGCGCCACCGAACGGTCGGCGCTCGCCCACTCCGAAGACCCCGTAGTCAACATGAGTGCAACAGTTCGGAACGTTAGTAGACGACCACCCCGCAGGTCTAGGGTTATTCAAACTTAATGTTCTATGAATCGCCCATTAGTATAGATATGTACTCAGTAACGACGTTCTATACGTACTAAAAGTACTGATCAGTAACATTACGGCTGCACACAGTATGGATCGATTCGGATGGACTTCAACGCTCGATAGCCTGCACCCCGGTATCGACCGTTATCGCCGGGTTATAGGCGGCAACCACGGCCAGCCATCGAGCAAATCGAGCGAATAATGCCTTCCGCGCATTTACGAACGCGGCGCGGTCCTGTGTGGACCGCGCCGCGTGTTCGTAACTCGTCGAGAGGGCTTACAACAAACCGAGCAGTTGCAGGTCGGTGACGTACTTGACGATCACCGGCGCGCTCACGTGCGGGATGTCGTTGTCGGGGCCGACTTTCGCTTCCTGCACCGCGGCACGGAATCGATCCGTCGGCGCGAAGGCGCCGCGAGCCGGCTCGGCGGGCTGCAGGTTCTTCGGGTCCCGCAGCAGCAGTAACAGCATCTGCAGCACCGAGTTCTGCCGCTGCCGTTCCGGCAGGCCACGCAGTCCGGTCTCGAAGCGTTGCAGCCACTCACCGAAGTCGTCGACGCGCTCGATCGGGTAACCCGCCTCGATCAGCCAGTCGACGTACTCGTCGAGCCCGATCCCGTCGTCGTGCGGGTTCATCACGTGGTACGTCTCGAACCCGTCCATCACCTGGGCGCCCAGTTTGGCGATCGCCTCGGCGACGAACTCGACGGGCAGGCCGTCGAAGTGCGCGCTCTGCCGGTTGCCTTCGGCGTCGAGCCGGTAGAACGACGCGGGGGCGGTGCCGGTGGCCACGATGCTCAGGATCATCCGGGTGAAGATGTCCGCCACGTTGAGCTGGCCGGCGTAGGTGGTGTCGGCCAGGATCATGTCGGAGCGGAACACCGAGACCGGCAGGCCGCACAGGTCGTGTGCCTCACGCAGCAGGACCTCGCCCGCCCACTTGCTGTTGCCATATCCGTTGGCGTAGCCGCCGTCGATGACGCGGGTGGCGCTGATGACCCGGATGTCGGCGTCCTCGGTGAACTCCGACGGCTCGATCTGGCGGCCCACGTCCGAAGTCGACACGTACGCGTATGGCTTCTTCTTCGTGGTGAGCGCCAGCCGGATCAGCTCCGCGGTGCCCCCCACGTTGGGGGTGAACAGCTCGTTGTAGGGCAGGACGCCGTTGACGACGGCCGCCGAGTCGACGATCAGGTCGACGGTGTCGGCCAGCTGCTGCCAGGTCTCCCCGGCGAGGCCGAGGTTGGCCTGGCCCTTGTCGCCGGCGACGACCTGCAGGTGCTCTTCGGCCAGTTCCTGGAAGTGCCGCAGCAGTTCCGGGTCACCGCTGTCGAAGGTCTTCTCCAGCCGGCGCCACGCGTCCTCGTCGGACTTGGCCCGCACCAGGCAGACCAGCTTGCCGTCGACCTGCTCCATCCGCTCGAGCCATTCCAGCACCAGGTAGCGGCCCAGGAAACCGGTCGCCCCGGTCAGCAGGACGGTCCGCACCTCGGGGCTCGGTCCGGGCAGCGTCGGCGCGGTCGACAACGTCGTCGCGTCGATGAACTTGTCCAGGGTGAGGTCGCGAGCGTACACCTCCTTGGCGTCGGCGCCGTGCACCGCCGCGAAGCCGGGGCCCGCGGCGCCCTCGGTGTCCGCACCGCTGGTGATCCGGTGGCTCAGGGCACGCACCGACTGCGAGTCGAACAGGGTGCGCACCGACAGGGCGCCATCGAGAGCGGTGTTGATCTCGGCGATCACCCGCATGGCGGACAACGAGTCCCCGCCCAGCTCGAAGAAGGAGTCCTCGACCGAGACGCGTTCCATTCCGAGGACCCGGGCGAAGATGTCGGCGACGATCTCCTCGGTGGAGTCGGACGGCGCTATGTACTCGCCGCCGCGCTTCTGGTATTCCGGTGCCGGCAGGGCGCGCTTGTCGAGCTTGCCGTTGACCGTCAGCGGCAGCGCGTCCAGCACCACCACCGCGGCCGGCACCATGTAGGCCGGCAGCCGGTCGGCCAGCTGGATGCGGATCCCGACCGGGTCGGCGGTTCCGGTGATGTAGCCGACCAGGCGCTTGTCGCCGGGGCGGTCCTCGCGGGCGATCACCACCGCCTGCTCGACGCCGTCCAGCGCGGCAAGGGCCGACTGCACCTCACCGAGTTCGATGCGGTAGCCGCGCAGCTTGACCTGCTCGTCGGCCCGGCCCAGGTATTCGAGCTGACCGTCGCGGCCCCACCGGACCAGGTCGCCGGTGCGGTACATCCGCCCACCGGGGCTGCCGAACGGGCAGGCGACGAAGCGTCCCGCCGTCAGGCCCGGTCGGCGCGAGTAGCCCGTGGCCACCCCATGACCGGCGATGTACAACTCGCCGACGACGCCCTCGGGTGCCGGGCGCAGCCACCGGTCCAGCACGAACAGCGCGGCACGCGGCACCGGCGAACCGATCGGCGCGGATCCCGCACCGCTCTGCAGCGGCGAGCTCATCGCCGCGTAGACCGTGGCCTCGGTCGGGCCGTAGGCGTTGATCATCACCCGTCCGGGCGCCCACCGGTCGACCACCTCGACCGGGCACGCTTCCCCGGCCACCACCAGCGCCGCCGACTCCAGACCCTCCGGCGAGAGCATGCCCAGCGCCGACGGGGTCTGGCTCAACACGGTGACCTGCTCGGCGACCAGCAGCGCGTGCAGCTCGTCCGGCGCGGCCGCGACCGACTCGGGCACCACCACCAGGCGCCCGCCGTGCAGCAGTGCGCCCCAGATTTCGTGCACCGAGACGTCGAACACCAGTGAGTGCCACTGCGCCCACACCCCCGCCTCCGGCAGGTCGGCGTGCAGCGTGTCGACCAGCTGTGCGACGTTTTCGTGGGTCACCGCCACGCCCTTGGGGACGCCGGTGGTGCCCGAGGTGTAGATGAGGTAGGCGATGTTGTCCGACGACGGCGTCGGCAGCGCCGTGCTGGGCTGGGTGGCCAGCGCCGGGTCGTCGACGTCGATGACCGTCGGGCTGTACCCGGCCAGCCGCTCCCGCAGACCCGCGGTGGTGACCACGGCGACGGGCTCGGCGTCGGTGAGCAGGAACTCGATCCGCGCGGCCGGCAGCGCCGGGTCGATCGGCAGGTACGCCGCCCCGGTCTTGAGCACCGCGAGGATCGAGACGATCGCGTCGGCGGACCGGCTGAATAGCAGCGCGACCCGCTCGCCCGGACCGGCGCCCTCCTCGGTCAGCAGGTGCGCCATCCGGTTGGCGGCCTCGTCGAGCTCGCGATACGTCATCGTGCGGCCGTCGAAGGTCAGCGCCGGGGCGCCGGGCGTGCTGGCCACCTGCGCGGCGAACATCGCCGGGATCGACTTCCCGGTGGCCGGCTGGCTCAACACCGCGCGGTTGCCCCGCTCGTCGAGCCACACCTGCTCGCGCTCGTCGACGACGTCCAGGGACCTCAGCCGTCGGGTGGGGTCGGCGGTCATCTCCGACAGCACCCGCTGGAACCGCTCGGTCAGCTTCTCGATGCCGGTCGCGTCGAACACGTCGGTGTCGAACTCCACGCGGAGGCCGAGTTCACGGCCCGGAAGCGCCATCACCGACAGCGGGTAGTGGTTGTACTCGCGGTTGGTGACATCGGTGATGGCCAGCTCGTGGAAGCCCATCGGCACGCTGGTGTCGATCGGGTAGTTCTCGTACAGGAACAAGGTGTCGAACAGCGCGTCATGACCGGTCACGTGGTGGATGTCGCTCAGCGCCAGGTGCTCGTGCTCGAGGGTGTCGTTGTGGTGCTGTTGCAGCTGGCCCAGCACGTCGGCAACGGTGGTCTCCGCGGTGATGCTGGCCCGCACCGGAACGGTGTTGATCAGCAGACCCACCATGGACTCCGCACCGGCCAGGTCGGCCGGCCGGCCCGACACCGCGGTGCCGAACGCGACATCGTGCTGGCCGGTCAGGCGCATCAGCAGCTGGGCCCAGGCGGCCTGCAGCACGGTGTTGACGGTGGTGTGGCACGAGCGGGCCAGCTCGCCGACGGCGCGCGTGGTCTCCGCGGACAGCCGATAGGACTCCACGGCCCGCCGGCCGAGCCGCATCCGGCCGGCCGGGCCCACCAGGGTGGGGGTCTCGAATCCGTCGAGGACCTGGCGCCACGCCGCTTGCGCGGAGGCGCGATCCTGGCCGGCCAGCCAGGTCAGGTAGCTGCGGTAGGTCGCCGGTGCGGGCAACTGGTCCCCGTAGTAGTTGGCGAGGATCTCCCGCAGCAGGATGGGCAGCGACCAGCCGTCCATCACGATGTGGTGGTTGGTGAGCACGAACCGGTACCGGTTGTCCGCGGTGCGGATCAGCGCGGCCCGGAATGCCGGCCGGTTGGCCAGATCGCTCACCGCGGCGCGCTCGGCGGCGCACAGCTCTTCGACCCGCTGCTCGGGGTCGAGATCCTCGGCGCCCAGCTGGATGTACCGCCACGCCATGACCGGGTCGGCCGGGATGACCTGGACGGGCTCGCCGAACTGCGCGCAGAACCGGGCCGCCAGGTTCGGGTGGCGGTTGATCACGTTGTGCACCGCGTCGTGCAGCCGGTGCGAGTCCAGCTCACCGGTCACCGTGATACCGAGCTGCACCGCATAGACATCGTCGCCCGGGTCTTGGGCGTAGCTCGCGTGGAACAGCAAACCCTGCTGCAGCGGGGTCAGCGGCAGGATGTCGGCGACCTGATGCTCCTTGCTCAGCTCGTCGATCTGCCGCTGGTTCAGGCGCGCGGGCGCGATGTCGGACGGGGTCAACCCGCCGCCGCCGGCCTGCACGTGGGCGCAGATGCCGGTCAGCGCCTCGAACCACAACTGGCTGAGCCGGTTGATCTGCTCGCGGTCCATCGCCGAGGCCGCCCACGTCCAGTTGGCGTGCAGGTGGGGACCTTCCTCGGTGTCCATGGTTCCGGCGTTGAGGTCGACGGTGTGCATGAGCGGCATCGCCACCGCCGCGGCCGCGCCGCTCAGCGACAGGCTGTCGGGGCTCAGCCGCCACAGCTCACCGGGCAGGTCTGCGGCCGCGCCCAGCCGTCCCAGGTAGTTGAACCCGATCACCGGGTCGGATCCACCCAGATCGATGTCGGGGTTCAGGTAGCGCAGCAGGCCGTAGGTCAGTCCGTCCGGCAGGGCGCGCAGCTGCTCCTTGGTGGCCTTGACCACCGCGCCCAGCGCGTCGTCGCCGGCGACCACGTTGGCCCAGTCCAGCCCGTCGAGTGTCAGCGCCACCGGGTATTTGGTGGTGAACCAGCCCACGGTGCGCGACAGGTCGACGCGCGGATCCAGCTCTTCCTGACGGCCGTGGCCCTCGACGTCGATGCCGATCGGCTTGCCGCTACCCAGGAACTGTGTCCAGGCCATCCCGAACGCGATCAACAGGATGTCCTGCACCCCGGCGTTGAACGCCGCGGGCACCGCGCCCAGCAGCAGGCGGGTCGTCTCGACGTCCAGCGAGACCGACAACTGCTCGGCGGTCTGATAGGTGTCTTCCTCGGGGCGCACCGCCGGCAGCACGGCCGGGGTCGCCACCACCTCGCGCCATGCGTCGGCCTGCTCGACCACCGCCGGGCTCAGCGCGTGCTCGGCCAGCAGCGAGGACCATCGGGCGAACGAGGTGCCGCCCGTGGGCAGCGCCACCGGCTGGCCGCTGTGATGCTGCGCCCAGGCGATGTTGAGGTCTTCGATCAGGGTCCGCCACGACACGCCGTCGACGGCGACGTGGTGGATGATCAACGCCAATTGGCTTGACTCGCCTGCCCAGACGGCGCTCACCATCACCCCCGCGCCCGGGTTCAGCCGTGACCGGGCCGCCACCAGTGTCGCGTCGGACAGCTCGTCGACCGACTGCAGGCAGTCGCCGGCCTGCACCGAGCCAGCCTCGGGCGCTTCCAGCGACCAGCCGCCGTTGCCGTCGTCCTCCACGCGCAGCCGCAGCATGGGGTGCCGGTCCAGCAAGGCCTGCAGCACGACGACCACGTCGTCTTTGCCGACGCCCGCGGGCGCCGCCAGCACCATCGTCTGGTTGAAGTCGTCGATCGGCCCCTGCACGGTTTGCAGCCAGTGCATGATCGGGGTGGCCAGCACCGGCCCGATCCCCTCGTCGACCAGGTCGTCCTCGTCCGCGCCGTCGGTGGCCACCCGGGCCAGCCGGGCGACCGTCTGCTCGACGAAGACGTCGCGCGGGCGGCACATCACGCCGGCCGCCCGGGCCCGCGCCACCACCTGCATCGACAGGATGCTGTCGCCGCCGAGGTCGAAGAAGGAGTCGTCCACACCGACGCGCTCCACGCCCAGCACCTGGGCGTAGATGCCGGTCAGGATCTCCTCGGTGTGGTTGCTGGGGGCGCGGTATTGGCCGCCGCGCTTGTGGTACTCGGGCGCGGGCAGGGCGCGCTTGTCCAGCTTGCCGTTGACCGTCAGCGGCAGGGTCTCCAGCACGACGACCGCGGCCGGGACCATGTAGGCCGGCAGCCGCTTGCCCAGCTGGGTGCGCAGCTCGGTCGGGTCGGCGGTGCCGGTGATGTAACCCACCAGGCGCTTGTCGCCGGGGCGGTCCTCGCGGGCGATCACCGCCGCCTGGTCGACGCCGTCCAGCGCGGCGAGGGCCGACTGGATCTCGCCGAGTTCGATGCGGTAGCCGCGGATCTTGACCTGCTCGTCGGCGCGGCCCAGGTACTGCAGCTGACCGTCGGCGCCCCAGCGGACCAGGTCCCCGGTGCGGTACATCCGCGCCCCCGGCCCGCCGAACGGGCAGGCCACGAAGCGCGACGCCGTCAGCCCGGCCCGGCGGGCATACCCGGTGGCGACGCCACGGCCGGCCACATACAGCTCACCGACCACGCCTTCCGGCGCGGGCCGCAGCCACTTGTCCAGCACGAACAGCGCCGCGCCGGGAACCGGCGACCCGATCGGCGGTGCCCCCGAGTCGCCCGCGAGCGGCGTGCTCATCGCGGCGTACACGGTGGCCTCGGTCGGGCCGTAGGCGTTGATCATCACCCGTCCGGGCGCCCACCGGTCGACCACTTCGGCCGGGCAGGCTTCACCGGCCACCACCAGCGCCGTGTCGTCCAAGCCCTCCGGCGAGAGCATGCTCACCGCGGACGGGGTCTGGCTCAGGACGTTGACCTGCTCGGCGATCAGCAGGGCGTGCAGGTCATCGGGCGAACCCGCGACGGACTCGGGCACGACCACCAGGCGTCCGCCGGACAGCAGCGCGCCCCAGATCTCCCAGACGGAGACGTCGAAGACCAGCGAGTGCCACTGTGACCAGACCTTCCCCGGCCCGGTCGGCAGATCGGCGTGCAGCGTGCGGACGAACTCGGTCACGTTGCGGTGGGTGACCGCGACGCCCTTGGGGTTTCCCGTGGTGCCCGAGGTGTAGATCATGTAGGCGATGTCGTCGGGCCGCGGCCCCGGCAGCGCGCTGCTGGGCTGGGTGTCCGCATCGGCTTCGTCGACGTCGATGACGGGCAGGTCGAACCCGTCCAGCCGGGTGCGCAGGCTGGCCGTGGTCACCACCGCGATCGGGGTGGCGTCGCTGAGCATGAATTCCATCCGCGCCGACGGCAGCGCGGGATCGATCGGCAGGTACGCCGCCCCGGTCTTCAGGACCGCGAGGATCGAGATGATCGCCTCGGCGGAGCGGGAAAACAGCAGCGCAACGCATTCGCCCGGGCGGGCGCCCTGCTCGGCCAACAGGTGCGCCAGCCGGTTCGCGGCCTGATCCAGGTCGCGGTAGGTCATCGAGCGATCGCCGAAGCTCAGCGCGACAGCCTGGGGTGCGCGCGCCACCTGGGTGGCGAACACCTCGGGGATCGACGCCGCAGCCTTGATCGGCTTGGTCAGCACCGCACGGTTGCCCCACTCGTCGAGTCGATCGTGCTCGCCGCCATCCAGCAGATCGATCGACAACAATCGCCGTCCCGCACCGACGGTCATGACTGCTCCTCCAAGTCCACGGTCATGGCTTCCAACACCCGCTTAAACCGCTCTACGAGCTTCTCGATCCTTGCCTCGCCGAAAACGTCGGTATCGAACTCGACGCGAAGGCCTATTTCGTGGCCCGGCACAGCTTGAACCGAAAGCGGGTAGTGGTTGTATTCCCGATTCGTGAATCCATTAATAGTTAACTCGTCCACGGCCGATAGCGCGGCGGTATCGATGGGATAGTTCTCGTACACGAACATTGTGTCGAAAATTTGGTCATGTCCCGTTACACGATGGATATCGTTCAGTGCTAAATGCTGGTGATCGAGCGTGTTTGTGTAGGTGCGTTGTAGCTGTTCAAGCAGGTCGGCGATGGTGGTTTCGGCGCCGATGGTCGCCCGCACCGGCACGGTGTTGATCAAAAGGCCAACCATGGCGTCGGATCCGGTCAATTCGGTCGGCCGACCAGAAACTGCTGTGCCGAACGCCACATCGTGCTGTCCGGTAAGCCACATCAACAGCTGCGCCCAGGCCGCTTGCAGCACGGTGCTAACGGTGGTGCGGCACGAACGGGCCAATTCGCCCAACAGGCGACTGGTCTCCGCGGACACGTGGAACTCGGCGACGCCGCGCGGGCCGAGCCCCATGCGGCCCGTCGGGCCCACCAGCGTCGGGGTTTCGAAACCCTCGAGCACCTCGCGCCACGCCTCCTGAGCGGCAGCTCGATCCTGGTCGGACAGCCAGGTGATGAAGCTGCGGTACGGCACCGGCGCGGGGAGCCGCACACCGAAGTAGCTGGCGAAGATCTCCTGCAGCAGGACCGGCTTGGACCAGCCGTCGAGCACGATGTGGTGGTTGGTGAGCACGAATCGGTAGTTGTTCTCCGCGGTGCGGATCAGCAGGCCCCGGAACGGGGGCTGCCCGGCCAGGTCACAGACGGCGACACGTTCCGCGGTGGACAACCGCTCGATTTGCTCGTCGATGTCGCCGTCGGCGTTCAGCTCGACGTATTGCCAGGCCAGTTCCGGATCGGTCGACATGATCTGCACCGGCTCCCCGAAGTCCTCGGAGAAGCTGGCCACCACGTTGGGATGGCGGCTGATGACGGTGTGCACCGCCTCGCGCAGCCGGTCCGGATCGACGGCGCCGGTCACGGAGATGTCGAGCTGCACTGCGTAGAGGTCTTCGCCGCCCTGGGCGGTGCCGGTGTGGAACAGCAGTCCCTGCTGCAGCGGGGTCAGCGGCAACACGTCGGCGACTTGGTACCGCTGCTGCAGTTCGTCGAGGTCGCGCTGGCTCATGCGGGCGGGCGCGATGTCGGAGGGGGTCAGGCCGCCGCCGCCGTTGCGCACGTGCGCGGTGATGCCGGCCAGCGCGTCGAACCACAGCTCGCTGAGTCGGCTGATCTGCTTCTCGTCGAGGGCCGAGAGCGCCCACGTCCAGTTCGCCTGCAGGTGCGGGCCGTCGGCGGTGTCCATGGTGCCGGCGTTGAGTTCCACCGTGTGCGGCAGCGGCAGCGCCACCGCGCCGGCCGCACCGGCCAACGCGAAGCTGTCCTGGTCCAGCTGCCACAGATCGGCCGACAAATCGGCGGCCCCACCGCCGAGCCGGCCCAGGTAGTTGAACCCGATGACCGGATCCGAAACATCCAGTCCCGCTTCGGGATTCAGGTAGCGCAGCATCCCGTAGGTGACACCGTCCGGTAGGGCGCGTAGTTGTTCCTTGGCGTCCTTGACCAGACCGCCTAGGGCCTCGTCACCGCCGACCACCTGGCCCCAGGACAGTCCACCGATCCGCAACGACACCGGGTACTTCGCGGTGAACCAGCCGACCGTGCGCGACAGGTCCACCTGCGGGCCCAGCTCTTCGTTGCGACCGTGGCCTTCCACGTCGATGGCGATCGGCGCGCCGGTGCCCACGAACTGGGTCCAGGCCAAACCGAACGCGATCAGCAGAATGTCCTGCACGCCGGCGTGGAACGCCGCGGGCACCTCGCTGAGCAGCAGCCGGGTGGTCTCGACGTCCAGCGACGCCGAGTACTGCCCGGCCGTCACGTAGGTGTCCTCGGGCTGCGCCTGCGGCAAAACGGCCGGGACGGTGGCCACCTGCCGCCACTCCTCCAGCCGCTCGACCACCTCGGGGCGGCGCGCGTACTCATCCAGCAGCGACGACCATCGAGCGAACGACGTGCCGCCCACCGGCAGTGCCACCGGCTGGCCGCTGTGGTGCTGCGCCCAGGCGATGTTGAGGTCTTCGATCAGCGTGCGCCACGACACGCCGTCGACGGCCAGGTGGTGAATGATCAACGCCAATTGGTTTGTCGCGCTTGCCCATACGGCACGCATCAGCACACCGTCGGCGAGATTCAGCCGCGACCGGGCGTCGACCAGCGCCGCTTCGGACAGCACGTCGACCGACTCCAGGCAGTCGCCCGCCTGCACCGAGCCAGCCTCGGGCACGTCGAGCGACCAACCGCCGATGCCGTCGTCCTCGACGCGCAGCCGCAGCATCGCGTGCCGATCCAGCAGGGCCTGCAGCACCACCGGCACGTCGTCGAGGGTGACCTCCGCGGGTGCCGCCAGCACCATGGTCTGGTTGAACTGCTCGACGGGGCCGTCCATGTTCTGCAGCCAGCGCATGATCGGGGTGGCCACCACGGGTCCGAGGCCCTCGTCGACCACGTTGTCGTCGTCGCTGGCGACCGTGGCGACGCGCGCCAGCCGGGCGACCGTCTGTTCGACGAAGACGTCCCGCGGGCGGCACACCACTCCGGCGGCCCGGGCACGGGCCACCACCTGCATCGACAGGATGCTGTCGCCGCCGAGGTCGAAGAAGGAGTCGTCGACACCGACGCGCTCCACGCCCAGCACCTGGGCGTAGATGCCGGCCAGGATCTCCTCGATGGCGCTCACCGGGGCCCGGTAGCGATCGGCGTCCTGGTATTCCGGCGCCGGCAGGGCCCGGGTGTCCAGCTTGCCGTTGACGGTCAAGGGCAACGCGTCGAGCACCACCACCGCCGACGGCACCATGTAGCCCGGCAATCGCTCGCCGAGCTGGGCCCGAACCTCGGCCGGGTCGGCCGTTCCGGTCACGTAGCCCACCAGCCGCTTGTCGCCGGGCCGGTCCTCGCGGGCGATCACCGCCGCGTGCTCGACCCCGGACAGCGCGGCGAGGGCGGCCTGGATTTCGCCGAGCTCGATGCGGTAGCCGCGGATCTTGACCTGTTCGTCGGCGCGGCCCATGTACTGCAGTTGGCCGTCGGAGCCCCAGCGGACCAGGTCCCCGGTGCGATACATCCGCGCCCCCGGCCCACCGAACGGACACGCCACAAACCGCGACGCCGACAGCCCCGCACGGCCCACATAACCGGTCGCCAAACCACCACCGGCCACATACAGCTCACCGACCACACCGGCCGGCACCGGACGCAACCAACCATCGAGCACAAAGAAGGCCAGGTTCGCCAGCGGCACCCCGATCGGGCTGACGTTGCCGTCCACGTCCCCATCGACGATCTCGCGAAACGACGCGTGCACCGTCGTCTCGGTGATGCCGTACATGTTGATCATCCGGGGCAGGCCCGGGTGACGGTGCAACCACGTCGACAACCGGTGCGGCTCAAGCGCCTCACCACCAAAGACGACCGTCTGCAACTTCAGCTGCTCACCCAGCTCGGGCGCCAACGCATCCGCACTCTGCAACGCATAAAACGCCGACGGCGTCTGACTCAACACACTGACCTGCTCACGCACCAACAACGCATGCAGGTCTTCGGCCGAGCGCACCACCGCATCCGGCACCACCACCAGGCGTCCGCCATACAGCAAGGAGCCGAAGACTTCCCACACCGAGAAGTCAAACGCCAGCGAATGACATTGGGTCCACACCTGGCCCAACCCGAGCTGAGCATCCAGTGTCTCCAGCAACAACGTCACGTTGTGGTGCGGGATGGCCACGCCCTTGGGGGTTCCGGTGGTCCCCGAGGTGTAGATGATGTACGCGATGTTCTCCGGGGCCGGCATCGGCAGGGCCGTCGTCGGTTGGCTGCGCACGGCCGGGTCGTCGATGTCGACGATCACCCCGTCGAAGCCATCCAGCCGCTCGCGCACCTCGGCGCTGGTCACCGCCGCGATCGGCGCGGCATCACCGAGCACGAACTCCAACCGCGCCGCCGGCACACCCGGATCGAGCGGCACATAGGCCGCCCCGGTCTTGAGCACCGCGAAGATCGCCACGATCGCTTCGGCCGAGCGTGGGATCACCACCGCCACCCGCTGCCCCGGCCCGGCGCCCCGCTCGGTCAGCAAGTGCGCCAACCGATTTGCCGACTCTTCGACCTCGCGGTAGGTCCAGGACCGCTCGCCGCAGGTGATCGCCACCGCGTCGGCGGCGCGGGCCACCTGCGCGGCGAACAACGCCGGAATCGACGACTGCGCGCGCGGCCGCCGCGCCAACATCGCGCGGTTGCCCCAGGCGTCGAGCCGCTCGCGCTCGGCGGCGTCGAGCAGATCGATCGACGAAAGCCGTTGTGCAGCATCGGTGGTCATGGCCGCCATCACCTGGCGCAGCCGCTCGATCAGCGTTTCGATGCCGGACGCGTCGAAGACCTCGGTGTCGTATTCGACGCGCAGGCTCAGTTCGTGTCCGGGCGTGGCCACCACGGAGAGCGGGTAGTGGTTGAACTCGCGGCTGCTGAACTCGGTGACGGCCAGCTCATGAACGCCCAGCAGTGCACCGGCATCGATCGGGTAGTTCTCGTAGAGGAAGAGCGTGTCGAAGAGTTGGTCGTGTCCGGTGACGCGGTGAATCTCGTTGAGCGCCAAGTGTTCGTGCTCGAGGGTCTCGGCGTGGACGCGTTGCAGCTGGCCCAGCAGGTCGACGACGGTGGTGGCGGCGGTGATGTTGGCGCGCACCGGCACGGTGTTGATCAACAAGCCGACCATGGCGTCCGCGCCGGGCAGCTCGGTGGGCCGGCCCGAGACCGCGGTTCCGAAGGCGACGTCGTGCTGGCCGGTCAGCCAGGTCAGCAGTTGGGCCCAGGCACCCTGCAGCACGGTGCTCACGGTGGTGCGGCTGGCGCGGGCCAGTTCGCTCAGGGCGCGGGTGGTGTCCGCCGAAACCGTGTAGGTGGCCACCGCGCGCCGTCCGATCTTGCCCGGCGGGGCCACCAGCGTGGGTGCTTCGAATCCGGCGAGCGCCTCCCGCCAGGCGGCCTGGGCGCCGGCGCGGTCCTGGGCGGCCAGCCACATCAGGTAGCTGCGGTACGACGGGGGCGCGGGCAGCCGTTCGCCGTAGTAGCCGGCGAACACTTCCCGCATCAGCACCGGCAGCGACCAGCCGTCGATGACGATGTGGTGGATGGTGAGCACGAACCGGTGCCGGTCGGGGGCGGTGCGGATCAACGCGGCCCTAAAGGCGGGTTGGCCGGCCAGGTCGCAGACGGCGGTGCGTTCGGCCGCGGCCAGCTGCTCGACCTGTTGGTCGATGTCACCGCCGGTCAACTCGACGTAGTTCCACGCCATCACCGGCTCGGCCGGGATGATCTGCACCGGCTCCCCGAATTCGTCGAGGAATCGTGCAGCCAGGTTGGGGTGGCGGTTGACGACGGTCTGCACCGCGTCGCGAAGCCGTTGCGCGTCAAGGGAACCGTTCACGGTGATGCCCAGCTGCACGGCGTAGAGGTCTTCGAGTTCCTGCGCGAAGCTGCTGTGGAAGAGCAGCCCCTGCTGGACGGGGCTGAGCGGCAGCACGTCGGCGATCCGGTGCTGCCGGCAGAGCTCGTCGATCTGCTGCTGGTCCAGGCGGGCGGGGGCGATATCGGACGGGGTCAGCCCGCCGCCACCGTTGCGCACGTGCGCGCAGATACCGGCCAGGGCCTCAAACCACAACTGGCTCAACCGGTTTACTTGCTCCTCGGTCAGCGCCGACGGCGCCCACCTCCAGTTGGCGTGCAGATTCGGGCCGGCCGCGGTGTCCATGGTGCCGGCGTTGAGTTCCACGGTGTGCGCCAACGGCATTGCCACCGCCGTCGCCACGGCCGCCGACGACAGGCTGTCCTCGCTGACCCGCCACAGCTCCTCGGAGAGATCGGCTCCTGCGGCCAGCCGGCCCAGGTAGTTGAACCCGATCGCCGGGTCTGCGCCGTCCAGGTCGACTTCGGTGTTCAGGTAACGCAACAACCCGTAGGTCAGGCCGTCGGGCAGGGCGCGCAGTTGCTCCTTGGCGTCCTTGATCACCGCACCCAGTGCGGTCTCGCCGGCGACCACCTGCGACCAGGTCAGCGTGCCGTTGATCTTCAGCGCTGCAGGGTATTTCGTGGTGAACCAGCCGACGGTGCGCGACAGGTCCACGTGGGAGGCCACCTCTTCCTGGCGACCGTGTCCTTCGATGTCGATGCCGATCGGCGCGGCTTCACCCAGGAATTCGGTGAACGCCAGCCCGAACGCGATCAACAGGATGTCTTGCACCCCAGCGTGAAACGCCGCGGGCACCTCCCCCAACAGCAGCCGGGTCGTGTCGACGTCCAGTGCCGCCGACAGCTGTCCGGCCGTCGCGTAGGTGTCCTCGGGCTGGACCGCCGGCAGCGCCGCCGGGGTGGCGGCCACCTGCCGCCACGCGTCGGCCTGCGCGGCCACCGCCGGACTCTGCGCGTATTCGGCCAACAGCGAAGACCAACGGGCAAAAGACGTTCCAGGTGCCTGCAATGCCACCGGCTGGGCGTTGTGGTGCTGCACCCAGGCGATGTTGAGGTCCTCGATCAACGTCCGCCACGACACGCCGTCGACGGCCAGGTGGTGGATGACCAACGCCAATTGGTTTGTCGTACTTGCCCATACCGCGCTCAGCAGCTTCCCCTCGGCGACGCTGAGCCGGCCGCGGGCCTCGATGAGCGCCGCGTCGGACAACGCGTCGACCACTTCAAGGCAGTCGGCGGCCTGCACCGAGCCCACCTCGGGGGCCTCGAGGGCCCAGTCGCCGGCGCCGTCGTCCTGCACGCGCAGCCGCAGCATGGGATGGCGATCCAGTACCGCCTGCAGCACCACGGCCACGTCGGCTTCGCTCACGCCGGCCGGCGCGGCCAGCACCATGGTCTGGTTGAATTCGTCGATCGGGCCGTCGATGGTCTGCAGCCAACGCATGATCGGGGTGGCCACCACCGGGCCGATCCCCTCGTCGGCCACACCGAACTCGCCGTCGGCAGCCACCTCGGACACCCGCGCCAGGCGGGCCACGGTCTGCTCGACGAAAATGTCTCGCGGTCGGCAGATCACGCCCGCCGCGCGGGCCCGGGACACCACCTGCATCGACAGGATGCTGTCGCCGCCCAGGTCGAAGAAGGAGTCGTCGACGCCGACCCGCTCCACCCCCAGCACCTGGGCGTAGATGTCGGCCAGGATCTCCTCGATCGCGTCGGCCGGTGCCCGGTACTCACTCGCGGCGTATTCGGGCGAGGGCAGGGCGCGCTTGTCCAGCTTGCCGTTGCCGGTCAGCGGCAGGGCGTCGAGCACCATCACCGCGGTCGGGACCATGTAGGGCGGAAGCTTGTCGGCCAGCGCGGTGCGCAGTGCGGCCGGGTCGGCGGTGCCGGTGACGTAGCCGACCAGCCGCTTGTCGCCTGGGCGGTCTTCGCGGGCGATCACCGCGGCCTGGTCCACCCCGTCCAGGCCGGCCAGAACCGCCTGAATTTCACCGAGTTCGATGCGGTAGCCGCGAATCTTGACCTGCTCGTCGGCGCGGCCCAGGTATTGCAGCTGCCCGTCGGGGCCCCAGCACACCAGGTCTCCGGTGCGGTACATCCGCGATCCCGGACCACCAAAGGGGTTGGCCACGAACCGCGATGCCGACAGCCCGGGCCGGCGCACATATCCGTGCCCGACGCCGCGACCCGCCAGGTACAACTCGCCGACCACACCGGCGGGCACCGGCTGCAGCCACTTGTCGAGCACGAACATCGCCGCGCCGGCTATCGGGGAGCCGATCGGCACCACCGGGGAGCCGGGCGTCAGGGGGGTGCTGATCGACGCGCACACCGTGGTCTCGGTCGGGCCGTAGGCGTCGAGCATCACCCGCCCGGGCGCCGCCCACCGATCCACCACGTCGGTCGGGCAGGCCTCACCGGCCACCACCAGCGCGGTGGACTCCAGACCCTCGGCCGACAGCATCGCCACGGCCGACGGGGTCTGGGTCAGCACGCTGACCTTTTCCGCGACCAGCAAGGCGTGCAGGTCCTCCGGGGAGGACGCCACCGATTCGGGCACCACCAGCAGCCGCCTGCCGCGCAGCAGGGCGCCGAAGATCTCCCACACCGAGAAGTCGAAGGCCGCGGAGTGGCACTGCGTCCAGACCCGCCCGGGAGGCAGGCCCGCGTCGAGCGACTCGATCAGCCACGTGACGTTAAGATGAGGAATCGCAACGCCTTTGGGGGTTCCAGTGGTCCCGGAGGTATAGATGATGTACGCGGTGTGCTCCGGTGCCGGCAGCGGCAGGGCGGTGTTGGGCTGGGTGTCGATAGCCGGGTCGTGCACATCGACGATCAGGACGTCATGGGTGTGCAGCCGCGAGCTGAGCTCCGCCGTGGTGATCACCGCGCGGGGTGCCGCGTCGGCGATCACGAAATCCATCCGCGACGACGCGTGTGCCGGGTCGATCGGCACATAGGCCGCCCCGGTCTTGAGCACCGCCAGCATCGAGACGATGGCGTCGGCGCACCGCGGGAACATCACCGCGACGCAGTCGCCGGGGCCGATACCATGGCCGGCGAGCAGATGGCCCAGCCGGTTGGAGGCCTCGTCGAGTTCCGCGAAGGTGAGGGACTTGGCGTCGCAGGTCACCGCCACGGCCTCGGGCGTGGCCTGCACGTGTTCGGCGAATGCCGCCGGGATCGAGACGGGGGCGGGGACCGGCTCGTGCAGTGCCGGCCGGTTGCTCCATTCGTCGATCAGGGCGGGCTCGTCGGGGGTCAGCAGGTCGATCGACGACAGCGGCCGCTCCGGGTCGGCTGTCATCTCTTCCAAGATCTGCTGCAACCGGCCGGCCAGGTCGGCGACGCCGAAGCTGGCGAACGGTTGGCCCGGGCCCGCGGTGCTGAGGTGCAGCTGGTCGCCGGCTCCGAGGAAGAACAGCCCGAAGTGCCCGACCGGCCCGTGGTTGGTGTACGACGCGGTCGCGGGAGCGCCGGCGAGGTCCAGCGTCAGCCGGGACGGGATGAAGTTGATCCCGACGCGATTCGGCGCCTGGCGCAGGCCATCGCCCTCGAGGGTGTGCACCGGAAAGCGCTGATGCTGCAGAAGTTCGCGGATGCGCTTGTCGACGTGCTTGCAGAAATCGGCGACGGTCGACTGCGGCTCCGTCGTCAGGACCAGCGGCACCACACCGGCGAGCATCGCGGGCAGCGTCTTGGACTCGGGACGCACGCGCCGGCTGACCGGGAAGTCGAGCGCCACCTCCGAGCCGCTACCCGACCAGCCGCGCACCAGGAGCGCGCACGCGGCCGTGGTGACCGAAAACCGACGGATGGCCAGCTTCTTGGACAGCTCCTTGATCCTGTTGGCAACCGAGGGGTCCAACTGGACTGACGCGGACGGCGAGTAGTGATCGCGCTCTCCGGCCGCCTCGGGCAGACGATCGACCGGTCCGCTCTCCGGCGGCAGGTGCTCGCTCCAATAGGCCTTGTCTTCTGCGTAGTCGTCGGAGGCTTCGTATCCCGACTCGAGATCGATCAAGTCCTGCACCGAGCCGAAGTAGGCGTCGGGAATCGGCTTTCCGGCCACCATCGCCGAGTAAATGGTGGCAACCCGGCGGCAGACCAGGGCCATGCCCAGGCCGTCGATCGCTATGTGGTGGCAGCAACCAAACAGATAGAATTCCTCGTGCTCAGTTTGAAAGAGCACGAATTTGAACATTTGTCCGTTCAGCGGCATCGGCGTGCGCTGAATGGCGGAAGACTTCTCCCGGGCTTCCTGCACCGGGTCGGGTGCTGCCCTGAGGTCTTCGAACGTCAGCTCGACGTGCGGGTAGTCGACCGGCTTCTGCACAACCTGGCCGTCGACCTCGAAAAACGAGACCCTGCCGGGCTCCGCCTCGGCGACCGCCTGGGTGATCGCCTGCTCCAGGGCATCACGATGCACCGTGCCGTCGATTTTGACCAGAAGACCGAGCTGCCATTGCGTGCCGGCGAATCCGGCCTCTTGGGACAACCAGATGTCGAGCTGTCCACGCGTTAACGGCAGTGCTCGATCTTCCTCCATCGACTCCCCCAAGTCTTCGCCACCCGCCCCATACCCCGACTTGTTACTGGTCAAAACCCTTACCCGTTGCGAGCTTGTCCCGCAGGCTCTTTGGCCGAATGTCCGGCCAGTGCTGTTCGATGTACTCCAAGCACGCGGCTCGGTCGGCTTCCCCGTAAACCACTTTCCAGCCGGCTGGAACATCGGCGAAGGCCGGCCACAAGCTGTGTTGTTCCTCGTCGTTCACCAGGACGAAAAAGCTGCCGTTGTCGTCGTCGAATGGATTGATGCTCACAATTCTCCAGGGTGCATAAATGGACATGAGTGGAACAGGTCCAAACCATAGTTGAGCCCCAGAGCGCTCGCCCGTGGTTTGGACAAAGTTCCCGTTGTGACCTAGAAGGCTGTTGAAACGGTCATTCGATTGGTGCGGAGGGGCCCCGATGCCCCTCTATTCGCCTCGGTGACCTGCATCAATGGCGTTAGCTGCGAGACGTCATTACTGAGCAGGCATCGCCCTTCAGGCCGATGAAGTTATGGTGCTTGTCGCTCCACAGCTTAGCCGAACTGGCGGGGGGCCGGAAAATCACCAAGGGGCGAAACCCGTCAAGATCCTGCTATGACTCGGTCGGGTCGCCCACCCGGTGACACCGGCCATCCGCTGTGCTTAGGTAAGTGGACGGCCCCCTGCGAAGAAGAGAAGCGGGCGAGGAGCATTCCGTCGGCTCAGCAAAATACCGTTTACGCACGCGGTTAGGCATTACGATCCCGCATCGCGTTGTCAAAGGACTGATACAGAAGCGACTGCCGTGGTTTACTCGACAAGACTTGGTCGCGCTCCCTCGAGGGTGGGGCTCGTATGAGGTGCCGGAGGCTCGGCTGGTCTGCCACGGGCACCACATTCGAAGCGCTGCAGTCTGGCGTGCCGCGATCGGTGTGTAGTTGCATGTTCGGGCCGCCGGGTCCGCGCGGGCATTGGCACGGCTGAAGGGGGTGTAGTGGTCGATTCGGACTTACGGGCCCGGCCCGACGACACCATCGGGGAAGGACGAGACATTAGCCAACGCGGTTTCCTGGGCTTACGTCGGCGATCCTCGGCTGAACCCACGCAGCAAAGCGGCGCGCGAACGACTCGTACGAAGAGGGGACCCGGGCTTCTCGGTGTCCTGGGTCGGCTGTGGATCCCGCTGGTCATCGTGGGCGTCGTCGTCGCGGGCGGCATGACGGTCTCGCGGCTGCATGGCATTTTCGGCTCCGAGAAGCGCCCGTCGTATGCCGACACCCGACAGCAAGACACCAAACCGTTCAACCCCAAGCACATCCAGTACGAGGTGTTCGGGCCCGCCGGGTCGACGGCCGACATCAGCTACTTTGACGCCAACGGCGAGCCGAACCACATCAACGGCATCGAGCTGCCGTGGACGTTCGAGATTTCGACGACGTTGCCGTCGATCGTGGGAAATGTGGTCGCTCAGGGCAACAGCGATAGCCTCGGCTGCCGCATCGTGGTGGACGGTGTCGTCAAAGCCGAGAGGATCTCGCACGAGTTGAACGCATTCACCTACTGCGTCTTGACCGCCACATGAGCGCGCCGCAACTGGAGACCCAGTCTGCGCCGCGACCACGGGTGGCGCGGATCATCCATCGCCTGTCCGTTCCCATCATTTTGGGCTGGCTCGCGATCGCGGTCCTCATCAGCGTCGGCGTTCCGTCGCTGGAGAAGGTCGAGGCGGAGCATGCGGTATCGCTGAGCCCATTGGGCGCACCGTCCTTCAAGGCCATGGAGCGCCTGGGCCAGGACTTCAAGGAGACCAACACCGGCGCGTTGGCGATGATCCTGCTGGAGGGCCAGCAGCAACTCGGCGACGACGCGCACGAGTACTACGACCGCTTGGTCAAGCTTTTAGAAGGCGATCAGAAACATGTGCAGCACGTCCAGAATTTCTGGGGTGATCCGCTAACCCGCGGCGCCGCGCAGAGCCAGGACGGCAAGGCCGCATTTGTTCAGGTGAACCTGAACGGCAACGCAGGCGCGGCCGCCGGCGACGAATCCGTGAAGGCCGTTCGAAAGATCGTGCAGGAGGCTTCGCCCCCACCGGGGCTGAAGGTCTACGTGACCGGGCCGGCGCCCATCGTCGCGGACATGAACATTGCCGGTCAGAAGACCATCATGCTGGTGACGCTCGCCAGCCTTGCCGTGATCTTCCTGACGTTGTTGCTCGTTTATCGGTCGATTGTCACGGTCGTTCTGTTGTTGTTGATCGTCGGCCTGGAATTGGTGATCGCGCGTGGAATGGTCGCGCTACTCGGCCACCTCGGGCTGGTCGGTCTGACGACTTTCGCCGTCAACCTATTGGTCGCCGCCGTCATCGCGACGGGAACCGACTACGGCATTTTCTTCGTCGGCCGATATCAGGAGGCGCGGCAGGCGGGTGAAGGCCGGGAGGAGGCCTTCTACACCACGTTCAACGGGGTCGCCAAGGTGGTGTTGGCGTCTGGATTGACCATCGCCGGCGCGGTGCTCTGCCTCAGCTTCACCCGGCTGCCCTATTTCCAGCCGCTCGGTATCCCTTGTGCCGTCGGCATCCTGATCGCGGTGCTCGTCGCGATAACGCTGGGACCGGCGCTGCTTGCCGCCGGCGCCCGGTTCGGGTTGTTCGAGCCACGGCGGACCCTCTCCGCCCGCAGATGGCGACGCATCGGTACGGCGATCGTCCGATGGCCGGGACCCATTCTCGTTGCCTCGCTGGCCGTCGCACTGATCGGGCTATTGGCCTTGCCGAACTATCGACCCAGCTACGACGACTATAAATTCATTCCGCAGAACATCCCCGCGAACGTGGGGTATGCGGCGGCGGCACGCCACTTTCCCGGCCAGCGCATGCAGATGCCCGAGATTTTGTTGATCGAGACCGATCATGATCTGCGCAATCCGACCGACATGCTGGTCCTCAACAAACTCGCCAAGGGTGTCCTGGCGGTTCCCGGAATCGCCTCCGTGCAGACCGTGACCCGCCCTGAGGGTACGCCGCTGCAGCACACCACGATTCCGTGGATCATCAGCATGAGCCAGGCAAGCCAGATGCAGAACATGGCTTTCCAAAAAGACCGCATGAACGACATGCTCACCCAGGCCAATGAGCTGGGGAAGATGATCGGCATCATGCAGCACATGCTCGACCTGATGCGGGAGCTCGTCGCCACCACGCACCACATGGTCAAGACAACGCATGAAATGCAGGACATCACATCGGATTTGCGCGATAAGGTGTCGGATTTCGAGGATTTCTGGCGTCCGATCCGAAGCTACTTCTATTGGGAAAAGCACTGCTACGACATTCCGATCTGCTTCTCCCTGCGGTCCATCTTCGACGCGATCGACGGCGTCGACGAGATCACCGACAAACTGGGCGACCTGGTGAAGAACCTGGACGAGCTGGATGCCCTGCTGCCGCAATTGGTCATGCAGATCCCGCCCATGATCGAAACCATGTCCGGCATGCGCACCATGATGCTGACCATGCACAGCACCATGTCGGGCGTCATGGGCCAAATGGATTCGAGCTCAAAGGATCCGAGCATCATGGGGCAGGCTTTCGATGCCTCCAGGAACGACGACTCGTTCTACCTGCCGCCGGGCATCATCAACGGCTCCGAATCCTTCAAGCGTGTCGAGAAGATCTTCATGTCGCCGGACGGAAGGGACGTCCGTCTGCTCATCTCGCAACGGGGTGACCCGGCGACACCCGAAGGCCTCTCCAGGGTCGAACAGATCAAGACGGCTGCCGAGGAATCGCTCAAGGGCACTCCCCTGGAAAACGCCAAGATCTATCTGACCGGCACCGCGGCGATCACCAAAGATCTGGTGGACGGATCCAAATTCGACCTCTTGATCGCGGGCGTCTCCGCAATCTGCCTCATTTTCATCATCATGCTGATCATGACGCGGAGCTTTATCGCCGCGATGGTCATCGTTGGCACCGTTCTGCTTTCGCTCGGCGCGTCCTTCGGGCTGTCCGTGCTGGTGTGGCAGTACTTGCTGCACATGCAGCTGCACTGGACGGTGCTATCCACTTCGGTCATCGTGCTGTTGGCGGTGGGTTCTGACTACAACTTGCTGCTGGTCTCCCGCATGAGAGAGGAATTGGGGGCCGGGCTCCACACGGGCATCATCCGCGCGATGGGCGGCACCGGAAAGGTCGTGACGAACGCCGGTCTGGTGTTCGCCTTCACCATGGCCTCGATGGTGGTCAGCGACCTGCGCAGCATCGGCCAGGTGGGCACGACGATCGGCCTGGGCTTGCTGTTCGACACGTTGATCGTGCGGGCGTTCATGACGCCGGCCGTCGCCGCGTTGCTGGGACGTTGGTTCTGGTGGCCACAGCGAGTGCGCCCCCGCCCGGCCAGCACGATGCTGCGGCCCACCGGACCCCGCCCGTTGGTGCGTTCACTGCTCCTGAAGCAGCCGCAATAAGTGCGGCATGCCACTTCAGGAGGGAACAGCGACCGTGGGGAACACTGTGACACAGGGCAATAGCGTCAGCTGCGTCGTCGTCACCTGCCTGCCGAGGGCCTCATGACCACGCAACATACCCAGCCTTCCCGCTTGGCGCGGAATATCCGCCGGTTTTCGGTGCTCATCATCCTCGGCTGGGTGGCGCTGACCCTGCTGGTGACGTTCGGGGTGCCACGGCTTGAGGTTGTGGGTCAACAGCATTCGGTGCCATTGGCCCCTCAGGACGCGCCGGCGGTTCAGGCCATGCAGCGCATGGGACACGACTTCAAGGAATCCGATTCGGACAGCTTCGCGATGCTGGTCCTCGAGGGGCAGCAGCAGCTTGGCGACCAGGCACACGCTTACTACGACAAACTTGTTGCTGAATTAAAGGCCGACACAAAGCATATCGAGCATGTGCAGGACCTGTGGGGCGATCGCCTCACAGCGGCCGGCGCGCAGAGCCCGGACGGCAAGGCCGTCTATGTGCAGTTGAATCTGGCGGGCAACCAAGGCACCACCCTGGGCCAGGAATCGGTGGCGTCAATCCGGGACATCATCGCGCGCACGCCACCGCCCCCCGGGATCAAGGCCTACGTCACCGGCCCCTCGGCGCTGTTCTCCGATATGCAGCTCGCCGGTGACCGATCCATTCTGAAAATGACCATGATCGGCGCGTTGATCATCTTCATCGTGCTGCTCCTCGTATACCGCTCGATCACCACCGTGATTCTGCTATTGCTCACCGTCGGGATCGAGGTCTTTGCCGCGCGAGGCGTCATCGCCTTTATCGCCAATAACAATTGGATGGCATTGTCGACGTTCGCCGTCAACCTGCTGGTGGCCCTGGCGATGGCAGCCGGCACCGACTATGCGATCTTCTTCTTCGGTCGCTATCAAGAGGCGCGGCAGGCCGGCGAAGACCGGCACACGGCGTACTTCACCACCTATCGCAGCGTCGCTCCCGTCGTGTTGGGTTCCGGTTTGACCATCGCCGGCGCGATGCTGTGCCTGAGCTTCACCCGTATGCCCATCTTCCAGACCATGGGCATGCCCTGCTCCGTCGGCATGCTCATCTCTGTGCTGATCGCCCTGACGCTGGTTCCGGCGGTGCTGACCATCGGAAGCGGCTTCGGGTTGTTCGACCCGAAACGCACCATCGGATTCGGTCGGTGGCGCCGGATCGGCACGGCGATCGCCCGCTGGCCCGCGCCCATTCTGTGCGCGACGATCGCAGTCGCCCTGGTCGGCCTGGTGACCTTGCCCGGCTACGAGACGAGCTACAACAACCGCCTTTACATGCCCGACAACGTGCCCGCCAACGTCGGCTACGCGGCCGCAGACCGCCACTTCAACCAATCGCGCATGATGCCCGAGATTTTGATGATCGAAGCCGATCACGACATGCGGAACTCGGCAGATTTCCTGGTGCTGCACCGACTTGCCAAGGCAGTCTTCGGAGTTCACGGCATCTCTCGCGTGCAGGGCATCACGCGGCCCGAGGGAACGCCGATCCAGCACACCTCGATCCCGTTCCTGCTGAGCATGCAGCAGGCGACCATGCATCAAGACATCCAGTACATGAAGGCGCGCATGGACGACATGCTCGTCCAAGCGGACATGATGGCCAAGCAAATCGAGATCATGAAGCGCCTCTACTCGCTGCAGAAGCGCCTCACCGAAATCACGCACGATTCGATCCAGAAGACCAAAGAAATGGCCGCCGTTCTTTATGAGTTGAACGGCAAGATGGCCGATTTCGAGGATTTCTTCCGGCCACTGCGTAGCTACTTCTACTGGGAAAAGCACTGCTACGACATCCCGATCTGCTGGTCGCTGCGGCAGATCTTCGAAATCCTCGACGGTGTCGACACGCTCAGCGACAAGATGGTGACCCTGCTCCAAGATCTCGATCACATGGACAAGCTGATGCCCCAGCTGCTCGAGCAGTATCCGCCGATGATCGCGATGTCCGAGGACATGCGGAACATGATGCTGACGAACCACAGCACCATGTCCGGGATCATCGGCCAGATGGATAGCAACGACAAGGACGCCACCGCCATGGGGCAGGCGTTCGACGACTCCAAGAATGACGACTCGTTCTATCTGCCGCCCGAAATCTTCGACAACGCGGACTTCAAGAAGGCGATGAGCCAGTTCCTGTCGCCGGACGGCAAGGCCGCTCGCTTCATCATCTCGCACCGCGGCGACCCCGCCACCTCCGAAAGCCTCGACCGCATCGCCAAGATCCGGGGAGCGGCCGAAGAAGCGCTCAAGAACACGCCGCTGGAATCGTCGCGCATCTTCCTGGCCGGTACCGCGTCGACATTCAAGGACTTCCGGGACGGCTCCACCTACGACCTCTTCATCGCGGGCGTTGGTGCGCTGTGTCTGATTTTCATCATCATGCTCATCCTCACCCGAAGTTTTATCGCCGCCTTGGTGATCATCGGCACGGTGACGCTTTCATTGGGCGCCTCGTTCGGGCTCTCGGTGCTGATCTGGCAGTACATCTTTGGCATCAAGTTGTACTGGATGGTGCTGCCCATGTCCGTGATCGTCTTGTTGGCGGTCGGATCGGACTACAACCTGCTGCTGGTATCCCGAATGAAAGAGGAACTGGCCGGCGGCATCAATACGGGCATCATCCGCGCGATGGGCGGTACCGGAAAGGTCGTGACGAATGCCGGCCTGGTGTTCGCATTCACCATGGCCTCGATGGTGTTCAGTGACCTGCGCATCATCGGCCAGGTGGGTACCACCATCGGTCTGGGCCTGATCTTCGACACCTTGATCGTGCGTTCGTTCATGACACCCACCATCGCCGCCCTGCTCGGACGCTGGTTCTGGTGGCCGCAATTGGTGCGGCCGCGGCCGGCCAGCCTGCTACTTCGCTCCGTGGGTACGCGCCCGGCGGTGCGTACCCTGCTCCACCACGACGACGACGCGGACGCCCCCACGGCCGAGATCCCGATCCACAGATAGACCTCTAGGTGCTGCTGGTCGATTCAAGCCCCGGATAGCGTGGCGGCCAGCGGCCGCCCCGAAGAAGCGCGGCGAGAAAGATTGGACGCCAATGATTTTGCTTGGAACACTCCGAACTCCCCCGCTGCAAATGGCATTGGTCCGCGCCGGCGGAGTTCACGGTGACCATAAGGAAAGGCCTGCGCTATCCTCCATATCGCTATCCACCTATACCGCCACCTGGCCGCTACGCCTCATGAAATACTCCTAGGGTGAGCCCACTGGCGATTGAGGTTGTCGGCCTCACAAAGACATTCGGGCGAAACACGGTCGCTCTCAATGGCGTGGACTTCTCGGTTCCGGCCGGAACCGTGTGCGGGGTGCTGGGCCACAACGGCGCCGGCAAGACCACCACGATCAACATCCTGTCCACACTGATCCGCCCCACCTCGGGCCGCGCCAGCGTCGCCGGACACGACATCCTCCGCCAGCCCGCCGAGGTGCGTGCCAGCATCGGGATGGCCGGGCAGTTCACCGGGATGGACCCGATGCTGACGGGGCGGGAAAACCTTGTCTTGTTCGGCAGGCTGCGCGGACTGAATCGCAAGCGGGCGAAGGCACGCGCCGACGAGCTGCTCGAACAGTTCGACCTCGTCGCCGCCGCCGATCGGCGGCTGTCGACCTATTCCGGAGGCATGTTCCGGCGCGTCGACCTGGCTAGTGCCCTGGTGGTACCGCCGCAGGTGCTTTTCCTCGACGAGCCGACCACCGGGCTGGACCCACGCAGCCGCCGCGACGTCTGGGCCCTGGTGAGTTCGCTTGCCGCGCAAGGCATCACCGTGCTGCTGACCACGCAGTACCTGGAAGAGGCCGACGTGCTCAGCGACTCGATCGTCGTCATCGATCACGGGCAGGTGATCGCCAGCGGCACCGCCGAGGAGCTCAAGCGTGCGGTGGGTACCAGCTACTGCCAGGTGACCCCGGCCAACCCCGCCGACCTGCCTCAGGTTGCGGCGGCGTTGAACGGGCTCGACGGGGTGGACATCGACGGCGATACGAATTCGGTGTCGGTGTTCGCGCCCGACGGGGTCGCCACGCTGGTCGACGTGTTCCGACGGGTCGACGCGCTGGGCCTCGAACTGGCCGACATTTCGCTGCGCAAGCCGTCGCTCGACGAAGCTTTCCTGCACCTGACCGAGCGGACCGTCTCGCGGTCATGAGCGCTTTGACCGCCCTCACCGAGCGTTCGCTGATGTCGGCGGCCCGCGACGGTGAGATGATTTTCGAAATCCTCTCGCCGGCAGCATATTTGGCGGGGTTCAGTGTGGCGCTGCACGGCCTGGTCGACACCGGCCGCATCAGTTATACCCAGTATTTCGTACCCGCGGTGGTCGCCCAGTCGATGATCTTCGTCGGGTTGCTCACCGCGGACCGCGCGGCGCGTGACCACGTGTCCGGGTTCGGCGAGCGGATGCGGACGCTTCCCGTCGCCGCGGCAGCCACGGTGACCGCCCGCACGGTGGCCACCCAGATGCGCGCCGTGCTCTCCCTGGTGGTGGCGCTGATTGCCGGCTACGCCTTCGGTTTTCGGATCACCGGCGGACTCGGTTACGCGGCGGCCTTTTTGGTAATTTCCTTGCTGCTGTGCCTTGCCGTGGGCCTGGGTGCCGACGCGCTGGGATCGCGCGCCAATAGTGTCCAAGGGGCCAGCCACCTCTTGTTCGTCCCCCAGTTGCTGCTGTTCATGCTGTCCACCGGCATCGCCCCCGAAAAGACCTTCCCGGAGTGGTTGCGCCCCTACGTCCGCAACCAGCCGGTCTCACAGTTCGCCGAAACCCTGCGCGGCCTGGCCACCGGCCACGTGATCCTCAGCAATCTGGCGGCCACCCTGGCCTGGTGTCTGGGAATGGTGCTGGTCTTCGGCGCGATAACGTTGCGGATGCAGAGGCGCGGCTAGTGTCGCATCGCCTCGAGCCACAGGGTTCCCTGCTGACCCAAAGCTGGGTGCAGGCCGGCCGACTCCTGCTGCGGTGGCGGCGTGACCAAGCGGTGCTGCTGGGATCGCTGCTGTTACCCGTCTTCCTGCTGGTCATCTACAAAATCGTGCTGGGCGAGCAGGTGCACAAGGTCACCGGTGCGGACGCCGTTTACGGCATAGTCCCCATGTGCGCGGTGATATCGGCGCTCTTCGGATCCCTGGGCAACTCGGTGGGCATCACCATGGATCGCGAGTCGCGCGTCCTCAGTCGGATGTGGGTGCTGCCGATCCACCGGGCGAGCGCGGTCACCGGTTGGGTTATGGCAGAGGTAGTGCGCGCATTCATCGGCACCATCCTGATCACTGTGCTCGGGCTGGCAATGGGGCTGCGCTTCATGCAGGGCTGGCCCGCGGCACTGCTTTTCGTTTTGATCCCGTCGATCGTGGTGACCGGTTTCACCGCCCTGGTGATGGCGATGGCCATCCGCAACAACGGCCGGACTGCGATGACCTGGGTTTTGGGCGTTACCTTCGCGCTGGCGTTCGTGAATCCCGGTGCCACACCCCTCAAGCTGTTTCCGGCTTGGGCTCAGCCCTTGATCCGCATGCAACCGATCTCGCCACCCATCGAGACCATGCGGTCCCTCGCCCACGGCGGCCCGATCGCGGCGCCTCTAGTGATCACGTTGATCTGGGCGGTCGGGCTACTCGCGGTGTTCATCCCGGTCGCCGTTCGCGGCTACCGATTGGCAGCCGAGGCCAACGCGTGACCCAGCCGGCCACACCACTGGTCTCGGTGTGTGTCCCGATGTACAACAACAGCGCGACGATCGAGCGTTGCCTGCGCAGCATCCTGGATCAGGACGGCGTCGAGTTCGAGATCGTCATCGTCGACGACCAGTCGACCGACGATGGCGCAGCCATTGCCGATAAATTGGTCCGCGCGGGAGATCGACTGATACGCAACGAGTCTCGGCTGGGTCTGAACGGAAACCACAACAAATGCCTGGAAGTCGCCCGTGGCGACTATATCCAATTCCTGCACGGCGATGACTGGTTGCTTCCGGGAGCCCTGCGGACGCTCGCCCACTGTTTCGAGGATCGCGAGGTGGCGCTGGCCTTCGCGCCCCGGCAGGTGCAAACCGACGACCTCCCCTGGAGTGAGCGACGGCGGGCCCCGAGCAAACTCCATGTCTACTTTGCCAAGCTCCGCGAACACAACCGCGGATCGTCGTTGGTGCTACAGATCGTGGCCTTGTGGGGCGCGAGCGCGAATTTGATCGGTGAACCCAGCTGCGTGATGTTCCGGCGCTGCCTGGCACTGCAGGCGGGAGGCCTGCGGGACGACGTCTATCAAACGGTCGACTTGGACTTCTGGCTGCGGCTCATGCTGCGGGGAGCGGTTTGCTTTGTGCCACAGGAACTCTCGGTAAGGCATCACACCGGTAGCACCGAGTCGTCGAATATCACCAAGGCTCAACGGCACTGGCTCGACCAGCTACGCATTCTCACTTGGATGATTGTGGATCCGGCGTCTACCTTTGGCGTCCGCGCCGCTGCGACGCCGTGGTGGTTACTTGTGTGGCTGGGGCTGCTCTTCAAGGTGACGGTGTTCGGGCCCCAGCGAACCTCGCGCCTGAAGACCTTGCTAGCGGCACCCGTTAGCGAGTTCGTGCGGGCGAGACGGTTTCGTGCCGAGCTGCGGCCTGTACCGAGGTGAGCCACCGTACTGGATGAGCACGATCGCGGACCCGCCACGCTCCAAGCGACATGTGCTGCTCGCCTGTTCAGGGAATCGTCGAAAGCTGGAACCGCCGTACTGAATAGTCGACGACGGCTGCAAGCACCGGTGTACGCTCACCGCGTGCCTGTCCTGATGATGGTTGGCGGCAGTAGGTCGATGCGCTCGGCGCCGCCTGGGACCATCAGAGATCGACGAATTCTGTCAAGGAGAACCGGCTCGGCCGTTCCACGAGACGCGATGGCTGAGTGTCTGCGTTCAGCGGACGTGCATGCCGTGCCGGCGCCGCGGCGTGGAGACTCGACACAGGTTGTCAGCGAACTTCTTCCAGAAGAAACACCCTGCAAGAACGTCTACGTCTGGGAAGGGATGTCACCACATTGCCTGACGATGTGTCGACTGCACTATCGGTGAACTTTCACGCCGAGGATTCGTCGGCGACGCCGCTTATTTCGGTGTGCGTGCCGATGTACAACAACGGTGCGACCATCGAGCGTTGTTTACGCAGTATCCTGGATCAGGATGCGAAGTACGAACTCATCATCGTCGACGACAATTCCCCGGACGACAGCGTCGCCATTGCCGAAAAAATGCTGAGACCGGGAGACCGGCTGATACGGAACGAATCGAACCTCGGCGCCCATAGAAACCACGTCAAACTATTAGAACTCGCGCGCGGCAGCTACATCCAATACGTACACGGCGATGACTACTTGCTTCCGGGAGCACTGCGGACACTCGTCGCCTATTTCGACGATCCGACTGTCGGACTGGTTTTCGCGCCTCGACGTGTACTGACTGACGACCTCGTCTGGCTACGTCAATGTGGCACGCTGCATACCCGCTTTCGAAAGCTCGAAGAGCATAACCGCGGCTCCTCGCTGGTCTTGCAGATGACGCTGCAAGGCTTAGGCACCAATTGGATCGGAGAGCCGACCAATGTGATGTTTCGGCGCCAATTGGCAATCGATGCGGGCGGGATCCGCGATGACATCGCCCATCTCTCCGACCTTGATCTCTGGTTACGTTTGCTACTCAGGTCGACAGCTTGTTTTGTCCCGCAGGAACTTTCGGTACGGGAGCACACACCGTTTACCGGAGAAGCCTTCGCAGCAAGAACCTGGTGGCTAGACCGCCTGCGTCTCCTCACATGGGTGATCGTGGATCCCGCATCGCCAGCAGTCATTCGCTTCATCGCAGCGGTGTGGTGGTCGCCCGTATGGGTGCTGCGATTCCTGGAAGTCGTGCTCTACGGGCCGGACCGACGCTCGCGCATAAAAACGTTGATGCTCGCGCCGTTCCGCGAATTCGCCCGGGCCTGGCGTTTGCGCGCCAACCTAAATCCGGTCGGATCTCAGCCGTAGAATATTTGTCGCTTACTGGCGCACTTTCTTAAACCTTGCCGAATACATTTCGGCCTCCATCAACACCACCTTGGCCGGCACCTTATAGTCCGTGAGCTTAGACAGGCATGCCAGACGGATCCTGGCTCGCAGCTCAGGCAACGGTTCGGGCTCGCTCAGCGCAACATGCGCCACCACGATCTGGCCCAGCAGCGTGTGTTTCTCCCCCTTCACCACCACATCGGTCACGTTGGGCAATTGCAGGATGACGTCTTCTACCTCGGCCGGGTAGACCTTTTGCCCCGCCACATTTATAAGGTCGGTGACGCGACCCAAGATTTTAAACCATTCGCCATCGACTTCCACGCGGTCCTGTGTGTTGAACCACCCCTCATCGTCGAAGCCCGAGGGCGCGTTCAGGTATCCCAACATTCGGAACTCCGAGCGGATCCACAGAATGCCGTCGCGCACTTGCGTCTCGAAGCCCTGGCCACCGATCCTTAACCAAAGCGAGCCATCGGGGCGTGACTGAGAGCGCAGCACACCCACCTCCGACAGCCCGTAGGTTTGTTGCAACTCCGCATTCGGGAAACGCTCACGGATGCGATCAAGCGTCGCCTGAGGCATGGTCTCTGTGCCATAGGTGATCCGTTTCAATGAACTCAAGTCGTAACGCGCCGGCAAGTCGGTCGCGGCCAGCATGGTCAGAAAAGACGGCGTGGTAGGCAGCAAGTCGACTTTGTACTTCTCGATTGCCGCACAAATGGTCGGCAAGAGACGGTCCTCGGTGGTGACTACTGTGCCCAGGCTGCTGGTGATGGCGAGAATGGTGTTAATGCCGCCAAAGTGGTCAAGTAGAAGAAATGGTACGGCCACCACCGGCACGCGCTGCATCTTGAACCTGTCCGTGACGCGCCAGAAGTCGTATAGCATGCCTTTAGGCTTGCCGGTAGATCCGGATGAGAACAGCACCAAGCCTGGGCTTTCCGTCTGGCGGAACTCAGACATCAGCGGATTGATGACCTCCACGGAATGCGTCTCCATCTCCCAGGTGATGCCGTCCGGCGCGAAGGCGATCCGTCGGGTACAGCCCGAAATGCCCAGAACCTCACTCTCTTCGATCACCGAGCCGCGAGTCATGGGCACAACGGTGGCTCGGAGCCGCGCTAATGCCAGCAGCATGCACACGACCTCTGGCGCGTAGTCAGCCAATACCACCACGGTGTCGTGGTAGCCGACACCGGCCTTCTGAAGCTGGGACTCCAGCACGGAGATTCGGTCCACCATCTGGCCATAGCTGAACGGCGTTCCGTGGTGGATAAAAGCGGTTTTATTGCGTGCGCTGGCGAAGCGCTCGATGAGCCAGTCCATGCCGACCTCCACGATGGATCTTTAGAGGGGCTTTCGCACTCAGGCGACCTGCTCTTGCAGCACCAGCGACAGGAGCTTGAACGAGGTGGCGTTGGCTGCATCTTCATCCGGAAAGGACACCCCGAACTCTTCTTCGAGCGCGAGCACCAAGCTCATCTGGCGCAGCGAGTTCCAGCTCTCAATGCTGTCCATACTGGCGTCCTCGCTGATCGTGGACGGATCTACCTCCAAAACCGCGGCCATCACTTCCTTGATCTTTGTCGGGTCAACCATTGATCAACTTCACCCAATCGCTATCTGCCAGCCGGACGCTGTCCAGCTGGGCTTCGTAACGGCGCGCACCGTCGTCGGATTCTTCCACTTTTGAGAGGCCGAGCCGGTCAAAAAAGTCCGCCACTTGCGCGTTTTTTGCGGAGGGCAGGTACCTGGCCGTCAACCCGTGATTGCCGCGCTCTCGTATATCGTCCAGTACTGCGGGCCATACAGCAAACTCAACGCCGCGCCCTATCACGCGGCAGCTCATCAAGAAGGCGTCGATAATCGCGTGCTCGGCTGCGAAGTCCACGACGATCACGCCCGTTATGCCACAGTCTCCAAACCGATCACGGACGTCGAACGAGTACACCGTGCTGTCCGGGCGGTCCATCAGCGTCACAATTTCGCCTGGCGTATAACGGCGCGTCGTCAGATTGAACTGGTTGGACTTCTGCGTCAGCTCAGCGATGCGGGCGATCTGCTCGCGCGCGTCGCGGTAGATATGCACCTTCAGGTCGAGCGATCGTAGGTAATCCTCTTGACTCGCAAAGGTTTCCTGCCCGGTAGCCGCCAAGGCGAGCTGTTTATATTGCTGGGTTCTACTCTTGCTCTCGGCGCTCAACCCGCCGGCCAAGCAGAGCGAGGCTATGTCCCGCAGCATCGCGGGGTAGTCGCTCAGCTTCTTCGGCACTTGAAACACCTTGACTTGCGGCAACTGCGTGCGCACAGCTTCTAATTCGAAATCGGAGTCGTCGACGAAGATGAAGCTCTCCTGGCCAAGGTTCAGCTCTTCGGCAAGGGCTCGCAGGCTCGCGACCTTCGGGTCCCAATTCACTTTTTTGGCAGCAAAGTGCTCATCCTTCAGGACTGCGTTAGGGTGCTTCGCAAACACCTCGTCGGCGTCTTCAACGTTGTTCTTGGTGCACAGGCAGAGCAAGATGCCTCGGGATTCGAGCTGGCGAAGTTGCTGCTGCACAGTCCAGTAGACATTGCCTGGATAGTCGTATGGATCGAGCGCGATTCCGTTCAGGCCGTCTTCGCCGACGATACCGCCCCAAAGCGTGTTGTCACAGTCCAGTGCCAGCACCTTGTAGAAGTATGAACCGAAGCCGCGTGTGGCGAGTGCAAAGCGGCGCGCGAACTCATCAAAGAAGGTTGGCGTGTACGGGGCCTTGCCCGCGTAGTAGAAGCGCGCATCTAATGCGACCTTCTCGCCCAAATAACTCACAATCCCCACGGTGTCGAGAAACTGTGCGTTTGCGTGCGCGTCCGCCAGCGCCTTCATTGCGCCGTTGAATTCGAGCAGCAGGTCAGCTGCGGCTCCATACGGCATGTGGTTCCATAGGTGAGCACCAGCGAGCGTCAATCGGCCCACCGATGCTGCTTGACCTAATGCAAGCTGGAGCTTCGACAGCCACGTCTGCATCCTTGCCTGCCGCTCATCGGCGGCGAGCGCGTCAAGTTGAGATTCCCACGCGGCGTAAAGATTATCGAAGAAAGGGATTATCAGTAGCTGGTCAACGTCCTGCGCGACAAAATCCGCCACGTCATTTAGCAGGTCATCGTAAGAACCGTTGATGACCTCAAGCCGCACGTCCTCGAGGTAGGCATGGCGGCGGAGATAATTACCCAGCAGGTCTACCGAAATATTGGCGGCGATTCCGAGCTTGATCGTACGGCCTTTGTGTTCTGCTTTATCAAGCGTGGACAACGCCTTCAGCACGTCGGTCATTGGTGCGTTGGAGTTGCGCAGGATCTCCAAGGCTTCGGCATGCGCGTCACTCACGACATCGTTCCCCCGCCGTTCACCCTCAGGCTTTGGCCGGTGATGTAAGAAGCCTGGTCAGACAACAAGAAAGCAACTGCTCCCGCGATGTCGCCCGGTGTACCCAAGCGGCGCAAGGGTTTTAGGCGCGCGGTCATCAATTGCTGCTTTTCAGAGATGCCGCTGATGAACCGGGTATCTGTCATGCCCGGCGACACACAGTTGACTGTTATACCCTTCGGGCCAAATTCCGCCGCAAGGTAGCGCGCCATCGTCGCAAGCGCGCCCTTGCCGGTGGCATAGGCTGTCCAGCCACTGACCGGTGTGCCGTCGATCGATTCCGATGTTATGCAGACAATGCGCCCTCCCCCGTTGGCCACCATGGGCGGCGTCACGGCTTGGATCGCTAGGAAGGCGCTCTTGACTTGTACATCAAGGTGCTCTTGCATATCGGCCCAGCACATTTCAGTTAGCGGTTTGGCGATGATGCGCGGCGAGGCGGCGTTGATCAACGCACTCACGCCGCCGAATTGCTCTCTCGCAGCATCTTTTAAGCGCGCACACCCCTCTACGGTCGAGACATCCGCCTGTACTGCTAGGGCGCGTGTCTTTGCAGGTTCGATTGCGTTCAACTGACGTACCAGCGCATCCGCGCGATTGCGGTTATTTAAATAATTGACGACGACCGAGTACCCGCCGGCGCCGAGGTGTTTGCAAATCGCACTGCCAATGCCCCCAGCCCCGCCAGTGACGATGGCTACCTTGAGCGCGGACTTAGGCGCTACAACCGTGGCTTTGGGCGCTTCAAGCAGCTTGACTTTGCCCTGACCTTGTAAGACAGTCTGGCCATGTTGGTTGGTGATCTGCATTTGCAGCTCTAGCAAGCGGTCACGTGCGTGCTTGCGTACTACGGTGCAGGCCACCGTAAGCGTGTCGGCCAGGCGCACTGGCAAGTTGAAGTCGAATGACTGCGATACCCACAGCGCACCGGGACCCGGGAGCTTGGTGCCGATAACGGTCGAGATGAACGAAGCGCCCAGCATGCCGTGGACGACGATCTCTTTGAACGGCGTGTGATTCGCGTACTCGGCGTCAACGTGCAGCGGGTTATTGTCACCCGTTAGCTCAACAAACCTGAGGATGTCGGCCTCGGTGATGGTTTTGACAAGGGAGGCAGTATCGCCTTCCTTGACGTCATCAAAATCAGTGAACACGGTCATGGCAATCCTCGGTCGATGATCACATCGCCCGAACCCAAAGAACGGACGCAGTTCAACACGGCGGCGGCCAAGCGCTCAGTCCACTTCACTGTGGCATCTCCAGAGTCCAATCCCATACGCTCGCTGCGAAGTTGAACCCTGCGCCCACGCCTGCCAACACCACGCGCTGGCCTCGCCGCATCTTGCCTTTCGTTACTGCTTCACTCAATGCGATGGCGAGCGATGCTGAGCCGGTGTTGCCCACTTCGGCTACGTTGGCATATGTCTTCTCCAAGCCGAATCCCATTTTTTTCACGAGGTATTCGATCAACCGCAGGTTGGCCTGGTGAAAGATTACGAAGTCAATGTCGCTGACTTCGTAACTTGACTTAGCGATCGCCTTCCGAATAGTGGGCGGAAGATGTGTGATGGCCTGCTTCCACGTGGCGATACCGTTCATCTCCATCAAGTCCACCGTGCGATCGAACGGGCGGCCGTTCGTGGGAAACATCGAGCCCCCGCCGCGCTGGCGCACTGCATCGAAATTAGAGCTGTCGGTATGGAAAGCGGAGTGGCGAATACCGCCCTCCGCCACTCGGCTTAGTACAGCTGCACCGGCGCCGTCACTGAGGTATATCGCGGTGTTGACGTCGCTGCCGTCGATGTAGCGGCTGAGCATTTCGACGCCGATGACGAGCGCGTAGCGCAAGGTGTCGTCCACCCTGATGCGGTCAGACGCTGCGGTCAACCCGGTAACAAAGCCCGAGCAGTTGGCTTGCACATCGTAGATTTGTGCATGCTCGGCCTCTAGCTGTTGCTGCACTTTGGCTGAGACCGGAGGGTAGATGTAGTCACCGGAAAAGGTGCAGCAAATGATGATATCGAGCTGCTCAGCGGTGATTTGCGCCATAGCCATCGCGCGCTTGGCAGCCTCCACCGCGAAGCTCCAGGCGGTATCGTCCGGGGCGGCAATACGGCGCTGACGGATGCCCGTTTTTTCTTCGATCCAGGCGGGTGTGACGGCTTGTGCCGGGTCCAGCTTCTGGCACAGTTCGTCGTTAGCGACCACTCGCGCAGGCAGGTGATGGCCCACGCCGATGATGGACACGGCGGGCAGGGACACGGCTGAAGTTGACACGTCGATCATGGCGTAAGAGCTTGCAACCCTCTCAATGACAGGCCTGCGCTACGTCGGCATACGGAGCGGATCAATCGGGCTCCGCCATGAACTCACGCAGCGGATGGTTGTTTTCGCGAATGTTTTTCAGCGTGGCGCTGCCTCCGTGCCCCGGTAGTACGAGTACCTCGCCTCCCACGCGGCTGAACAGGCGGCGCAGCGAGCGGCGAAGCGTCGGCGAGTCTTCGCCGGGCAATTGAGACAGACCGACACGTTTGGCATAGAGCGAGTCTCCCGAGAACAAAAATCCGTCCACTTCGATCACGGCGCTGCCCGGCGTATGACCTGGCGCTGAGTGAAACAGGAAAGATCGCCCCGCGCACTCCAGACGTGAATCCTCGCCCTCCAACAGCTGAAATTCCGGCAGCTTGATGCGCTGTTCGACCTTGAAGGCAGCCATCAAGAAGTTGGACATCTTGGCCGCTTTCACATCGGCCGCGTGCAGATATACAGGGATGTGATGGTGCGATTGCAACTCAGCCGCTCCGCCCACGTGGTCGAAGTGACCGTGGGTGCACAACACGGCCTCGGGGACCCAGCCGGCATCATTCAGCATCTGCTTCAACGAAGCAGAATCCAGGCCGGGGTCGACGACCACGCAGTGACCTGGGGTTCCCGAAGCCAAGAGGTAGGTATTGGAAGGAAAGCCCTGATTCGCGACAACACGCAGGGTGTCGGTATCAATGGTCATTTCTCTGTCATGCTGCCTCGGCGCAGCCATTCGACATGCTCCCCGTCAATCGTGTTCGAGCGCGACGCAACCATCTCAATGCACCCCGCCCAAGTACACCGTTTGTGCGGTGATGCACTCGCTGCCGGGTCCGCAGAAGAAATCGAGCACATGCGCCACATCTTGACGTGTGGCCATGCGCGCAAGCGGCAGAGCGGCGATCACGGCATCGACCTTATCGCGAGGCAGCTGCCTCAACATGTCAGTTTCGAAGGCCGTGATGCCCATCGTGTTGCAAGTGATGTTCGTTGTGGCCAGTTCCTTCGCCATGACGTTGGCGAGGGTGGTGATTGCAGCCTTAGTCGCAGCATAGACCGAGTCGCCCATGGGCTCGAGGCTCACAGCCATCGAGCTGACGCCGACGATGCGGCCCCATTTACCTTTGCGCATGAGCTTCGCAGCCTCGCGCGAAACCAGGAACGCACCTACGAGGTTGGTGTCCACCATCGCTCTGGCTGAAGCGGCCGGCAATATCATCGCGTACTGCGAAGTCAGCACAGCGGCGTTGTTGACGCAGATATCCAGCTTGCCGAAGCGTTTGCGGATTTGTTCGAAACCACCGCTGACTGAACCCGGATCGCCTACGTCCACCGCCACGTCGAAGCGGCGGTCCGACCTAGGCACGTCATCGACATGACGACTGAAGCCCACTACCTGGGCCCCCCGCTGCTCGAAGTGATCGGCAATCACCGCGCCTAGGCCCCGGCGTGCGCCAGTCACCAGCACCACCTTGTCGTCGTACCGCACTGACATCGTCGTTGCTCAATCGCCCAGCAGTTCGAGCATGTAGGCAGTCAGGGTCGATACGCTGACAAAAGGAACCGGATCGCGCTCCATAGCCTTATCGTCGGTCAGACTCACGGGCTGGCTGAACTCATCGGCGGACAGGGTCTCGATATCGACCATGACCGACACCAACTCCAGTGAATTCAAGAGCGCATCGGGACCGAAGAGGGGCGTGTCAGGGCCGATGTCGATCTGCTCGTCGGGGGCACGCTCCTTGTTCAGCGTTTGCAGGGCCTGAAAGATGATGCTTTCGACTGCGTCTTGCTTGCTCATACTTGGACTCCATGGATCTCATGTTCTTACCGGTGAACTGCCCACACTGCCCAGCCGGGGCCCGGAGCGAGGACTTCCAGGAAGGCGCTACCAAGTGCAACTCAGTTCGTCTTCCTCGCCGCCTTGATAAAGACGTCCATCTTGGGTTTCGCTCTTACTCGGTACTCCTCGGCCAGCAAACCGAAAATTACCGCGTCCTGGAACTTGCCATTAATGAAATAGTGATTTCGCAACCGTCCCTCTTCGGTCATACCCATGAATTTCTGCCACTTGATCATGAGCACGTTGTCGGACGCGACGGACCCATGTACTCGTTGTAACCCCAGCTTGACGAAGGCCAACTCGTAGACGAGCTTCATAGCCTCGACCGCTACCGGCACCCCGCGGACTGCCTCTTCATCCCCGATCAAGAAGCGTCCGGGCTCAGCACGCCCGTGAGTGATGTCGATGCCGGTTAGTGAGACCATACCTACGGGACGACCATCTTTTAGCTCAATGACGAAGTTATATTCCGAGTCTGGTCGCGTGGAGATCCATTTCGCTTGTTGCTCCAGGCACTGCGGAGCGGCATTCAAGTTGGCCGCGCGCGCACTTTGACGCCACGCAAGTGTGAGCGATGCATCGTCCACGGATAATGGCCGCAGGGTGACGAACTCGCCCTCAAGGATGACATCGGCCATGGGGCTCAGCGCTCCGGAGTACACACCATGGCCATCGCGCCCGGCACGGGCACACCCCGATTCGGGGCTGGGTAGGCGTTGGCGAAGTAGTAGTGCTCCACGTGGAGGCCTGCGTCTGCGGCCTGAACCAGTACCTCCTCGGCATTTCTGTAGAGGTAGATGTGGTCGGCATTGGCCGCATTGAGCGCGGCCGTGATGAAGAGCTTGCCGTCGGAGTTAGTCATGTTTTTCAGGGCTCGCATCAGGGCCACAGGGTCTTCGAGGTGTTCGAGCACCTCCACACAGATCACGTGGCCCAGTTGGTCTTCTGGCGGATGCTCGATGACGTCGCGCAAGTTCGTGTTGTAGCGACCTAGCAGCCCAAAGGCCTCGAGGTGAGCGCGGGTGAAGCGCACCGAGACCGGGCTCAAATCGTAGCCAAAGCCTTCCGCGGCCGGCACCGTCTGCAAGGCGATGCGCGAGTATACGCCGGTGCCGATGCCGACCTCGGCGAAACGCGGGTGGGCCTGCTTAGCCATCGATGGCAAGAAGAACCGATGAAAGTACTGTAATTGCAGATAGTGATGGGACCACAGGTAGTGAGACAGCAGGAGTCCCGGCAGGTATTGCGTCTGCATGTATTCGTCGTTCAGGTAAACCTCCTGCGCAGCTTCGGCGAAAGTCTTGGCAGGGTATTCGCGCTCCTTTTCGAAGCGACGTTGGCGGCGCATTGAGTCCACCGCGAAGGCTGCGTAACCCTTGACCGCATCGCCCATCGCGGCAGGGTCGGGGTAGACGTGAGCTAAGAGCTGCTCGAAGGCGGCGTCCCACACGGGGCCGAACTCGGCGCTCGCGCGCTCAATACTGCCGCGCGCGAAACGGGCCTGATCCTCGATAAGGGCCTGTGCGGCCTGGGTGTACTCGCGGGTCATCGGTTGAATCCCGTCCTCATCGATTCCAATCAGGCTGTTGCCCTTGGGCTCAGCGAGAGCCGGGCTCGTTGGGTCGTTGGCATCGTATAGCGTCTTCACGCTGGAAAGGCCGGCTATGTTGATCCCCCGCGTGGTCCATCATGTCAAATCAAGCGGCGCTTCTCGAAGAATCCGGCCGATGCACTCATCACCGCCGGGCCGCGTTGTCTAATCGACCCCGATCGCAGCCTCACCGTGTCACAACGCCTTCCAGAGCCGTCCTCGCCGAGGCGCGAACGGTGTTGCCGCCTCGTGAGACGATGTACCGGCTGTCAGCGAACACTGCCGCGACGGCGTACTTCGACACTCACCCCGCGAACACCGCGGCGACGCCGCAGCTCGATGATCACGTTACGACGCGGCAAGAGTCGGAGCAGTACGGCGTTAGGAGGGGGCATATGGTCCCGGAAATCCTCGCTGAAATCGTTGAATGCCGTCCGGAAAGCATGTTCGCTCGCGCGATACGCATCGTAGACACGATCTAGTGCAGACTCTTTCCAGGGCTCGTCCCGTGCGGCCGATTGCGTCACTTCATACACAGTGGACACCCAGTCTGTGCCGAATGGCTCGGCTACTGGGCCGTAGGCTCGATTGCGATGGAGATTTTTCGTGAGAAAGTTGTCCACTGCGCACTCATCCCGGTTAGCGAGGTTGATTTTAAGTGCGGCGGAAATGCGTTTTACTTCGCGACGCCAGTCCTGGAGGAGATTGGCGTACTCGACAAACACGCGCGGCATTCCACGCGTGTTCCTCTCGGCCAGCAGGTTGTACTTGAGCCACATGGCGCTCGGAAGTGCATTCGGAAGCTCAGGCGAAACTCTACGGCTCGCCGCAACCGAGGCGATGACCTCTTGGGGATGCCGTAAGGCGATCACGGCCGCGATGTCGAATCCTGTCTGACGCGCTGCGTCGAACCACATCTCTGACAATGCAGTTATGTAGAGGTCTTTGATGACCACGAGCGACGAGTACGGCAGCGTGGTGAGAAACGCCTTGACTTCCTCGATGAAGGCAGTCTTCTCTTCGACATCGAGTGCGCCCTCTTCCTGCAGACGCAGTGACGGGTCAGCGTCAGTGCTGTAGTGGCGACGCAGCATGCGGCCGTTGAGATGATGGGTTTCGCGCGGCTCCCAATAGCCACGCGGATTGAAGGAGTCGGCTAACTCGAGCTGCCCCGGCAGCGCACCGCCGCACAGCGAGAGAACCCGCGTGAGCGCCGACGTTCCAGACCGAGGCATGCCCAGAACGAAGAGAGCGACCGGTCGGCGCGCGGTCCCAGTCGGCATAACAGGGATGGTCACGAGTACGTCCGTGCAAGCGAAATCGCATGCGAGGCTATGATGCGAGACCGACCGTGGAACGCTTCAAAAGGTATTTCGCGCAGAACGAACGGCACAGCGCAAAACGGTGGGACGTGCGCAAGTGTGGCCGCGTGGATTTGATCGAACTTCAAACCCGCCCAACAAGACGAATGAGACAGTGCGGCACGGCATGAAGCAGTGGGTCGACGCATGCTCATCGGTGAATTATGTTACGCGAGCGTCAGATACAAACGCAAGAGAGGGCCTTCGTTTAGGAGCGACCGGAACGTCACGCCCGCAATGCATTACGCGTAAAGTGCGAGATCAAAGCGCCTTGTCTTTGTCAGACTGAAGACGAAAACGATCTGCAGGCGTCGACCACGCGGGAAACATCCTCGTCCGATAGATGAGGACCTATAGGGAGGCTGAGGTGAGTCCGCGCCGCTTCTTCCGTGATGGGAAAGGCCCCCTCTCCAAGTTCTAGTTGAGCAAACGCACCCGATCTGTGCGGCGGGATCGGATAATGGACCAAAGTCTGAATCCCTCTGGCAGCCAGATGCTTTTGCAATTCATCACGAGATGCATGGTCGACGACGTAGAGATGCCAGACGTGCTCCCGGTCGGGGCCGACTTCGGGCAAACGGAGGCCGGGGACATCGGCGAGCTCGTCGCTGTAACGCGCTGCGATCGCTTGACGGCGAGCATTCCATCTATCGAGATGCTGCAATTTGATGCGCAGCGTCGCGGACTGAATCTCGTCGAGTCGCGAGTTTGCCCCCAGAAGGTCGTGTACATATTTTTGGCTGCTGCCATAGTTGCCGAGTGACCTAACACGAGCAGCGATTGTTGCATCGTCGGTGGTCACCGCACCCCCATCACCAAGGGCCCCAAGGTTTTTGCCGGGGTAGAAACTCCAGGCCACTGCATTGCTGTGAGCGCCGATGCGCCGACCACCATAGCGTGCCCCATGCGCCTGTGCCGCATCCTCTACTACCGCCAGCCCGTGTTTCTTCGCCGCTTCCAGCAGCTCTGAGAGGTCTGCCGGCTGGCCAAAGAGGTGCACCGGGACAAGCGCACGAGTACGGGAAGTAATCGCGTCCGCTACCCGAGCCGGATCAATGTTCCATTGGCCAACAACCGGCTCCACGCCTATCGGACGCGCGCCGGTGCGCGCCACCGCGATCCATGTCGCGACAAAAGTGTGTGCCGGAACGATGACTTCATCGCCGGCGCCAATTCCGAGCGCTTGTAGGGCAAGGGTAATAGCGTCCAAGCCATTGCCAACCCCAACCGCATGTTGGGCGCCGGTGAAGGCGGCGAACTCGTGTTCAAAAGCACTTGTCTCATCGCCGAGTACGTACCAGCCGCTGCGCACGACGCGGTCCACAGCTTCCAGCAATGGCGCTTCGAGCTCGCGCGTCGCCGCGCGAACATCGAGAAAGGGCACGGCAGCAGGAGCGTTAGTCATGGGGTTTCCTTGCTTGAACATTCGAGGCACATTCGATGCGCCGCTCAACCGACGTCCCTCCCGTTCCCCGGACTACGGGCGGCGGACAAAAAGTCTTCGTAGTCGCGGATGTAGTCGCCTTCGTCGTAAGGAAGCGAGGCGAACACCAGACATATCGCTCCGGTGCAGAACCCGGTGATCTCTCTCCAAATCATGCTTGGTAGGTAGAGGCCATAATACGAACGGTCGAGCGAAACCGTTCGCTGGTTCTCGCCGTCATCAAGGGTGACCGCAAACGAACCCGAGGCCGCAACGATGAGCTGTTGCAGCTCTCGATGCGCGTGACCCCCACGCTCGGCTCCGCCGGGGACGTCGTACAGGTAGTAAACGCGTTTGATCGCGAAAGGCACGTGGACCCCACCATAGAGGGGCGAGAGGTTGCCGCTGGAACTTTCGATCCTTTCAAGATCTACCAGCTTGCATTCGTCAACGCGGCTCATTGGGTGTTCCGGAGTCGCAGAAAGTCTTCGTAATCCCGCACGTAATCCCCGGGCTCGTAGGGAACAGAGGCAAGGACGAGTGCCACCGAATTTGTTGAGAAGTTGATCATTTCTCGCCAGATGAGATTTGGTACCAACAACGCGTGGTAGGAGCGATTCAAGGTATACCGAACTTGATGAGATCCATCGTCCAGCATGACTTCAAAACTCCCAGAGAGCGCAACGATCAGCTCTTGACCAGTTCGATAAGCGTGCCCCCCTCGGAGCGAACCGCCTGGGACGTCGTAGATCCAGAAAGCTCTCTCTATCTCGAACGGCAGATGGCTGCTCGATTCGATGAAGGTGAGGTTTCCGCGCGGATCGTGGATCTTGGGTAGGTCGATCAATTTGCAGTCGTGAGCGCTGATCATGGGCGACCTGGGAGGAGTGCGTCCAATCCGCGGGCAGAAGCGGGAGCAAGTGTTGCGCGGGGGCACCCGTCAGGGGTGCAGCCTAGACTGCATAAGCTGCCCAACGTTCGCCTTTGCAGTTCGCCCGCTTTTGCCCCACAGCGTTGAGGCGAAATCATTTGCGCTACGTCCTCCCGCAAAGCGACCGACTTGTGCCGTGATACCGCGAGCTCAAGAAATAAGCTTCGAAATAAGGGGGTTCCGCAAATCCACTTCCGTCCGCTATCTACGCGAAAAAATGAAAGCGTGGTTCTCAAAATTTTGAAGCCTGTCGAACCTGCCGCAATTCTTTTTGTACTTCAGCTTAAAGCCAAGCTGCGCAGCCTTTGACTCGAGCTCGGCGTCGGTAATACCCCATTGCCAGATACCTGGGAAGTCACGCCATGTCCTATCCATTTCCGGGTGCATCTCATCGATTTTTTGGAAGAGGTTGGCGTACTCCTCGACACGGCGGCTATGAGGAACATTACGAAAATATTCTTTCTCACCCAAATCCAACAATCTGACTGTCTTTCTAGAGCCTGTCCATTGTTGGTTGTAAATCAATAATGAGTTCGCCTTTTCGGCGTACATCTCCAGGACGGCGTCCCAGTCGGGCGAAACCTGGTGCAGCAGTACGTCAAACAGAAAAACGGCATCCACATCACCGACTTTGTCGGCGACCGCTTGATCGCCGAAATTACCGCTGATCAAACGCAGTTGCGGATATGACTTCGCTCGCGCGCTGACAGTCGGTGTCACATTCAGGTCAACCAGTGCCGCGTCCTTTATCTGATGCTTGTCGAGCGCATGGAACGTATATGCACCCTCCACTCTCCAAACAGCTCCCAAATCCGCGAATGATTCGATGCGAAGGGACGTGAATGCTCGATCTATAAGTTCGATTTTGTCTTTATTAACTACCCGTCGAGCAAGTTGAAACACTATCTAGCCTCCCAAAACGATCGCCTACTGGTAGATAGACGCAATACGTCTCATCCGAGCGGCCGCATTGCACTAACCACGGGCTCACCCTACAGGCCAAGTGGTGCGATCTCCGGCTTTTGGTTCAACGGGTCCTGCGCATGGTGGATGCGAGAGCGCAGCCTGCACATCGTCGACGTACAAGCGATTCTTTTTCTACGCGTTGAAAGCAGAGACCGAGATCGCACGGGTTGACCGGCGCCCGGCTCGCGCACGTACGCGGGTTCGCTCGCCATCCCGGACACATTGGGCCATTCGGTGCTGTCGCTGTACTGCTGCTGGTAAGCGGCCTGGACACCCCAGACGCGCCCACGAGTGCCAGTAAACGATAACGGACGGCTGTCGACTCCCCTTGGGGCACAATACGCAGACGACCAGAAGGGTGAGCATGGCCTCCACAGACGACGACACCTATGAGCAAGCTCCACCACTGACCGCCGCCACACAATCTCCCGCAATCGAGTCGGGGTCGGTTGCTGGCGATGCCGCGGCTGGTGATCAACGCCCGCAGAAGGGATTTCGCCCAGACATCGAGGGCTTACGTGCTGTTGCGGTGTTGGCCGTTGTCCTCTTTCATTGCAGTGCGCCTGGAGTCGGCGGCGGGTTCGTCGGTGTGGACGTGTTCTTCGTCATCTCGGGCTTCTTGATTACCGGGATGCTCTGGCGCGAGGCGAGCACCGCCGGGACCGTCCGACTGCTCCGCTTCTATGGGGCGCGGGCCCGCCGGCTACTGCCGGCGTCGGCCACGGTCGGCGTCGTTACTGCGATTGCCTCGGCTGTGCTGTTATCCCCGCTAGAGGTCAAGGACGTTATCCGTGACGGCATTGCGAGCGCGCTCTATGTCGGCAACTATCGATTCGCGCTGCAAGGTATCGACTACTTTCACATAAGTAACCTGTCGCTCTCGCCCTTCCAGCATTACTGGTCTCTGGGCGTCGAGGAGCAGTTCTACATCCTTTGGCCAGCGTTGATTATCGGTACGGCCTGGCTCATCCGGCGTTCGCGCCAGCGCGCCGGGGCCGCACACGCCGCGTCCTCGGTAACTCCGTACGTGGTGACTCTTGCCCTCGTCGCCGCCGTATCGTTTGCCATGTCGTGGGTTACTACCCAGACGGCGCCTCCTGTGGCGTTCTTTTCGTTGCACACCCGGGCGTGGGAGTTGGCCATGGGCGGTCTGGTGGCCCTCACGACCGCGAGATGGCGGCGACTACCGGCATTCCCAGCCGTGATCGTGGGATGGGTGGGCCTAGCCTTAATCTTGTTCGCCTGCAACCAATTAGACGGGACCACGCCCTATCCGGGTAGCGCCGCGCTGCTGCCAGTGCTCGGCACCACGTTGGTGATCGGCGCCGGCTGTGCCGCAGCTTCTCGAGGATGCGGCCGCGTCCTGGCGTTGCGACCGATGCGAGCGATCGGCCGGTTGTCGTATTCGTGGTATCTGTGGCACTGGCCGGTGCTGTTGCTCGCAACGCCGTTGCTGGGCCGTCCGTTGGGCCCGATAGATGGCCTGGCAGCGGTTCTCGTCTCCTTGGGGCTGGCTGTGCTCACACTGCGCCTCATCGAGAATCCGTTCCGGTACGCCGCTTCGTTCCGCCAGTCGGCCGGCCGCAGTCTTGCGCTGGGCGGTGTCGCCACCGCGGTGGCGGTCTGTGTGGGCGTGGTGTTGCTGATGGTCATTCCGACCCCGGTCGGCCACGGCCCGGCGGCCCCGGCCCTGCGGCTGACCGCAGGGCCTCCACCCACAGGTCGAAACATTGAGCCCTATGACGCAGCGGTTCAGCAGGTTTTTGCGCAAGTTCAGGCTGCCGTGTCGGCATCCGTCAACCTGAGGGCCGTGCCGTCAAACCTCGATCCGTCGCTCGTAGGCGCAACACACGAAAAAGCACCGGCCGGCTTAGAGAACTGCCTTCGCAACCTGTTAGAAGTCGACCAGCCTGAGTGTGCGACGGGCGACACTGCTTCGAAGACCACGGTGGCCCTGGTCGGCGACTCGAATGCCTACAGTTGGAGTCCGGCGTTCCAGCAGGTCGCCTCGGAGCGGCACTGGCGGCTGGAGGTCCTGACCAAGGGCGCCTGCCCCATGCTGGACCTGCCCATCCAGATTTTCGGTCAACGAAACTACACCGAGTGCGAGCAGTGGCGTAGTCGTATCATCGCCCGGTTGCGGAGCGAGCATCCGCGGCTGGTGGTGCTAGGTATGTTGCGCCACGGCGGCACGGGTTCTCCGCCCTACGGCCCGGCGTGGACGGACAGCTTGAAGCGCCTGGTGGAGCAGCTGCGGGAAACCGGCGCGGACGTGTTGGTGGTCGGGCCAACCCCGGATCTGCACTCGAAGGTGCCCGACTGCCTGTCCGTCCACCTCGACGACGCGACGGCTTGCTCGTCGGCAAGGTCGACGGCGGTTAATCAAACTGGGATCGCAGCTGAGAGCACCGCCTCCATAGCCGGCGGTGGGCAATACGCCGAAGTCACCGAATTGTTCTGCGCTGCCAACCGTTGCCCGCCCATTGTGGGCAACACTCTTGTATACGAGGACGAATTCCATCTGACGCCCGAATACGCCCGGCTCATGGCGCCGGCCATGGGTGCGCTGGCCGACCGCACACTTGCCCTTGGCTGACACGCTGCGCTCTTGAGCGGGTCGGACCGCGGGCAGGGCATGGGGGTTCTGTCCAGTCGGGGCACCGACTTGGTCGCGTGCCGCCGACGTGGGTGCTCTGTCGCGGGTTAGCCGGCCAAATTTCTGCCGAGGGACGTTCTGCAAAGGCTGAATAGACCGCTGTCGGTAGGCGCGCAGAATGCTTTTTCCCCGGTATCGCGAGCTAGTTCACGAGGTTGACAATAACCACCGCCGCCGTGGCGTGAACCGGCGGCGAGTGGCATCGCATTCGCGTCTTGTCCGGGGCGGCCACGATGCGCGACGTCGTTGCGCGCCAAGGTGCGCAGTGCTCGCCCGGATTCTCGGATTCAGTATGGAGTAGTTGCATCAAGTGACTTGGCCGGTGTCAAGAAAAATCACGTTGGGCCAGTATCCGCACCGCGGTCCTTAACCCACGGCGCGCGACTCATCCCTCCGTAGTACGCGACTTATACACCCGAAAACGCCACGAACCAGCTGACGAATTAGAAATACTCGAGTAGAGATACTCGAGTAGAGATACCGTCTCCGCCATCGCCTACGCAGTGATCACGGAAAGGACTCGTCGTGAAGTTCGCCCTAGCCAGCTATGGAACTCGCGGCGATGCCGAACCCTGCACCGCGATCGGCCGCGAACTGCAGCGCCGGGGGCATGACGTGCGCATGGCCGTCCCGCCCAACCTGGTGCCCCTCGTCGAGTCGGCCGGACTGTCCGCGGTCGCGTACGGGCCGGATCAGCAGGACGGCTTTTGGGACACCGACTTCCTCGGCAAGTTCTGGGACTTCCCGGAGGTCAGAAGGCGGTGGCGGAAAGCCCAAGATTTGCTGGCCGAGTCCTGGGCGGAGATGAGTGCAACCCTGACATCGCTCTGCGACGGCGCCCACCTGGTGTTTACCGGCCCGGGTTTCCCGGGGGTCGCGGCGAACGTGGCCGAATACCTCAACGTCCCGTTGGCCACGATGCATTACTTCCCGATGCGACCCAACGGCCAACTCTCGCCCAATCTGCCGGCGCCGCTGGTGCGCACGGCAATGACGGCACTGGATTGGACGCAGTGGCGGGTGACCAAGAAGGCCGAAGACTCACAGCGCCGTGAATTCGGCCTGCCGCAGGCGAAAGGACCTGCGCCCCAACGGATGGCAGCCCGCGGCGCACTCGAGATCCAAGCCTACGACGAGGTGTGTTTCCCGGGGCTGGCCCACGAATGGGCGGATTGGAATGGCCAACGGCCGTTTGTCGGGACGCTGACGATGGAGTTGACGACGGACGCCGACGACGACGTCTCGTCGTGGATCGCGGCTGGAACGCCCCCGATCTGTTTCGGCTTCGGCAGCACGGCGGTAGCGTCTCCGGCCGACACGATCAACATGATCGCAAAGGCTTGCACGCAGCTGGGCGAGCGGGCGCTGGTGTGCTCGGGCAAAACCGACTTCAGCGCTGCCGCACAGTTCGACCACGTCAAGGTGGTGGGCCCGGTGAATTACGCAACGGTCTTTCCCGCCTGCCGTGCGGTTGTGCACCACAGCGGCGCGGGCACCACGGCCGCCGGCCTGCGCGCCGGCGTCCCCACGTTGAGCCTCTGGAGTTTGAGCGATCAAAAGATCTGGGCCGGCCAGATCCAACGATTGAAAGTTGGCCTGGCCCGGCCCTTTTCGGAGACGACCCAGGAATCGCTGATCGCCGACCTGGCACAGATCCTCACTCCGGAATACGCCACCCGCGCCCGCGCGATCTCAGCGCGAATGACCAGACCTGCCGAAAGCGTTGAGAACGCCGCCAACCTCTTGGAGAAGTTCGCCGGGTAAGCTGCGCGGACTGGTTGCCGAAGACAGTCTTTACAAACGGTAATCCAGATTTCACAACGCATTACGGAAGCCGAAGTACGCTCACCTCAATTGCTGGTTCCCCTGCACTTCAAACCCGGCGCACCTCAACGCTTGCTCGATGTGCGGTCAGATTCCGCCATGGCTATAATTGACCAAAGCGTCAGTAACGTACCTCGTCGCATCCCCCTGGGTCGCCCGGTACGTAACCGCTGTGGGAACGGCATCGTTTCGCAAATATTTTGTTCGCTGCTCAACGGCAGGGTGCCGTTCGACCGCGGCGCAGCCGCCGCGCAACAGAGAGGCTCCCAGTGACCGCACGGCAAACAACCGGCCGGCCCAGGGTCAGCGTGGTGTCGACCACCCACAACCAGCAGGCCTACGTCCGCGACGCATTGGACAGCTTCCTCGCCCAGCAGACCGAATTTCCGGTGGAGGTCATCGTTGCCGACGACGCCTCGACCGACGCCACACCACACATAATCCAGGGCTACGCCGACCGCCACCCGCACCTGTTCCGGCCGATCCTGCGGTCCACCAACCTCGGCCTCAACGCGAACCTGACCGGCGCCCTATCGGCCGCACGTGGTGAATACATCGCGCTGTGCGAGGGGGACGACTACTGGGTCGACCCGCTGAAACTAAGCAAACAAGTGGCGTTACTCGACCAGAACCCGGACACGGCAGTGTGTTTCCATCCGGTTCAGGTCGTCTGGACTGACGACCGCGCCGAGGACGAGAAGCTTGTGCACGCCATGTACCGCAAGTTCGAAGAGGTGTTCATGCCGAAATTTCCGCCGCCTTTTCGGGCCGGCGACCTCAGCCTCGAGACGTTGCTCTCCCGCAACTTCATCCAGACCAATTCGGTGATGTACCGCCGCCTCCCCCGCTACGACGACATTCCGACCGACGTCATGCCCCTGGACTGGTACCTGCACGTCCGTCACGCCGCCGAAGGCGAAATCGCCATGCTGCCGGAGACCATGGCCGTCTACCGTCGCCACCCGCGCGGCATGTGGTACAAGTCCGTCACCGACCCCGCAACATTCTGGCGGACGCAAGGTCTCGCGCACGCGGCGACTTTGGACGCCATGCTCGAGGTCGTCTCCGGCGACCCACTGCGCGAAGAGATCGTGGCCAAAAACGCCAACTGGGTGCTCCGCGCGATCGCCAAACAGGTTCCAGATCCCGAAGGCCAAGCACTCCTGGTGCAAACCACCGCCGAGTACCCGCGGATCGCCACGCTGGCCCTGCAGAACCGCTGGACCAAAACGCCCGGCGGCCGCCTCAAGAAGTTGCGACGCAAGCTCACCGGCCGTGCCGCTGCCACCGAAACCGGCGCGGGACGCGGAGATGACGAGCGGCTGAGCGCCTGACGATGACCGCCACCAAAGATCCGACGGTCGCTTACCTCGGCTGGCACGGGCTGGGCAATCTCGGCGACGACGCGATCTATGACGCGGTTCGGGGCCAGCTGGTCGGGGCGACCTTCCTCGATCTACCGCGCCTTCCGCACCAGTTGATGTATGCAACCGCAACGGCCGCAATGGGTTTGAACCGATCGCTGCGGCGCAGCCGGCAAGTCGTGGGTGGCGGCACGCTCGTCGGACGGAGCCAGTGGCGGCTGCTGGTCAATCGCGGTTTGGCGCTCACCAAAGACAAGGGGAGCTACGCGATCGGTGTTGGCGTCGAAGATCCGGTCTTCGGCGGACGCAATAGCGGCTCGGGCAAAAACGAGCTCCAGCGCTGGGCGCCGATACTCTCCAAATTCCGTACCGTGTCCGTGCGGGGGCCGCGAAGCGCTGAGCTGTTGTGCGATATCGGGCTGAACGTCGAGGTATCCGGCGACCCGGCGCTGCTTCTCCCCCGACCCGACGTCACTCCCGAAGACGGCCTGATCGGAGTGAATCTCGGCTTCGGCGACGACCTTTGGGGACACGACCCGGTGCAGCTGGCGGACGAGATAGCCGTCGCCGCCAAGCACCTGTCATCGCACGGCTACCGCCTCGTCGGGATACTGATGAATCCGGAAGACAGACGCTGGACCGAACTGGCGCTGCGAGATATTCCGGGCGCACAGCTGGTGGTCCCGACCGACGCCGGTGCTGCCGCGAGAGAACTGGCCCGCTGTTCTGCGGCCATCGTCACGCGACTTCACGCGAGCGTTTTGGCGTCTCTGTCCGATACACCTGTCGTTTCGCTTGAGTATCAACCGAAGTGCCGGGACTTCGCGCTCGCTATCGATGATGAACGGTCACTGATTCGAACCGATGAAGTCAGTAGCGCCGCCGTGGTCGACCGGGTACTCGACGCGATCGCGAACTCATCGGACATCCGACGCAGGAAGCGCGCCGCGGTCGCGGGCCTGAAACAACGCCTTCACAACGAGTACGGCGCTCTCGCAGCGGAGTTGGGTCTCGCGTCGTGATGCCGCTACGAAAAGCGTTGAAAATCAATTGGGTCAAACGCGGCGGCCGCATCGCGGACCTCCCCCGACGATTACCACCCGCGGCGCGCAAAGCCGAGATCGAATCATCGGCGCTGTCAACAAACAAGATTGGTGCCCTGCCCTTGGCTGAGGCCTACGGCCAGCCGGGTGCCACCCGGAAACCCAAACAGGTCCGGGCCGCGTCGTGGCAGGGCGACCTGTACGCCTACCTGGTGGGGTGGCACGACCCCGGGGTCGTGGTGGAGTTCGGATCGGCGTTCGGGGTGTCCGGGATGTACTTGTCCTCGGCGCTTCGGCGGGGCCGGATGTATTCGTTCGAGATCAACCCGGCCTGGGCCGACATCGCGGAACGAAACATCAGTTCCGTCACCGACCGCTACACGCTGACCCGGGGTGCCTTCGAAGACCACGTGGACGACATTCCCGCCCCGATCGACGTGGCCCTGGTGGACGGCATCCACACCCATGATTTCGTGACGCGGCAATGGCAGATCCTCAAGCCGCGAATGGCGCCGGGAGGGTGGGTGCTGTTCGATGACATCGACTTCAACCCCGGTATGCGTCAAGCCTGGCTGGAGATATGTGCCGCGCCCGGCTTGGTGGGGGCGGTCGAGGTGTCAAAACGATTGGGCCTCATCGAGTTGGCCTCTTAGCGGCATCCGGCGCCGCGCCGTTGTGCGCATCGGCCCCGTGCCGCGGCCAGGGCCGGCGATAAGGGTCGATATCCTTGACGTCGCCAACGCTCGGCGACTGTAGGTTAGGACCCTGATGAAGTTTGCCCTGGCGAGTTACGGAACTCGCGGCGACATCGAACCGTCTGCTGCCGTTGGCCTCGAACTGCTGCGCCGGGGGCATGAAGTTCGCATGGCCGTCCCGCCCGAACTCGTCGGCTTCGTCGAGTCAGCCGGGCTGACTGCCGTTCCGTACGGGCCGAAAGTCCAGGAGTTCTTGCACGAGGAATTCCTTCGCAACATGTGGACGGACTTCTTCCGCAATCCGGTCGGGCTGGTGCTCAAAGTTTGGGATCCCCTGATCAAGTACTGGGGCGACGTGAGCGCCACCTTGAAGTCGCTGGCGGACGACGCCGACCTGCTTTCCACGGGCCTGAATTTCGAGCAGGCCGCGGCCAACGTCGCCGAGTATTACGGCATTCCTCTGGCCTCGCTGCATCACTTCCCCATGCGCGCCAACGGCCGGCTCGTGCCGAGTGTGCCTGCGCCGCTGATGCGCTCCACGATGACGACGATCGAATGGCTGTTTTGGCGCGCGACGAAGGACGTCGACAACGCACAGCGCGGTGAACTCGGCCTGCCGAAGGCAACGCATCGCTCGCAGCGACGAATCGCCGAACGCCGATCGCTGGAAATCCAGGCGTACGACGAGATCTTCTTTCCCGGACTGGCGGCCGAATGGGCTCGCTGGGGTGACCGGCGCCCGTTCGTCGGGGCGCTGACCATGGAGTTGCCGACGAACGCCGATGAGGACGTCGCATCGTGGATCGCCTCGGGAACACCGCCGATTTGCTTCGGATCGGGCAGCATCGCGCTCGAATCTGCGGCCGACACGGTCAACATGATCGGCGCGGCCTGCGCACAGTTGGGCGAGCGGGCGCTAATTTGCTTCGGCGGCACCGACTTCAGCGACGTGCCGAGTTTCGACCACGTCAAAGCGGTCGGTGTGGTGAACTACGCGGCGATCTTTCCCGCCTGCCGGGTGATCGTTCACCACGGTGGTTCGGGCACCACGGCGGCAAGCCTGCGCGCGGGAATCCCGACCCTGGCCCTGTGGAGCTCGGCCGATCAACCGTATTGGGCCGCTGCGATCAAACGGCTGAAATTGGGTACGGCCCGGCGTTTTTCGGCCACCTCCGAGAAAACTCTGGTCGCGGACCTGCGCCAGATCCTCGCCCCGGAATACGCCATCCAAGCCCGGGAGTTCGCCGCTCGGATGACCAAACCCGCCGCAGCCATCGAGCGCACCGCCGACCTGTTGGAAACCGCAGTCCGGCGCAAAGTGGCTGACTGAGGCGGGTTTACGTGTCGCCGGCGGCTATCAGCGCGCCGGTTTGATCAGCAGGCCCTGCCCGGTGGGCAGCGAGCAGATCTTCACGCCCAGCTCGCGGGCGACCTCGTCCATGGCGGCGAGTTGCTCGCCACGTCCCCGATTCGCATAGTCGTCCAGCAGCACAAATGCCCCAGGTGTCAGGCGCGGCCAAAAGAAGCGCAGCGCAGCGACTTCGGGAGGAGCGCAGTTCATGTCGATGTGCAGGTATGCCACCGACGGCGCCTCCACCTGCTCGAGCGTTTCCGGCACCGCGCCTACGATGATGCGCTTGTTCTGCCACTGCGCGAAATTGGCGCGGACGCTGTCAACGCCGTTGGCGTACATCCCGTTGCGCAGGTGCCCCTCGCTCGTCTCCAGCGCGCCGGCCTTGCGTTCGTTCTCGGTAACGAACCGCGGGTCGATTCCGGCGAACGTGTCGAGCAGGTAGAACGTCTTGCCCAAGCGATCCCAGTCCAGGTACTCCATGATGGCGCTGCTCAAAAAGCCGTAACTCACACCGCACTCGACGAAATCACCCTCCAGCTGGCTGGCACTCGCGGCAGCCCACAGCCCGACGTGCACGCGCCACTGCCACTGGTACCAATCCTCGTTGCCCAAAGATTTGGCACCCCGCTGGTAGGCGCGCTGGAAATCGGGATCATCAAGGAAGCCGTGAAAGTTGTTGAACGTGATCAGCGCGTCGTTGGCGTAGACGTCCGGCAGCAGCGTGCGCGCGAGCCAGTATTCGGTGCGCACCCACCACATCCTGAGGCGAGTGCCTGTTGTCAGCCCTGTTGCCACGGCGGCAACCATAACATCGGCGCACACAGCGTCCGCGGAGAACGCGATGGTTGCGCCGTGATCGTGTTTCGACCATCCCTCCCAGGAGGGCAAACCATTTCGGACACTTAGGGTTTCAGCTATCTCACGACTTGCGCCACAGCACGCCGGTGCCGTCGATCTCGATGATCTCGTCGGTCACGCCGTGTTGTGTGCGGTAGTCGGTCACGGCCTGCGCGCACGCCTTGATCGCGTGGTAGTCGTCGACGATGCAAAACCCTCCGGGTGACAGCCGCGGGTAGAGCGCGTCGAGCGCCTGGATCGTCGATTCATAAAGGTCGCCGTCCAGCCGCAACACCGAGATGTGATCGATCGGGGCGTCCTGCAGGGTGTCCTTGAACCACCCCGGGAGGAAACGAACCTGATCGTCGAGCAACCCGTAGCGCTCGAAATTCGCCTTGACATGTTCCTGCGGCACGCCCAGGATGCGCGCGTGGCGGTGCAGCCTAATCCCTTTGTCCGCCTTGTAATTGACGGTGTCCGGGGGCGGCACGCCGGCGAAGGAATCGCACAGCCACACGGCCCGCTTCTCGTCCCCGTGGGCCGCCAGCACGGCGCGCATCAGGATCGAGGCGCCACCGCGCCACACACCGCACTCGACCAGGTCGCCGGGGACGTCCTCTTCCAGAACCTTTTCCACGCAGTTCTGCAAACTGGTCAACCGCTGCATGCCGATCATCGTCAGGGCGTCCGCCGGCCAGTCCAGACCGAGATCGCGAGCTTGCCTGTTGAACGGACGTTTCCGCACGAGCATCAGGTTGCGGGTATTGAAGAGGGGACGGCCCAGCCGGTACAACCCCACCGGCACCAGCTCGTCGCTGCCATACCTGGTGAGGTCGCGCCGGAGCAGGTCGAGGTATGCAAACCGCGTGTCGTGATCGGTCACGGCCAAAACTGCCCCTAACTCCGCATCTCAGTGGTACCGCTAGAGAGCCTAGACTCCCATCGACGCCGTCAAAGCGTTTCGCAGTGTATCCGTCCCCGGCTCAGCGACTGCGCTCTGCTGGAAAACCGGGAACGCATCGCCCCGCGCGGGCGAACTCCTCCAGCAAATCGACTGCGTGACCCGCGCTCTCGGCGGGTTTGCTCATCCTGGTGGAAAGCTCACGCGCACGAGTGAGGTACTCCGGCGCGAGGATCTTCCGCAGATCCGACACCAGCGTTTCGGGCGTCGAGGCCGCGAACCGCCGGGACGTGCCCACCTTGAGGTGTTTGACGTGAGACCCCCACATCGGCTGATCGCCCGCCGTCCAGAGGATCAGCGTGGGAACGCCGGCGCGCAGGCCTGCCGCCGTGGTGCCCGATCCGCCGTGATGCACGACGGCACGGCAGGAGGGGAAGATCTTCGTGTAGTTGACCACGCCGACGACCTTGACGTGTTCCAACTGGGGGACGTCGGTGAAGTCGCTCCAGCCCGAGCAGATCAACGCCCGCTCCCCCAACTCCGCGCAGGCGGCGCCGATCATCCGGACCGTGTCGGCGGGGGTTTCGGCGACCGGCATGCTGCCGAAACCGAAACAGATCGGCGGCGTTCCCTGGGCGATCCACGCCAAGACCTCGTCGTCGCAGTCCGTGGTCAGTTCCATGGTCAGGGAACCCACGAACGGCCGCTGGCTGCCCCACTTCTTCTTCCATTCGTCAGCAAGACCGGGGAAGCACACGTCGTCATACGCCTGGATTTCCAGCGAGCCACGTTCGGCGATCCGTCGCGGTGAGGCAACCGTGGCGGTCGCTAGGCCGAGCTCACGGCGCTGCCGATCCTCGGCCTTCTTGTTCATCCGCCAGCACATCCAGTCGTATATCGACATTCCGGTGCGGACCAGGGGCGCGGGCACTCTGGGCAGCAGCTCGCCGTTGGGGCGCATCGGGATGTAATGCAGCGTGGCCATCGGAATGTCGTAATAGTCCGCGACGTTGATGGCCAAGTCCTGGTAAAGCTGGCCGGTGAACAGCAAATCGGCACCCGCGCCCACCGACATCAGTGCCGCGCTCATTTCCTGCCAGTTCCGCAGCACCGGTTCCCAGGCTTCGCGCATCAAGCTGATCGGTCCCTTGCGGAAATTTTTCCAGAAGTCCCGGATGAATTCGTCGCTCCAAAAGTCGTGCATGTCTGGGCCATAGCCGATCGCCGGAAGGCCGGCCGACTCGGCCAGTTCGACGAGATTGGGCGGAACGGCCATGCGTACCGAATGACCCCTGCGCATCAGTTCACGACCGATGGTGAGGCAAGGTTCGATATCCCCACGCGTTCCATAGCTTGCCACAGCAAATTTCATCGCGAGTGTTACCTTAATCAATCTCCGACGGCGTCGACAACGTTGGCCGCGGCGTTTCCGCTCGGTGATCCGCGGCTCGCCGTTGGCGCTGCAATCTGCTCAGAGACATCTTCTGTAGTTGTTTCGCAACGGATTTGGCAGCCCGAGGCCAAACTTGCCCGTAAGAGTGCATCGGTGTTATCAGCGGCGACAAAGCCAACCTCACCGGCCCTCCCCCCGACCGTATAAGTATGACAACCCTGGTTCGGTATAGCTGTACTCCAAGGCGTCGTCGCTGATCTTACGTGAGTCTGCCAGACGATCGAAATCGTGTCTGCGAAAGCGGCAACTCGGCCGGCATGCCCTATTCGATAACTAAATCGGCTATTTTCCCTGCGCAATGGTTATAGCGAACCTAGCTGGATCGGGTATGACTGCGCGAGTTGACGAAGTTCTCCACGACATCGGCTGCTTTGACCACGCTGTCGGCCGGCTTGGTCATCCGGGCCGCGATCTCGCGGGCGCGCTGAGCGTAATCCGGGGCCAGGATCCGGCGCAGGTCCGATACCAGTGATTCGCGGTCGGTTGCCGAAAACCGCCGTGTGGTACCGACTTTCAGCCGTTTGAGCTGGGCACCCCAGATTGTCTGATTAGCGTCCATCGACAAGATCAGCGTGGGAACTCCGGCGCGCAGGCTCGCGGCCGTGGTGCCCGAGCCACCGTGGTGAACCACCGCGCGGCAGACGGGAAATATGGCCGCGTAGTTCACCGGACCCACCACCTTGACGTGATCGGCAAGGGGGACGCCGCTGAAGTCGCTGCGGCCGGCGGCAATCAACGCCCGCTCGCCCAGCTGCGCGGAGGCCGTGCTGATCATCTCGACTGTTTCGGCCGGAGATTCGACCGGCATACTGCCGAAACCGAAGCAGATCGGCGGTGTTCCGCTGCGAATCCACCACATCACTTCGTCGTCGGCTTCCGTGGTCAGCTCCATCGTCAGCGTGCCGACAAAGGGCCGCAAGCCATCCCATCTCGCCCACTCGGCCGCCAGACCCGGAAAGCAAACCTCGTCGTAGGCCTGAATTTCCAGCGAGCCGCGGTCGGCGATCCGCCGCGGTGACGGTCCCGTCGCCTTCGGCAGCCCCAATTCTCGGCGCTGGCTGTCTTCGACCTTCTTATTCAGGCGCCAACAGAACCAGTCGAACCCCGTCATCGCCGAGCGGGCCAGTGGCGCTGGCAGGATCGAAACGACCTGGCCGTTGGGCCGCATGGGAACGTGATGCAGGGTGGCCAACGGAAGGTCGTAGTACTCGGCGACGTTGGCGGCCGGCTCCTGGTAGCTCTGGCCGGCGAACACCAGGTCGGCTCCATCGGCCAGCGACAGCAGCGTGGTGTTCATCTGCGCCCAGCACTGGTCGCTGAGATCCCACATCTCGCGCCACATGCCGCGCATCTCCTGGATCTTCCAGAACCCGCGGAAGAATGCCGTCCAGAAGTCGCGGTACACGTCGAGCCAGGCCTGCGATTCCAGCCCGTACGGCACCGCCGTCAGCCCGGCGGCCTCGGTGAAGCTGACCGAGTCGGGCGGGACGGCCATGACCATGTCATGGCCCCGGCGTTGCAGTTCGCGTGCGACAACCAGGGAAGGCTCGATATCACCGCGCGTTCCATAGCTGGCCAGCACACATTTCATCGCGAATCCATGCCCTTCGGTTGCGCCTTCCATGGTGGTGAACCACCGATATCACTGTAAATATCGACGCATCTCCACAGCACCGGTTTGCGCGACTGCATAACTAGAGGCGGGTGCGCCTCACGGCTTGCGCCACAGCACGCCGGTGCCGTCGATCTCCTGGATCTCTGCGGTCACCCCATGTTGCGTACGGTAGTCCGTCACCGCCCGACGACATGCATCGATGGCGTGATAGTCGTCGACAATGCAAAAGCCGCCGGACGACAGCCGCGGATAGAGCGCATCGAGCGCCTGAATCGTCGATTCGTAGAGATCGCCGTCCAGCCGCAGCACGGAAATGCGTTCGATCGGGGCGTCCTGCAGGGTGTCCTTGAACCAACCGGGCACAAAGCGAACCTGATCGTCGAGCAATCCATACCGCTCGAAATTCGCTTTCACTTGCGCCTGAGGAATTGCCAGAACACCGGCGGCACGATGCAAGTTGATGCCCTTGTCCGCCTGGTAGTTCGCGGCATCCGGTGGCGGCACCCCTTCGAACGAATCGCACAGCCACACCGACCGCGTCTTGTCGCCGTACGCGGACAGCACGGCGCGCATCAAGATGGACGCCCCTCCCCGCCACACGCCGCACTCGACGAGATCACCCGGGACGTCGTCTTTCAGGATCGTCTCCACGCACTGCTGCAAGCTGGTCAGCCGCTGCATGCCGATCATCGTCAAGGCATCCGCCGGCCAGTCCAGGCCGAGGTCACGCGCGTTTTTGTTGAATGGACGCTTGCGCACAAGCATCAGGTTGCGGGTTTTGAAAAGTGGACGGCCCAGGCGGTACAAGCCAACCGGTATCAGCTCGTCGCTGCCGTATTGGGTGAGGTTGCGTCGTAGTAACTCGAGGTACGCGGATCGGGTGTCCAGAAATGGTGATCGCATGTCACGATCGGTGACGGTCAAAGCTGCCCCTTAGTTCAGAGAAGTACTGGCATTGATGTCCCCGACAGCGTCGGGGACATCAATGCGTCGCGCATTTGTCCCACTAACTCGCCTGACCGGCCTCCTTGGCGTGCCCCCCGCTCCTACCGGTGCCTCATACGTGCCCTACCCGAGTAGTGCCACCCATCATAGGCTTAACGGGGCGTTATCTTTACCAACGAATTCGCGGGACCCCACGCTTCAACGGCGTACGACGTGTTCAACGACGGGACGGCCCGCGTCGTTCACCGGGCCGACACTTCGGCCTGCCCGCCGATCCACTCGAGTAGGGCGCCCAGACCGTCGTCGAGCGTGGAATTCGGATGCCAGCCGAGCTCGGTTTGCGCCGGCTCGATGTCGCAACTCGCTGCGCGAACGTCGCCGTCGCGGAATTTCGGGACGACGACGGGTTCGGGCGCGTCACACATCGCGGCGATCTTGTTGGCCAGCTCATGGATGGTGGTGGCGTTTCCGGACCCGATGTCCAGGCAGCGCGGCTGGGTTGCGGGCCGCTGGATGGCCGCGAACAGCGCGTCGACGACGGCGTCGATGTAGACGAAGTCGCGCACGATCCGGCCGTCCTCGTAGACCTCCAGCGCAAGCCCCTGACGCGCCAACCGCGCGAACAGCGCGACGATCCCGGTATACGAGTTGGTCAGGGACTGGCCGGGGCCGTAGACATTCTGCAGTCGCAGCACGCTGAGGTTGGTGTCGTGCGCCGCCGTCCAGGCGCCCAGCAGGTGCTCCTGGGCGAGCTTGGTCGCCGCGTAGACGTTGGTGGGCCGGGGCTCTGTCCGGTCGGCGCGGCTGGGCAGCGGCACCGCCTGCCCGCCCGCCGGTCCCTGCGGATCCCACACGCCCGCCACGAGCTGCGCGTGGCTGCGGGGTTTCGGATAGAAAACCTGCGCGCCGGACTGCCACGCGCCCTCGCCGTACACCGCCCTGGACGACGCCAGGACCAGTTGTTCGGGCACGATTCCCGAGCGGCTCAAGGCGTCGAGAAGCTGGGTGGTTCCCACCACGTTCACCGAACCGTGGCGGGTCGCCTCGGAGAGCGATTGTGCGGTTCCGGTCTCGGCCGCCAGATGCACGACCTGGGAAGGGCGGAACAGCCGCAACACCGCGTCCCAATCGGGTGCATGCGTGACGTCGCCGGTGAAAAGCCGCACGGCCGGCGGCAGCTCGAGCGGCCGATTCCCGCCGTGCACCTGCGGATGCAAGACGTCCATGACGGCGACGTCGTAGCCGTTCTCGACGAGACGGTGTGAGAGCGCCGACCCGATGAATCCTGCCCCACCACTGATGAGCACGGACGCTGACAAGAATCGACGCCTTTCTTTCGTGTACTCCGGATTTAAGCGACCGGCACGCATCGCCGCGCGGTCCGGTCGATCATATCGGGGACTTCCCGCGGCATCAGAGAATTCTGCGAAGCGGCTCGACCGGCGCGCGGAACCCGCACGACGTGCGCGACCGCGGCCCGCGGCGAACTAGGCCCAAGTCCCCTTGTGCCGATGCGCCATTGCGATGGCCTCCATCACCGGCCGAGCGACGACGGGCCGGAAGATGCGGAAGAGCACGCTGTTCGATAAACCGTGAAAGTCCTCGAAAGCCTTGCGGAAATCCCGCTCACTCGCGCGGTAGGACGCGAAAACGCGGTCCAGCGTTGAAATGTCGAGAGGGTCGTCCTGGGCTGCCTCGCGCAGCCCATCGTAGACCAGGGAGATCCAATCCGCGCCAAAGAGATCCGTCACCGGCCCGCAGTGCCGCTGCCGATGCAGACCGGGAGTAAGGAACGCTTCGACGGCGTCCTCGTCCTGGGTGTCCAGTTCGATCGGCAGCTCGGTGGAAATTCGCTTCATTTCGCGACGCCAGTCATCGAGGAGGTTCGCGTAGTCGACGAAGACGCGCGGCACGTCGCGAGTGTTTCGTTCTGCGAGGATGTTGCATTTCAACCACAACGCACTCGCGAGCGCGGGAGAGACGTGCCAGGACTTCACGATCGACGAAATGACCTCTTGCGGATGGCGTACCGCGATGACCGACGCGACGTCGAATCCAGCCTGACGTGCCGCTTTGAACCACAGGTCAGACAGCGTGGTGATCCTGGGCTCCTTGATCACCACGAGCGGCGCCGCAGGCAGACTGGACAAATACGCGGCGATCTTCGCGGTGCACGCCTCGCTCTCGTCGCGAGCGACTGCACCATTGTCCAAAAAGCGCAATGACGGGTCGTACCAATTGGTTCCGAGCCGGCGCAGGATCGTTTCGTTGAGCGAGATGGCTGCCCGCGGCTCCCAATAACCGAGCGGATTGTTCGCGTCGGCGCCCAGCAGCCCAGCCGGGAGGGTGCCTCCGGATAGCGAGAGAACCCGGGTGAGCGCCGAAGTCCCGGACCGTTGCGGCCCCAGCACGAACAGCACGACCGGGCGAGTGCCGACGGAGCTGGCGGTGTCTTCGGTTGGTTTGCTCGTGCGGGCCAATTTCATCGCGAATCCACACCTTTCACTCGTCGTGCGCCTGGCCGACTTCCGGAATTCGGTTGTTGTCTATGCCGTTCCGGTTTGCTGCAAGGCCTCTCGACGGGAGGGCAGCAATCCACCGGAGCCAGCGTCTTCACGTACGCTGCGAAGTCCGAGGCTGAATCTCAGCGCTCTCAACATCTTTGGCGAAAGAGGAGATACTTGAACCGAACTCCCCATGCGGAGTCAGGTCTGACTTGCGACCGCCAACTTCGCCCCCGGTTTCATCGGATATTGTGCCCGTCAGAACTATAACCGGACCCGATGGATCAGCACACAGATTTTACGAATTTGTTTCGCTTACTTAATGTTTGGATGGACGCCGCGGGGGTGCATATCTCACTCCAGGCCAACGTTTCACGGAGAGGACGTCGCTGACCAGCGCGAAACGGCGTCTAGGCCCAGGCTCCCCTGCGCCTGTGCACCATCGCGGCGATCTCCAGGATCGGCTTCACGAGGAACGGCCTGAACACCCGGCGAACCACGCTGTTGGTTCGACTGTGGAATTCCGTGAAGGCCAACCGGAAATCCCGCTCGCTGGCCTGATACGACTCGAACACCCGATCCAGTGTCGATGCGTTCAAAGGGTCGTCCTGGGCGGCCCCGCGCAGCGCTTCGTAGACCGCGGAGATCCAGTCCGTGCCGAAATGATCTGCCACCGGGCCGCAGGATCTCTGGCGACGAAGATCCGGAGTGAGAAACTCCTCGATTGCACCCTCTTCGGCGGTGTCCAGATCGATTTCGAGCGTCGTCGCAATGCGCTTCATCTCGCGGTGCCAGTCGTCGAGCAGGTTCGCGTAGTCGACGAATACCCGCGGTATGCCGCGGGTGTGCCGCTCGGCGAGCAGGTTGTATTTGAGCCATAGGGCGCTCGAGAGCTCCGGTGAGGTCTGCACGTACTTGGCCGCCGAGGCGATCACCTCTTGCGGGTGGCGCACCGCAATCACTGCGGCGACGTCGAAGCCGACCTGGCGCGCCGCCTCGAACCACAGTTCGGACAGCGCGGTGATCCGCGGTTCCTTGATGACCACCAGCGGCGCGGCCGGCAGCGTGCCCAGGTAAGCGCCGATCTCCGCGATGCAGGCGGCCTTCTCCCCGGCGCCGAACGCACACTCTTCCTGCAGGCGCATAGTCGGGTCGTACCAATTGCTGTCGTGGCGTCGCAAAATCGTCTCGTTGAGCATGATCGCCGCGCGCGGCTCCCAATAGCCGCGCGGGTTGTTCCCGTCGGCGCCGCACATCCCGGCCGGCAGGGTGCTCCCGCAGAGCGACAGGACCCGGGTGAGCGCCGATGTCCCCGACCGTGCCATGCCCATCACGAACAGCGCGACGGGGCGAACTTCGCATCGGGAGCGGGCGGCAGGCGCCGGAAAATCGCCGCCAGTGGCGACGCTATCGGCGGACTTGGTCGTGGGGGCAGGCGTCATCGCGAAACCCATACCTTTCAGTTCGCGTCTGTCAGGCCCCCGGGATCTGGTCATTATGCATGACTTTGCAATTTCTCGCGCGGTGTTCAATTACTCCCCTTTGGCCACCACGCGACCGGTCACGAAGCGTCTTCGGCCACGTAAATCAGTGCGCCAAAGACGCCGAATAGGCGGCGCTTTTCCCGGGTTCGGCGCCGGGATTCTTAGATCAGCGGCGAATCACACGAGCCGGGCACCGCAGTGCAAACGCAGCCCAAGAACTCGTCAGGCGCTCATTCGGCCGAGACGGCGTCCGCGGCGGGTTGTTCCCCGATATCCGCGGCACCCCATCCGCGCGCTTTGCGCTTGAAGCGCGATTTGAGCGACAGCGCACGCTTTTCCACCAGGAACCAGCTGAGTGCGGCCAGCGGGAGGGTCGCGGCGGCGGCGACGAACGCGAACGCCAGCGGATGCAAGAAGGCGAGCCCGCAGATCACCAGCAACTGCTGCATCGGCCACGCGTAGATGTAGACGCCATAGGAAAGGTCGGTGCGCAACCGCAAGCGCTCGTTGTGGATCAGCGCGCCCGAAACGACGACGGCGTAAGCCAGCGGAAGCGCGGCCAGTATCCGGTAGTTGGGCACCAGCAGGCCGGCCGCCACGACGATGACGGCGCTCAAGGCCACGAGTGACCATCGAGCGGGAATTTTGTCCCGAAACTCGTGCAGCACTGCACCCGCAGCGAACACCAGCGCGAACCGCGTCACCATCTGCGGGAACGTCGGCACCGCGTCGACCGGGTAGGAGACCAGCACCGCGGCGACAAGAAAGAGTGTGAACACCACAGGAGCGGGCCACCGGCGATTGAAGAGGCCGGCTATGCCGGCAATGGCGACGGCGATGTAGCAGAACAATTCGAAGATGAGCGTCCACAGCACCCCGTCCCACACGCCCGGGAAGGGGACATTCTTCGGCGTTCCATCGATGCCGGCGTGGTACACGTTCAATACGGCGTTGTTCAGTACATAGGTAATCGGCGCGGGAGACAGCAATAGCCGCACGGCAGAACCTTTTTGGATCAGCACGCCGATTGGGGCGATGACGAACGCGACCACCACCAGGCAGACCCACAGGCCCGGAAAGATCCGAAGGCCACGGGCGACGAAGTACTCGCGGAGGCGCGGGTTGCGCACCCAGCTCGACGTGATGAGGAAGCCCGAGATGACGAAGAACCCGTCCACCCACCCCTGTGTGAGCAACTGGTCGACCGGAGTATGCAGCTTGCGGCCGGTCAGCGGCCAGGAGTGTTCCAGGATGACGCCCGACGCCAGCACCAAGCGCCAAACGTTCAGCGCATTATGTCGCGGGTCGAATACCTGCGCGAGCCTCGGACTTGCCGCACCTCGCCACTGTGGCCGGCGGCCGGCGGTGGCATCGCGGCCGGAAACTTCGGGGTTCGCACTCATGTGGGGGTTCCGATGCGTTCGACCAGGCGACCTGAGTTTGCCGTTCTCCTGGATGCCGATATCGCCGTCCGGCCATCAGCGCGCCCCCAACGCGCCGATCACCGACCGTGCTTTCTCCGGCAACGCCGCGAGCATGCACGGAATTCGACGGGGCAAACATCGGGTCAGAGTACATCGTCCACAAAACACCCCCGCGGGGGTGCGGCCGACGACGAAGGTGGCTAGCCGGCGACGGCCCCCGGCTCGTAGAACGGTGCCCCGTATTCGGTGACCGGTTGAAAGCCGCGTTCGCGTGCCTTCTCGGCGGCCTTGCGAATCAGCGCATAGATGCCGACGAACGCCGCGTGATCGGTCATCACGAATGGTGTCAGCAGCCGGTTGTGCACCAGCGAGAAGGCGACCCCGCTCGCCGGGTCGGTCCAGCCGAGCGAACCACCGAGCCCGACATGGCCGAAGCCGGGCATCACGTTGCCGATGGGCAGGCTGTGGTAGCCCAGATGGAACGCCAACGGCACGAACAGGTTTCGGTCCGGGCGCAGGCTGCGTCGGCCGGTCAGGCCGGCGACCAGCTCGCGGGACAGGAACCGGGTGCCGTCGACCTCGCCGCCGTTGGCGATGGCGCCGTACATCCGTGCCAGGCCGCGGGCCGTCGTCACCCCGTTGGCCGCTGGGATCTCGGCGTCCAGCAATGGGGTGTCGCCCTGAACCGCGGCGATCATGCCCGGGAAGTACATGGACCGGAATCCGCCGGAGAGCTCGTTGACGACCTTGCGCGTCACGCAGTTGACGAGCGAATTGCTCACGATGTTCTGCGGGGCGACGATCTGGGCGACACGCGTCGGCGCCCCGGCCGGCGGGCGTCCCAAATACAACCCATCGGTGCCCAACGGCTCGGCGAGCTCCTCGCGGATCAGCGTGCCCATGCCTTTGCCGGTCACGGCCCGGCCGATGCCCGACATCAGCCAGCCGAAAGTCAGCGCGTGATACGCCGACTTGCCCAGCAGCCGCCCGGGAGCCGCCGCGGCCAGCTTCTCCTCCATCACAACGTGATCGAGCAGTTCGTCCTTGGTGGCGCCCCGCAGGCCCGACAGGCCGGCAGCATGCCGCATGACGTCGCGCACGGTCATGTCGGCCTTGCCGTTGGCCGCGAACGCCGGCCAGTACTCGGCGACGGGGGCGTCGTAGTCGATCAGCCCCCGATCGGCGAGCCGGTGAATGACTGTGGCGGCCATCCCTTTCGTTGCCGAGAACACCATCGTCGCGCTGTCGGCCGACCACGGCGTATGGCCACCCCGATCTGACCAACCCGTCCAGACGTCGACAACGGGCTGGCCGTCGAGATACACGGCCAGCGCCCCACCACCGAACCGGCGGGCCGGGAACATGCTGGCGAAACTACGAACGACGCAACCGAAGTGTGAGTCCGCCGCGCCGGACACACGATGACCTGCGTCAGGGTCATCGTGGACACGGACCGCGCGTCGATCGACTCGGGTATCCACCGTCACACTTTGAATTTACTTCGATTTCACAACCGGCAGGAGCGGAATCCCGATTATTTACCTATCCGTTAGCCTGACGCGGCCGTCAATATTTGCTGGGCCGCCAGCGCGGGAGTTAGCTCCCCCGCCTTGACCTTTCGCTCCACGTCAGCACGGATCTTGCGCACCGCGGGGCTGGACATCAGCCGGTCCAGCACCGTGTCGCGCACCATCTGCCAGGTCCAGTCGACCAACTGGGCCCGGCGGCGCGCCTCGAACTCCCCCGCCTCGCTGAGCACCTGCCGGTGACGTTCGATGGTGTCCCACAATTCCTTGAGGCCGGTCCCCTCGGCCGCGCTCATGGTGAGGACGGGCGGCCGCCACAGCGTTTCACGCGGATGTATCAACCTGATCGCCCCGGACAGCTCACGCGCGGCCGACCGGGCCTCGGCGACGTGATCCCCGTCGGCCTTGTTCACCACGACGATGTCGGCCAGCTCCAGCACACCCTTTTTGATGCCCTGCAACTGATCTCCGCCGCGCGCCAGCGTCAGCAGTACGAAGGTGTCGACCATGTTGGCCACCGTCACCTCGGACTGACCGACCCCCACGGTCTCGATCAGGATCACGTCGAAGCCGGCCGCCTCCAGCAGCACCGCCGTTTCGCGGGTGGCCTTGGCCACCCCGCCCAGGGTGCCCGACGTGGGCGACGGCCGAATGTATGCATCCGGATGCATAGCCAGGCGCGACATCCGGGTCTTGTCACCGAGGATCGAGCCGCCGGTGCGGGTGGACGACGGGTCGACGGCCAACACCGCCACCCGATGGCCCAGTTCGATCAGATGCATGCCGAGGGCCTCGATGCTGGTGGACTTTCCCACCCCGGGGATCCCGGTGATGCCGACGCGATGCGCCTTACCCGAATCCGGCGTCAACTCCAACAGCAGCCGCTGCGCCTTCTCGTGATGGTCGGCGCGGGTGGACTCCAGCAGCGTGATGGCCCGCGGCAGCGCCGTGCGATCACCGTTGCGGATCGCCTCGGCCAATTGTTCCGGGTTCATCTTTCCCACACCGCGAGACTGCAACTGGCGACGCATTTCCCGAGTAACACCGTCGGTAGTTGCAGTGTCGCGGCGATCATTACAGGTCGTAACCCAGCCGCTCGGCGAGCTTGTGCAGCAAACCGATTGCGGCGTCGGCGATCACCGTCCCGGGCGGGAAGATGGCAGCGGCCCCGGCCTTATACAGCTCGTCGAAGTCGCCCGGCGGAATGACGCCCCCGACCACGATCATGATGTCGGGCCGCCCCACTGCGGCCATCGCCTCGCGCAGCGCGGGCACCAGCGTCAGATGGCCGGCGGCGAGCGAGGACACCCCGACCACGTGCACGTCGTTGTCGGCGGCCTGGCGGGCCACCTCCTCGGGGGTGGAGAACAGCGAACCGACGTCCACGTCGAAACCGATGTCGGCGAACGCCGTCGCGATCACCTTCTGACCGCGGTCGTGGCCGTCCTGGCCCATCTTCGCGACCAGAATTCTGGGGCGGCGACCGTCGGCTTCCGCGAACTTCTCGACAAGTTCGGTGGCGTCCGAGAAGGAAGTCATGTTTCCGCCCCCCCGTGCTTCGTCGCGGTAGACCCCGGCGATGGTACGGATCTCCGCCTGGTGACGGCCATACACCTTCTCCAGCGCGTCGGAGATCTCGCCGACGGTGGCCTTGGCGCGGGCCGCGTCGATGGCCAGCGCCAGCAGGTTGTTGCCCAGCCCGTCTCGATCCCCCTTGCCGGCTCCGCCGGATTGCGCGGCCGCCGCACGCGAAAGTTCCGCCAGCGCCGCGTCCACCGCCGCCTGGTCACGGCTTTCCCGCAGCTCCTTGAGCTTGGCCAGCTGCTCGGCGCGCACCCGGCTGTTCTCGACCTTGAGGACCTCGACCTCTTGGTCCTCTTCGACCTGGTACTTGTTGATCCCGATCACCGGCTGGATCCCGGAGTCGATGCGGGCCTGAGTGCGGGCCGCCGCCTCCTCGATGCGCAGCTTGGGGATGCCGTCGCTGATGGCCTGCGCCATGCCGCCGTGCTCGGTGACCTCGGCGATGTGGGCGCGGGCGCGTTGCGCGAGCTGATGAGTCAGCCATTCGACGTAGTACGAGCCGCCCCACGGGTCGATCGGCCGCGTGGTGCCCGACTCCTGCTGCAACACCAGCTGGGTGTTGCGGGCGATGCGGGCCGAGAAGTCGGTGGGCAGCGCCAGCGCCTCGTCGAGCGCGTTGGTGTGCAGCGACTGCGTGTGCCCCTGCGTCGCGGCCATCGCCTCGATGCAGGTGCGGGCGACGTTGTTGAAGGCGTCCTGCGCGGTTAGCGACCAGCCCGAGGTCTGCGAATGTGTGCGCAGCGACAGCGATTTGGCGTTCTTCGGGCCGAACTGAGAAACCAGCTCGCTCCACAGCAGCCGGCCCGCCCGCAACTTGGCGACTTCCATGAAGAAGTTCATCCCGATGCCCCAGAAGAACGACAGCCGGGGCGCGAACTTGTCGATGTCCAACTCGGCGTCCAGCCCGGCCTTGATGTAGTCGACCCCGTCGGCAAGCGTGTAGGCCAACTCCAAATCCGCTGTGGCCCCGGCCTCCTGGATGTGGTAGCCGGAGATCGAGATCGAGTTGAACTTCGGCATTTTCGCGCTGGTGTAGGCGAAGATGTCGGAGATGATGCGCATCGACGGCTTGGGCGGATAGATGTAGGTGTTGCGCACCATGAACTCTTTGAGGATGTCGTTCTGAATGGTGCCGGCCAGCTTCTCCGGCGGAACACCCTGCTCCTCGGCGGCCACCACGTACAGCGCCAGGATCGGCAGCACCGCGCCGTTCATGGTCATCGAGACCGACACCGTCGACAGGTCGATGCCGTCGAACAGCTGTCGCATGTCGAGGATGGAATCAATTGCCACGCCAGCCATTCCGACGTCACCCTGCACGCGCGGGTGGTCGGAGTCATACCCGCGGTGGGTGGCCAGGTCGAAGGCCACCGACAGACCCTTCTGGCCCGCGGCCAGGTTGCGCCGGTAGAACGCGTTGGACTCCGCGGCGGTGGAGAACCCGGCGTATTGCCGAATGGTCCACGGCTGATTGACATACATCGTCGGGTAGGGCCCGCGCACGAACGGCGGTTCGCCGGGGAAGCTGTGCAGTGGATACCCGTCGGCTTCCACGGCCGCGCGGTCCGCGCCGATGTAGACCGGTTTGACGTCGATGTCTTCCGGTGTCTGCCATTGCAGTTGCTCGGGTGTGTACGAATGCGCGGCCGCGGCGGCGGCCACGTGTTCTTCGACCGCGGCTTCGGTCGCCGGTGCAACAGTCCGCTCGCTGTGCAGCGGCACATCGGCGAAGCTGCCAACAGCAGGTGCAGTGGTCGTCATCAGTAACTACGCCCCCAGCCTCGTGAGCAGATCCGACAGAGCTTGGACCGCATTGATTTTCGCGGTCAGGAATTGGTCCGGTTGGTGCTCGGCGTCGGCCACGGCCTTTTCCGGCCCGGCCAGATAGACGCGTGATATGCCGGCGCGCTGCGCGGCCTGCACGACGCCCGAGGCCTCGTCCTGGTATCGCTTGTCGGTGCCGCAGATGACCGCCACGGTCGGCGACCCCGCGTCCGTCACCGCCGACGCGACACCGTCGGCGTCGATCGTCCCGGGGTTGATCGCCTCGATGCCACCGGAGGCCAGCAGGTTCGAGGCGAACGTTGCGCGAATGTTGTTCTCGGCCAACGGGCCCAGCGGCAGCAACAGCACCTGCGGGCGCGATCCGGTGCGGGCCAGGTAGGCGTCCGAGCGGTCCCGCAACGCCTCGAACTCCGCGGCGTAACGCACCAGGTTTCCGGCGGCGAGCGGCGAATACGCCGAGTCGCTTTGCGGCAGCGGCGCTTCGGTGAGGTTCGGGAATTCGTTGACACCGGTGATCGCCGTCCGGCGGTGCGCGATGTCGTCACGACGGCGGGCGGCCACCTCGGCGATCTGGCCGGCGATGAAGTCGCGGGCCTCGGTGAATCCGCCGTGCGCCTCGATGGCCTGGAACTGCTCCCAAGCCTGCTCGGCCAGGCGGCCGGTCAGGTCCTCCACGAACCACGAACCACCGGCCGGGTCCAGGACGCGACCCACATGCGACTCCTCGAGCAGCAGCAGCTGCGTGTTGCGCGCGATGCGGCGAGCGAAACTCGTTGCTATGTCCGGGAATCCGCCGTCGATCGCGACGTCGAACGGGAAGACCAGCAGGGAGTCGGCGCCACCGACCCCGGCGCCGAAGGCGGCCAGGGTGCAGCGCAGCATGTTCACCCACGGGTCGCGCTGGGTCATCATCGGCAGCGAGGTCTCGGCGTGGATGACGGCCGCACCGCCATCCGGCTCGCCGACAACCTCGGCGACCCGCGCCCACAGGTTGCGCGCCGCGCGGAACTTGGCGATCGTCATGAACTGGTCGTCATCGGCGGCGAACCGGAAGCTGATCTGCCGCAACGCCTCACCGATCGACAACCCCGATTCGGTGAGCACCCGCAGGTAACTCACCGCGGCCGCGACGCTGGCCGCGAGCTCCCACGTCGCGTTGGCACCGAGGTTGTGGAAGGCGGGCCCGTCGACGGTGATCGCGCGCACGCCGGTGTTTCCGGCGGCCCGCTTGGCCACCGCGATCACGTCCTGGACGTTCGGCGCGGGCCGCTCACTCAGCGCCGCGCTCAGCGGGTCGCCGCTCAGGTCGATCGACACGGTGGCGCGCTGGTCGGGTTCCACCCCCTCGGCCATCCCCAGCACCACGTCGCTGGCCGCCGGGTAGTCGGCGCCGGCTTCGAGGATCAGCGGCGCCATGCTCAGATAGACGCCCTCGAGCGCCTCTTCCAGCTGGTCGGGCGCCACGCCCGATTCCCCGATCCGCAGGACCAGGGCGCTGGCCCCATTGTTGAGCGCGTCCAGCACCGCGGAGTTGACGTCTTTTGCCGCGACGCCGGGCACGGGGGTGGCCGGGAAGGCCTCGGCGACCTTCCAGCCGGACTGGACGTCGCGCAGCGCGTCGCCGCCGCGAACATAGGGCCACTCGCCGGGCAGCGGCGGTTCCGGCACTTCGTCGAGTGCGGTGTAGAGCGCGCGGATCGCGATCCCGTCATACGTCGGGGTTTCCAGCAGCCGCTCGGGCGCGTCCCCCAACTGCTCGGGGTCCTTCCGGGTGCTTTTCGCCAGCACACCGGCGACCGCACTGCGCCAACGCCCGCGAACCTGTTCTAGGTCTGCGCGTTCGGGTACATCAATGGACACCGATTGCTCCCTTTTCCCAGCATTTGGGGCTACAGCTCTGGGGATACCACTTAGCTACTGAGGCTAATTGATGACCGCTGGTCGCCAAAAACCGCCAGGTGCGGCCAGTCGTGTGCGATCCACGATGAAACGCCAGCCTCGGGAAACGCCTTATTCATCCGCGCCCCGTACCCTAGGAAGCCGTGACGGGTTCCGCCACCAGCAAAATCACCGAAACGCTTCGCGATCTCGGCGGCGCGATCGGCGTCGCCGCCCGAGGCGTGTCGCGGTCGCGGATCGTCTGGACAGTGGTGGGCATCACAGCGCTGTTGGTGCTGGCATCGTTGCTCCCGCTGCCCTCGCCGGTGCAGATGCGCGACTGGGCGCAGTCCGTCGGGCCGTGGTTTCCGCTGGCGTTCTTGATCGCTCACATCGTCGCGACGGTGGTGCCCTTTCCGCGCACGGCGTTCACCCTGGCGGCCGGGCTGCTGTTCGGTCCGCTGCTGGGCGTCGCCATCGCGGTGGTGGCCAGCACCGCGAGCGCGATGATCGCCATGCTGCTGGTGCGCGCGGCCGGGTGGCGGCTGAACCGCCTGGTGCGCCACCGGTCGATCGACACGGTGGAAGAGCGCCTGCGGCAACGCGGGTGGCTGGCCATCGTGTCGCTGCGGCTGATTCCCGCGGTGCCGTTCTCGGTGCTCAACTACGCGGCGGGCGCGTCGAGCGTGCGGGTGCTGCCCTACGCGGTGGCAACGCTGGCCGGGTTGCTGCCCGGCACCACCGCCGTGGTGGTTCTCGGCGACGCGCTGGCGGGTCACGTCAGCGCACTGCTGTATCTGGTGTCGGGCGTCACGAGCGCGCTGGGGCTAACCGGGCTGATCGTCGAGATTCGCCACTTTCGACGGCACCATCGCCGTGCTCGCCGCCCCCTTGACGGCGAGCCCTCCCCGGAGCCGGCCACCATCAGCTGATCACCAACTTCGGTCAGACCGCCGCGCGGCGCGCCAAAGATCGATCTAATGGTCAGGATGTATGCGGTGGAGGTGGCGAGCTGGGGGGCCTCGTACTCGCCGGCCCGGACCGTCGCGCTGCCGCTGAGCGCCCTGGCGTTGGCGGTGATTGCGGTGATGGGTTTCGTACCCGGCCGCGGCGAGCGGCGCCCTAAGCCCGAGAAGAGCGCCTCCGCCGCAACGGACGTGCCGCCACAGCGGGCCAAAATTCACACCTCGTTGCTCGTCGTTGCCGTGGTGTGCAGCATCGCCGCCCTCGTGGCGGCCGTCTGCCTGTTTCCCAGGACCGCCTCCGCACCGGCGCAGCAGCCGGCACCGCCGCAGCCCGTCCTGGTGCCGATCGATCTGCCCGCCGCCAGCGCCGTGGGTCCGGGCGCCGGGATCTACGTCGACTACGCCGACGGCTCGGGTGGAATGGGTTGCACCGCAGGGTTTTTGGTGCACACCAGCGCCGGCAAGACCGCGATCCTCACCGCAGGGCATTGCAACCGCCCCGGGGGACCCAGCAAGGTGACGATGAACCTCGGCGGCGTCCTTCCCTACGCGACGCTGGGCACGTTCAGCCAGACGGTCAGCGAAGGTGTGCACAACGAACAGCACGACATCGGCCTGATCACGCTGGACGGCGACAACATTCCCCAGTCCCCCGCGGTCGCCTCGACGCTGCCGGTCACCGGTGTCGCCACCAACCTGCAGATTGGTCAGCAGTTGTGCAAATTCGGCATGGGCTCCGGCGCGGACTCCTGCGGGCAGATCGTGAGGATCACGGGCAGCAAAGTCGTGTTCTTGGCGAGCGGCCAGTGCGGCGATTCGGGCGGCCCGGTGTATCTGTACGAAAAGGACGGCACCGTCAGCGCCGTCGGCATCCTCATCCGCGGCGGTGACCCCGTCATCCCCAAAGCCGGGTGCGCGGCGCGGGCCAAGTTCTCCGTCGCCGAGTTGGTGCGGCCCTGGCTGGACAAGTGGCGCCTGACGGCCGTGACCGCGCCGTCTTCCCCGCGCTGACGCGCGATCACTGAGCGCCCCGAGGCGCAGGTTCCTTTCATCTTCAGGTCGGCTTCAGGCTGCCTGTCTACCGTCGCGGCATCGCCTCCGAGTCGGCCACGAGGGGGGCAGGGACCGGTAAATGCGGTGCGAGAAGGTCGATTTCGCGCCTGCCGGGTGAAGGAACCGTCAACAGAGAGGATGGATTGCCCAGTGAAGATCAGGCAAGTGATCGCTGGTTCGTTGATCGCGGGAACCCTCGGGGTGGCCGCGGCCGGGATCGGTGCCGCGGTGGCGAGCGCGGATCCGCCGCCCCCGCCGCCGTGGCCGGGACAACCCTGGGGACCGGGGCCGGGTGGACCAGGCGGGCCAGGCGGGCCAGGCGGGCCGCCCCCTCCGCCGGGTGGACCGCTTGCACCGCCGCCGCCGGGCGGTCCGGGTGGACCGTTCCGTCCGCCGCCACCGCCGGGATTCTGATCCGGCCGTGCGTTAGCGTGCCGAGCGGTGGCCGCCTCACCCGGGTGGCCGCCGCTCGGTTTCATGTTCGCGGCAGCGTGAGCCGGAATCGAGCGCCGCCCCGATGCGGCAGGCACGCCAGGTCGCCGCCGTGGGCACGCGCCAGCGCCCGCGCGATCGCCAGGCCCAACCCGGCGCCGCCGTGGTCGCGGGCACGGCCGGGGTCCAGGCGCACCAGTCGCTCGAAGACGTTGTCCCGCTGGTCATCCGGGATGCCCGGGCCGGTGTCGGTGAGGGTGATTTCCGCGACACCCTCGGGCGCGCGAAGGTCGACGGTGATGGCTCCCCCGGCCGGTGTGTACCGGCGGGCGTTGTCGAGCAGGTTCGACACGATCTGCGCCAGCCGGGTCGCGTCGGCATTCAGGTGCAGCGTGGCCAAACCGGTGCGGCTGACGCTGACCTGCGGCGCCAGCATGGCCGCCCGGTCGGCTTCGCAGTCGAGCACGGCGGCCACGTCGACGTCGTGCAGCTCGAGCGCGAGCCCCGCGTCGATGCGGCTCAGGTCCAACATGTCGGAGACGAGCCGCCCGGCGCGGCTGGCGTCGGAGAGCAACAGGCTCGCCCGGCGGTATTGCCCGTCGTCTTGGTGTTCGGAGGCGCCGTGCGCGAGCTGCTCGGCGGCGACCTGAATGCCGGCGATCGGGGTGCGCAACTCGTGGGCGGCGTCGACGAGAAATCGCCGGGTTGCCGTCTCCGCGCGCTGCGCGGCGTCGGCGGCGTGGCGTGCCCGCTGCTCGGACAATTCCAGCGCGTCCAGCATGCCGTCGAAAGCCCTTGCGGCACAGCCGAGTTCGGTGTCGGTGCGGTCCGGGCGCAGACGCCGCCCGCGGTCGCCGGTGGTGATGGCGTTGGCCAGGGCGGTAAGCCGATCCAGCGGCCGCAGCGCCGCCCGGCTGACCGCGATCAGCAGCAGCGCCGCGAGCAGCAGGGTCACCAGGCCAGCTCCGATCATCAAGCCGCGCAGCTGATGAGCGACCTGTGTGGTTTGCGTGGTGTCGGCGACCAGGATCACCCGGCTGCCATTCGGCAGCGGGTGCACGACGGCCGTCGCGGTGGCGTCCGGCGGAGGACCGGGCGGCGGCGGAAGTGCGTACGGCGGTGGCGGATACGGCGCGGGTGGCGGTGGCGGATACGGCGGGGTGGCGGATAGGGCGGGGTGGCGGATCGACCGCCCCGTCGCTCAGCTCAGGACTGATCCCGCGGTCACCGTAGGCGGTGCCGTCGGCGGTGACGACGAGCGCCCGGATCCCGCCGCCGTTGAGCTCGGCGGCGAGCAGATCGGGTGAGGTGTGCGCGGCGCTCAGCGCGTCCGCGCGCGATGTCGCGGCCAGCAGCCGGTCGTGCAGATTGCGTTGGGCGAGAACGCCCATGGTGATATCGATGGTGACGCCGAGCACCACCAGCAGAACGGCGAGCAGCGCCAGCACCACCAGCGTCACGCGCCGCTGCAGCGACGGCGTCGGCGTGGACGACGCGGCCGTCATGACCGCTCGGCTTGCAGGCGGTAGCCGATGCCCCGCGCGGTGTGCAGGATCCGCGGCCCGTGCGCCTCGAGCTTGCGCCGCAGCCCGCTGACATGAACCTGCACCAGGTTGGGGTCGTACGCGTCGTAACCCCACACGCCGTTGAGGATCTGGCCCGCGCTGACGATCCGGCCGCGCTGCTCCACCAGAAAAGCCAGCACGCGCAGCTCGGTTGCGGTCAGGTCCAGCCGGTGGCCGCCGCGCGCGGCCACGCCCGCGCCGAGGTCCAGCGTGACGTCGCCCACCTGAATCACCTGGGACAGCCGTCCGCGACGGCGCAGCAGCGCGCCGACCCGCGACATCAGTTCGGCCAACTCGAACGGCTTGATGACGTAATCGTCGGCCCCGCCGTCAAGTCCGCGCAGCCGATCCGGCAGCCCGTCGCGGGCGGTGATCAGGACGATCCCGATGTCACCCCATTCGCGGATGACGTCGATGAGCGCGAACCCGTCGCGTCCGGGCAGCATCACGTCGAGCACCACCAGGTCGGGCCGCATCCCGTCGAGAACCTCTTCCAGGCCGTCGCCGTCGCAGCGGGCATCGGTGTGATAGCCGGCATCGGCGAGCGCTTCGCTGACCATCTCACGGATGGTCTCGGAGTCTTCAACGACCAGTACCCGCGGCGTGCCGATGCTGAACTGATCGGACCGGCGCGCGGGCGAACAACCGTCGGCATGCCGCGAATCCGTCATACCCCCTATTGTCGGCACCGGTTCTGAGATGAACCTGAAGCCCGTCGAGGGCCGGCCGATTTCTTAAGGCCCACTTCAGCTCCGGCTCCTAGCGTCCGAAACATGACCACGAACGACGAAATCAACACCAACCCACCCGAGCCGCCGGTGACCTACCAGGCACCCGAACGGCGCCGTCACTCCACCGGCGTGGTGATCGGCGCCGGGGTGGCGGGTGCGCTGCTCGGCGCGGTCGGCACCGTCGCGGCGATCGCCTTCGCCTGGATCGTCAGCGTCGGGCCGCCCCCGCCCCCGCCGCCCGGCCCGCCGCCGATGATGGGCGCGTCGTTCCACGGGCCCCCGCCTCCCCCGATGGCCGGACCCATGCCGGGTGGATTCGGATTTGCTCCGCCGCCCGGGCCGCCGGGACCCCCGCGTGACTTCGTGCCGCCGCTGCCGCCCCCGCCGCACTCCTGAGGTCGGGGCGACCGGTGATCATCGCCCGTCGACCGGGACCCTGCCGCCGCTTGTAAACATCTGTTTATAATTGTAAACGTGCATTCACCACCGCCGGACGACCGCACGGCCCGGGCGCGGATCCGCGACGAAGCGCTGCGACTGTTCGCCGAGCGCGGCCCCGACGCGGTCACCCTGCGCGACATCGCGAACGCGGCCGGCGTTTCACCGGCCCTGCTCATCAGGCATTACGGCTCGAAAGACGGGCTCGTCGAGATCGTCGACAATCACGTCGTCACCACCTTCGAAGCGCTGCTGACGAGGATGACCGAGCAGACCGCGGTGGTCGGACTCGAGCCCACTGCAATGCCGAGCCTCCTCGACGGCCTGGCCGCCTACCTGCCACCCGACTCGCCGATCCCGGCATACCTGAGCCGGCTGCTGATCAACGGACGGAAAGCCGGGTCGGCACTGTTCGACACACTATTCCGCCTCAGCCAAACCACTCTCGACGCTATGGTCGCGGCCGGCACCGCCGGCCCCGGCATGGATGCAGCGGTGCGGGCGGCGTTTTTGCTTGTCAACGACCTCGCGGTGCTGACGCTGCGGCCCCGCCTGACCGAGGTGCTCGGAGTGGATCCGCTCTCGGATGAGGGAATGCGGCGGTGGGCCGGCGAAGTGTTCTCGATCTATCGCGACGGGCTTATCGGCCGGTGAAAGAAATGGAGGTAAAGGTGTCCAACACAACCTTTTTCGTCAATACCAGCGCACGCGTGCTGCGGTCGCGACGCCTGATGCGCGCACCGATCTGGATCTATAAGGCCCGCGCCGGCGCGCTGTTCGGCTCGCGGCTCCTGATGCTCGAGCACATCGGCCGCAAATCCGGTGAACCGCGCTATGTGGTGCTGGAAGTTCTCGATCACCCTTCGCCGGGCACCTACGTCGTCGCGTCGGGCTTCGGCCGAAAGGCGCAGTGGTTCCGCAACATTGAGGCCAACCCGCGGGTGCGCGTCTACGCGGGCAGCCACGCGCCCCGGCGTGCCACGGCGCGGGTCCTCGACCAACAGGAGGCCGACCGTGCGCTGGCCGCCTACCTGAGCCGTCATCGCAAAGCCTGGGACAAGATGCGGCCGGTGCTCGAGGAGACGCTCGGCGTCCCGATCACCGAGACCGATACCCCGCTGCCGCTGGTCGAGTTGCGCCTCGACTAGTTCTCGTCGGGTCCCTTGATCGTCATCCCGGCGACCAGCGCCAAGAACAGTGCCGCCGGAAGGCCGTTGATGACTTTGTCGCGCACCCGGACATGCGCACCGACCGCCAACACGAAGTACAACGTGAGCATCGCCGTCGTCACCCGGGCCAGGGCGGGAAAACGATAGACCGACAACAAGCCGACCGCGGCGGCCGCTTTCACCGCCGGCAGCGCGGGCCGGACGTTCTCCGGCAGCCCCACGTCATCGAGCACCTTCTTGATGGGAGCCACCTGAACGCCGCACAACACCGCGTCGACGGCGTGGAACGCGGCGAGCGCCGTGTACGTCTTCGGGGAAGTCAACACACTCATTCCGCAATCCTAGGGAGTCAGCTCCCCGGTCGAGCCATCCGCCGGCTTGCCGGCGATGGCCTCGGCTTTGGCCACCGCCCGGGCGACCGAGGGATCTGTTTCGGTGGAGAACCAATCCGCGACCTCGGCGTCGTCACCGTCGGTGGCATGCCTGGGCGCATCGTCAACCGGAGACGGCTCGAACCGGAACACGCCGTCCTCGCCGGGCGCGCCCAGCAGCCGCGTGAACCCTTGCAACGCGGCGCTGAAATCGCTGGGCACCACCCACACCTTGTTCGCGTCGCCACGCGCCATCTCGGGCAGTGTCTGCAAGTACTGGTAGGCCAGCATTTCCGGAGTGGGACGGCCGGCCTTGATCGCGGCGAACGTCTTTTCAATGGCCTTGGCCTGCCCCTGCGCCCGCAGGTAGGCGGCTGCTCGCTCACCCTGGGCGCGCAGTACCCGCGACTGGCGGTCGGCTTCGGCAGTCAGGATCGCCGCCTGTTTGGCGCCTTCGGCCGCGAGGATCTGCGCAGCCTTTTGTCCCTCCGCCTGCATGATCGCCGCTTGGCGGGTGCCTTCGGCGGTCAGGATCATCGCGCGCTTTTCCCGGTCCGCCTTCATCTGCTTTTCCATCGAGGCCTGGATCGAGGGCGGCGGATCGATGCTGCGCAACTCCACCCGCGCGACCCGCAAGCCCCAGCGGTTGGTCGCCTCGTCGAGCACGCCGCGCAACTGGCCGTTGATCATGTCGCGCGAGGTCAGCGTCTGCTCCAGGGTCATGCCGCCGACGACGTTGCGCAGCGTGGTGGTGGTGAGCTGCTCGACGCCCACGATGTAGTTGCTGATCTCGTAGACGGCCGCCTGGGGAACGGTGACCTGGAAGTAGACCACGGTGTCGATGTTGAGGGTCAAGTTGTCCTCGGTGATCACCGGTTGCGGCGGGAACGACACCACCCGCTCACGCAGGTCCACCCTGGCGCGGACACGATCGATGAAGGGCACCAACAACGTCAGTTGCCCGCTGACCGTGCGACTGTATCGTCCCAGCCGTTCGATCACCGCGGCCTCTGCCTGAGGGATCAGCGCCACCGACTTCGCCACCACGACGATGGCGAAGATCACCAAGACGGCCAGCAGCACCAAACCAGCAACCGCACCTTGCATCGGAATTCCTCTCTATCCCAGTCCTTGGCAGCTTCGTCTCGCCGCTAAAGACTGCTCTTGAAGACCACGGCGGTCGCGCCGTCGATCTGCATGACGGTGACCGGCTCGCCGGGTTCGTAGACATCGGCGTCGTTGAGCGGGCGCGCGGACCACACCTGGCCGTCGAGTTTGACCTGACCCTCGTCACGCGCGACCCGTTCGAGCACCAGCGCGGTTTTGCCCTGCAGCGCCTCGATGCCCAGGCGCGGCGCCGCGATCGGCGTCAGCCGGCGCTTCAGCGGCGGGCGAACCAGCACCAGCAGCAGCACCGAGACGACCAGGAACACCGCCCCGTTCGTCCACACCGGAAAGTCGGTCAGCCAACTGGTGAGCGCCGCGGCCAGGGCGCCGCCACCGAGCATCACCAAAAACAAATGGCCGGTGAGTGCCTCCGCACCGGCCAGCACCAGCGCGAATATTAGCCAAAGCACCGCGGCGTGCATGCGGCAAGAATACGCGTGATCCGCCTTTGCCGGGCGAAACAACTACACTGCGTGATCGTGTGGTGTCCCAGTGTTTCGCTGTCCCTGTGGGCCAATGCCTGGCTCGCCGGAAAGGCCGCGCCCGACGACGTCCTGGACGCGTTATCCGTTTGGGCGCCAAAGCAATCGGTGACCGCGTATGATGCCGTCGCCGCGGGCCACACCGGGCTGCCCTGGCCCGACGTGCACGACGCCGGAACGGTCACGCTGCTGCAGACAATGCGTGCCGCGATCGGCCGGCCGGCGCCGACGTCCGCCGGTGCCGGGTTGATGCGCGGGACGATCAGCGTGGTTTTGCCGGTGCCGGGCGACGTGCGCGGGCTGGCGCCCGGAACGCAGTTCGGGCGGGACGCCCTGGCCGCCGGCGAGGCGGTCATCATCGCCAACCCCCGCAACCCGGGCACCGCCGTCGGCCTGGTGCCCGAATTCTCCTACGAGGATGACGAGGACGCGCCCGAGGACTACGAGACACGGCTGGCGGAGTTGTGCGCGCTGACGTGGACGGTGTACTCGCTGCCCGGCGCTCCGGAGCTGGACCATTACGAGCTCGGCGACGCCGAATACACGCTGCGGTCGGCGGTGCGCTCGGCCGCCGACGCGCTGGGCGCCATCGGGCTGGGTGCCGCGGCGGCCGACGTCGACGATCCGCGTGGACTGGTCGAGCAACTACTGGAATCCGCACGGCAACACCGTATTCCCGACCATGCGCCGACGCGCGCGCTGCGGGTGCTGGAAAACGCCGCGCACGTCGACGCCATCATCGCGGTCAGCGCGGGGCTGAGTCGATCCGACTCGCCGGAGCGTTTCACCGCGCCCGTCGCCGCCGGACTGGAACCGCTCGGCACGCAGTCATCCTCGGAGGCTCGCATCGCCAGCGACGCGCTGCGACCGCTGACCGCCGTTGTGCGTTCGGCGCGGATGGCGGCCGTGACCGCGATCCTGCATTCGGCGTGGGGCGACTAATCCTGGTGGCGGCCGGCCGCGCAATGCGGCGGGCGGCACGGCGCGCCGTTGACGCTGGCCAGGCAACCGGGCACCGGGTCTGACCCGGCGACCCGCTCGGGCGTCCGGTCGTAGCGCAGTTCGTCGATCAGGTCCGCGGCCATCTGCGCAAAACGCAGGTGGGCGTTGGGCGTCGAGGCCCGCACCATGGTGATGCCGGCCGCCTCGGCCTGGGCCGCCAACTCATTGTCCAGATCCCACACCACCTCGATGTGGTCGGCGACGAACCCGATCGGGCAGACGATGACGGCCGTGGTGCCGGCCTCCGCCAGGGTGGCCAGGTGGTCGGCGACGTCGGGTTCCAGCCACGGCACCTGGGGCGGTCCCGACCGGGACTGCCACGCCAGGTCGTACTCGGAGTATCCGGCGGCAGCCGCCACAAGGCTTGCGGCGTAGGCGACTTGGCGGCTGTACAGCCGCGGGCCCAGGCGCTCGTCGGCGGCCACCGGAATGGAATGCGCAGTGAACACCAGCCGCGCACCGGCCTGCTGTTCGGCCGTCAGCGCACCCGATGCCGCCCCGATGGTGTCGGCGAAGATCTGCACGAACCGCGGGTGGTCGAAATAGGGCCGCAGCTTGACCAATTCGGGCGCATCCGGCCCGGCCGCCGCGCGGGCCCGGGCGATGTCCTCGACGTACTGCGTGCAGCTGGAATAGCCGCTCCAGGCCGACGTGGTGAATACCGCGGCCCGACGAATTCCGTTGTCCCGCATCGTCGCTACGGTGTCTTCGACGTATGGCCCCCAGTTGCGGTTGCCGAAATAGACCGGCACGCCCAGGCCGCGATCATGCAGCTCGGCTTCCAGCTGTGCTATCAACGCACGGTTGATGCCGTTGATCGGTGACACCCCGCCGAAATGCAGGTAGTGCTCGGCGACCTCGTCGAGACGTTCCGGCGGCACGTTACGGCCCCGGGTGACGTTCTCCAAGAACGGCCGAACCTGTTCGGGGCCCTCCGGCCCGCCGAAGGACAGCAGCAGGACGGCATCGAATTCCATTGCCGTCTACAACAATTGGGTGCTTGCGCCACCGTCGGCGAAGATGATCGTTCCCGTCGTCGCCGGCAGCCAATCCGAGAGCAATGCGCACACCGTCTTGGCGACCGGCGTCGGGTCCTTCATGTTCCAGCCGATGGGAGCGCGCTGGTCCCAGCCCTCTTCGAGCAGCTGCATCTGCGCGCCGGCCTCTTCGCCGAGTGCGCCTCCGACGATCGCGCTCATGGCCAGCGTCCGGATCGGGCCCGCGGCAACGAGATTGGAGCGCACACCGAACTTGCCCGCCTCGCGCGCCACGAACCGGTTGACCGATTCCAGCGCGCTCTTGGCCACCGTCATCCAGTTGTAGGCCGGCATCGCCCGACTGGGGTCGAAGTCCATACCCACGATGGAGCCGCCCGGGTTCATGATCGGCAGCGTCGCCTTGGCCAGCGAGGCATACGAATACGCCGAGATGTGAATCCCTTTGGAGACATCCTCATACGGTGCGTCGAAGAACGGGTTGATGCCCATCCCCGTCTGCGGCATGAAACCGATCGAGTGCACCACACCGTCGAGCTTGTTGCCCGCGCCGATCTCGGCGGTCACCCGCTCGGCCAGCGAGTCTAGGTGCTCCTGGTTCTGCACGTCGAGTTCGATCAGCGGCGCCTTCTCCGGCAGCCGGTCCGCGATGCGCTGAATCAGACGCAACCGGTCGAACCCGGTCAGCACCAACTGCGCGCCCGCCTCCTGGGCCGCCTTGGCGATGTGAAACGCGATCGACGAATCGGTGATGATCCCCGAGATCAGGATCCGTTTGCCGTCGAGCAGTCCTGCCATGTCCGTCCTTAATCAAGTCGTGGTTGAACTCAGTGACCCATGCCCATGCCGCCGTCGACCGGGATGACCGCGCCGGCAATGTAAGTCGCGTCCTCGGACGCCAAGAAGCTGACCGCCCCGGCCACCTCGGCGGCGGTGCCGACCCGTTTGGCCGGGATGAATTCCAGCGCCCCCGCCTGGATCCGCTCGTCCAGCGCGCGGGTCATCTCGGTGTCGATGTAGCCGGGGGCCACCACATTCGCGGTCACCCCGGCCTTGGACAGCTCCCGGGAAATCGAGCGGGCCATGCCGATCAGGCCGGCCTTGGCCGCGGCGTAGTTGGCCTGGTTGCCGATGCCCCACATGCCGGACACCGACCCGATGAAGATGATGCGGCCGAACCGCTTGCGCTGCATGCTGCGCGACGCGCGCTGGGCCACCCGGAACGCCCCGGTGAGATTCGCGTTGATGACCTCCTCGAAGCGGTCCTCGGTCATCCGGATGAGGAAGGCGTCTTTGGAGATGCCGGCGTTGGACACCAGCACCTCGACCGGGCCCTGGTGCTCCTCGACCTCTTTGAAGGCGCGGTCGACGGCGTCGTTGTCGGTGACGTCGCACTCGACGCCGAACAGCCCCTCGGGCGCCCCGGATCCGCGGTGCGTGACGGCCACCTTGTGGCCGTCGGCGGCCAGCCGCTGCGCGATCGCCAGCCCGATCCCCCGGTTTCCGCCGGTGACCAGGACTGAACGGGATACGAATGCCGGTTTGCCGCTGCTGGTGGGGGGCTCGGCGGCTTGCTCGGTGGCTGTGTCAGTCACCCGGTCAACTTATCGCCTCGGCTCGCAGGCTCGGACACCTCCCCCATTTCGCACCACGAGCGTAAGCGGGCTGCGATTTTCGGACCGGATTTCCACAGTGGGCTTACGCTCGCGGAGATTTTGTCGGTGTGGCTGAGCACACTTCGCCCATGACAGGCCCTTTTCTGGGCAGCGAGGCCCTGGCTGTCGGCGCATTGACTCCCCATGAGCTGCGCAGCCGGTACACAGCGCTGCACAAAGATGTGTACGTGCGTAGAGATGCCGAGCTGAATGCCGTGCTGCGGGCGAAGGCATGCTGGCTGCGGTCTCGGCGGCGCGGCATACTCGCCGGGCTTTCCGCCTCAGCGCTGCACGGCTCGAAGTGGATCGACCCGGCATTGCCCGCCGCGATCATCGACACCAACCGCTGCCCCGCCGCGGGCGTGCAAGTCTGGGAAGAGCGGATCGAGGCCGACGAGATCACCATCGTCGACGGCATGCGAGTCACGACGCCGGCCCGCACGGCGCTCGACTTGGCCAGGAGATGCCGGCCGAGTGCCGCGGTCGCTGCGGTCGACGCCCTTGCGCAAGCGACCGATCTGAAAATGGCCGACGTCGAGTCTTTGGCCGACCGGTACCGCGGACGGCGAGGCATGAAGGCCGCTCGTGCCGCTCTCGAACTGGTCGACGGTGGGGCTCAGTCGCCCAAGGAAACATGGCTGCGCCTGCTACTACTGCGGGCCGGCTTTCCCCGCCCGCAGACGCAGATTGTCGTGCGCAACGAATGGGGTTGGGCCGAGGCCTATTTGGACATGGGCTGGGAGGACATCAAGGTTGCCGTCGAGTACGACGGCGATCAGCATCGAGCCAGTCGCTATCAGTACGTCAAGGACATCCGCCGGCTCGAGATGCTGGAGCGCCACGGGTGGATCGTCGTCCGGGTCATCGCGGAAGACCATCCCGACGACATCATCCGCCGGGTTCACGACGCACGCGCTGCGCGAGCGTAAGCACACTGCGAAAATCTGGGTCGAAAATCGCAGTGTGCTTACGCTCGCGGGGAGGGGGCGGGCGGGAGAAGCCGGAGGGGGCGGGCGGGAGAAGCCGGAGGGGGCTGGCGGGATGCGCCCGGTCAGGTCGGTAGGCGGCGGTTGATCAGCAACGCGGCCAGCGCCGCCAGCGCCAACACCACCGCACCCAGCCGCACCCAGCCCACGCTGGCGTCGCCCTTGATCGTCTCGTAGCCGATCTGCTGCTGCAGCGTCGCGTACACGGATTTCAGTTCCTGCAATGACGCCGCGTTGTAGGCGTTCCCGCCGGAAAGCTGGGCCACCTTCTTCAGCGTCTCGTCGTCGACGGGCACCGGCTGGCGCTGATCGTTGATCTCGACGAAGCCGTACGGCGTGCCGAAAGAGATGGTCGAGATCGGCACGCCCTGGTCCTTCGCGGTGCGCGCGGCGGTGAAGGCGCCCTTCGGGTTGTCCGGGTTGGTCGGCATCGTCTCCTTGCCATCGGAGAACAACACGATGCGCGCCGGCGGCGGCTTGTCGCCGCCCCCGATCACGGCGCCCACCGTCGCGATGGCCTGCAGGGCGGTGAAAATGCCCTCCCCGGTGGCGGTGCGGTCGGCGAACTGCAGCTTGTCCAGCGCGGTCTTGGTCGATTCCCGGTTGGTGGTCGGCGAGACCAACACCGTCGCGGTCCCCGCGTAAGCGATCAGCCCGAGGTTGATGCCCGGCGTCAGTTCGTTGGCGAACTGCTTGGCGGCCTCTTGCGCGGCCGCCATCCGGTTGGGCTGCACGTCGGTGGCGCGCATGGACTGCGAGACATCGATGACCAGCATCACCACCGCGCGGTTGCGGGGAATGCGCACGTCGTTGGTCGGGCCCGCCATCGCGATGGTGAACAGCACCAGCGACGCGACGAGCAGGATTGCCGGAACGTGGCGCCAGGTCGAAGGCCGTTTCGGGGCGACGCTTTCCAGCAGCTCCATGTTGGCGAATCGCAGCATGCGTCGCTGCCGCGCCAGCTGCATCAGGATGTAGAGCGCGGCCAGCCCGAACACCACGAGCAGGAACAGGAAGAACCACGAATGTTCGAAGCCCGACAACGACATTGGGCCGAGGAGCGGCAGTGTCACTGCCGCCCTGCCAATGCGCCGCGCCGGCGGGATTCGACGAACCGCACGATGTCGGCGATCCAGTCCCGGTCGGTGCGCAGCGTCAGGATCGGGGCCCCGCAACTGCGGATGGTGCGCGCCACATCGGCGCGGTGCGCCGCGGCGGCCTTGGCGAAATCATCACGCAGCTGCGCGTCGATGGTGAACTCGCGGGTGACGCCGGACTCGGCGTCCTGCAGCACTACGTCGCCGATGTCGGGCAGCTCGACGTCGCGCGGGTCAAGCACCTCGATGGCCAGCACCTCGTGCCGGGCGGCGACCGCCCGCAGCGGCCGCATCCAGTTGATCGGCCCGAGAAAGTCGCTGATGATCACCGCCATGCCGCGGCGGCGTTCCGGACGGCGCAACGCGTCGATCGCCGTCGCCAGATCCCCGCGCACCCCGACCGGAGCCCGGGGCGTGGTGGCGATGGTGCGCAACAGCGTCTGCTCGTGCTGACGGCCGGAGCGGGCGGGCACTCGAGAAATGGTGGCGCCGGTGGAGACGATCGCGCCCAGCCGGTTGCCGCCGCCGCTGTTGAGGAACGTGATCGCGGCCGCGGCCGCGACGGCCAGGTCCCGCTTCTCGCACCCCACCGTGCCGAAGTCCAGGCTGGCCGACATGTCGACCACGAGCCAGGTTTCCAGCTCGCGGTCGGCGATCATCTGCCGGACGTGCGGGTGCATCGTGCGCGCGGTGACGGCCCAGTCCATCCGCCGCACGTCGTCGCCGGGTTGATACTCGCGCGACTCCCCCGGCTCCGAGCCCGGGCCCGGGATCAGTCCGAGGTGGTCGCCGTGCAGGACGCCATCGAGCTTGCGTTTGACCGTGAGCTCGAGCTGCCGCAGCGCCGCCGACAGCTTCGGGTCGTCGATCTGCCCGCGCTCAAACGATGGCGGATGACGCACCGCCGGCTTGTCATCGGTCACCGACCGCTGGCCGCCACGGTCTGCATCACCGGGGGAACGGAATGACCTTGCTGCGGAACGGCATTCACCTGCGGCAGGGCCACCGTCTGCAGGATCCGGTTGATGACGATCTCCGGGGAGATCTCGTCGGCGAGCGCGTCGTAGGTGAGTATCAACCGGTGCCGCAGCACGTCGGGGATGACCTCGACGACGTCCTGCGGGATGACGTAATCGCGGCCGCGCACCAGCGCCAGCGAACGGGCGCCGGCGATGATGCCCAGCGAGGCGCGTGGGGACGCGCCGAACGAGACCCAGGTCTTGACGTCGTTCATGCCGAGTTGTTCGGGGTTACGGGTGGCGGTGACGACCCGCACCACGTAGTCCACGAGCGCGTGGTGGACGAAGACGTTGGACGCGATGTCCTGCAACCGCAGCAGATCCTCGGTGTTCAGGATCTGCTTGGGCACCGGCGGCTTGACGCCCATCCGGTAGATGATCTCGCGCTCCTCCTCCGGTGAGGGGTAGCCGACGTTGATCTTGAACAGGAAGCGGTCGCGCTGGGCTTCGGGCAGCGGGTAGACGCCCTCGTGCTCGATCGGGTTTTGCGTCGCCATGACCAGGAACGGGTTGGGCAGCGAGAAGGTCTTGCCGCCGATCGACACGTGGCGTTCCTGCATGACCTCGAGCAGCGCCGACTGCACCTTGGCCGGCGCACGGTTGATCTCGTCGGCGAGCAGGAAGTTGACCACCACGGGGCCGAGTTCGGTGTCGAACTCCTCCTTGCCCTGCCGGTAGATGCGGGTACCGATGATGTCGGTGGGCACCAGGTCGGGCGTGAACTGGATACGGGCGAACGTCCCGCCAACCACCTTGGCGAACGTCTCGACGGCCAGCGTCTTGGCCACCCCGGGGACACCCTCGAGCAGCACGTGTCCCTTGGACAACAGGCCGACCAGCATGCGCTCCACCAGCTGGTCCTGGCCGACGATGATGCGTTTGACCTCGAAGATGGCGCGTTCCAGGGTCTGAACCTCGGCGGCCAGTCCATTGCCGCCACCCGCCGGCGCTTCGTGAGCCGGGACGGATTGCCCGCCCGGACCCGAGTAACCGCTGGCGCCTGGCGGCGGCCCACCTGCTGCTGTCATGAACTGCTACCTTCCACCGCTCTACCAATCGGACACGACTGCTGGCACGACCAATGTCGTGGGGCAGCGACGTGCCCGCGTCCAACTATTCCAGGCCCGCCGAGTTCCGTCGACGCTGGTGCACCCGCCGCGGGCCCGCGCCCGCCCGACCGCACCCGGCGTCAGTACTCGATGATCCTGGTCAGGAACGGCGTCATGCCGGGCTTACGCACCGGGCTGACCGTCACCTTGGCGGCGCTGCCCGATGCCTCCAGCATCTGGCCGTTGCCCAGGTACATCGTGACGTGCTGGCTGCCGCCCGGGCCGTAGAAGATCAGGTCGCCGCGCCTGGCCTGATCCGGTGGGATGTGGCGCCCGGCGTTGTATTGGTCACCGGAGAACCGCGGGATCAGCACGCCGACCCCGGCGAAGCCGTAGCGCATCAGACCAGAACAGTCGAAACCGGTGATGTTGGCGCCGTCGCCGACGCCCTTGCTGGGACCGTCCAGCGAGCCACCACCCCACGAGTACGGCACGCCCATTTGCGATCCCATCCGCTTGATCACGTATTCGATCGCCTGCCGGCCGTAGACCCGCGGGATCTTGCCGCCGGGGTTGGTGGGCGTGGCGGCGGTGGGAGCCGGGTCGCCACCGATGTTGATCCCGAGTCCGCCGAGGAACTGCCTACCCAGGTCGAATGTGGTCTGGGTGGCCTGGGCGGTGGCCTGCAGCGAGGCGTTGGCGACGGCGAGCGGATCTCCCGGCGCGCCGGCACTGATCTGGGCCGGCAGAGTGGGATCCCACGCGCCGGGGTCGGCGGTGGCGGGGGCGGGGGCGTAATAGGCCACAGAAAACATCAGCCCGGTCACCACAGCGGTGATCCAGGCGAAGTTGATGAGACGAAACCGATTGCGGCGCATGGCTCCTCGTTCAATGCTCACTCGATCACCACTCGATGTATCGGACCACGTAGGGCGTCATGCCGCTGGTGCGCACTGGAGCGACACGGACCTTCAACCCGATGTCCGGGGCCTCGAGCATCTGGCCGTCGCCGAGGTAGATCGTCACGTGCTGGGACCCGCCCGGTCCGTAGAAGATGACGTCGCCGCGGCGCATCTGCGAGGACGGGATCTTGCGGCCCAGGTTGTACTGCGAACCCGAGTAGTGCGGCAGCTTGATGCCCACCCCGGCGAACGAGTACAGGACCAGACCCGAACAGTCGAAGCCGGTGATGCCGGCCCCGGAGTCGATGCCCTTGCTCGGGCCAGCCGCGTTGCCGCCGCCCCAGGAGTAGGGCACGCCGATCTGCGACATGCCGCGCCGGATCACGTACTCGGAGGCCTGCCGCCCGTACACCCGGGGAATGCGTCCCCCGACCCCACCCGGGGCCGCGTTGGTGATGCCGGTGTCGTCGGGCTTGAGGATGCCCATCTGCTGCAGGAAGTTGCGGCCCAGGCCGGCGGTGACCTGTGTCGAGGTGGCCGAGATGCCCAGCACCTGGTTGATCACCGCGATGGGGTCGCCGGGGACGTTGGCGCTCGGGATCATCGGCAACGTGGGGTCCCAGGCGCCATCCCACTGGCGGCCGCCGCCCGACGACGCCGGCGCGCCCGGCGATCCGGTCTCCCACCGGTCACCCGACGCCGGGGCCGCGGGCCCACCCGGACCCGTGGACCATCGCCGTGCGGCCTCGCGCTTGGCCGCCTCCAGCTTTATCTGAGCCTGATCCCGTTCGGCGGCAAGGCGAATGATGTCTTCGCGTTGCTGGTCGAACTTCTGCTTGGAGTTGGTCAGCGCCGCGACGGCGGCGTCCTGGCTGGACTTGGCGTCGGCGGCGGCCTTGTCGGCGTTCTGCTTGGCCAGCCGCGCCGCCGACTCCTTGTTGACCTGCTCGGTGCGGGCCTGCCGGAGCTTGGCCATCACGGTCTGCGAGCTCGTGGTCAGGTTCTTGGCGGCTGCTTCGGTGGCGATGATGTCGTCGGGGCTGCTCGCCATGAGGTAACTGTTCGACGGACCATTCATATAGGTGGCGGCCGCGAACGTGTCGAAGCGGCGCTGCGCCCCGGCGATGGCGATGTTGGCGTCCTTGACGGCCTGCTGGCTGGCCTCCAGGTCGTGTTGGGCGGTGGCCGCGTTGTCCCTCGCGGTCTCCACGTCGACCAGGGCCTTGTTGACGCTTTCCTGCTCGGTCTGGATTTCGGCGCTCAGGTTCTGCAGTCGCTGGTTGGCCTTGGCGACGTTGGCGATGAGTCCGGCCAGGTTGTCAGCGGTGGGATCGGCCTCCGCAAGCCCGGGCGTTCCGATCAGCAGGGCCAGGCTCAAAACGGATGGGACGACGGGCCGCATCAGCCTTGCGGCCGGTCGCGCAGAAGACCCCCAGCGTGTGCGTCTCATTCGACTCAGGTCTCCTACGGCTCAACACGACGGGTAGCGCCAGCCACAGAATCCTCGAAAGGCGCCAAAGACAACACCAGCATCATTTGCACCGTACGTCACACCGATGGGCGTGCAAACGCTCCACCGAAATCGCACTCTCTACGTGCGTTTAATGTGACCGAACGGTGACCTGCCGTGTTTGCCGCGAAGCCGGAGTGTAACCGCCCGCGGGCACGCGAAGGTTGGGATGCCGCGTGGCTAGGCCGTGTTGGTGGGCGTCACTTCCTGCGCCCCCGCCGACTCGGTCGAGGTTGCTGCGCGCTTACTGCGCAACTGCAACAGCCGGGTACCGACGGCCGCCGCGAAGACGGCGATCAACAGGAGAATCGTCAGTCCGGTCCAGGGAAATTCGGGCGTGTCCAGCTCGTGCAGGAAGTGCTGCGCGGAGACCACCGGGTTGCCCGTCTTGGCGATGTCCTCGCCGGCCTCGAGCGTGACACGCGGGAATTGCGTGCTGTAACTCCCGACGTAGCTCGGGCTGAGCGTCAGCACCGTCGCGTCGTGATAGTCGGCGCCGACCACCGTGGAGATGTCGCGCAGCGGGGTGTCGTTCGGCGGGTTGTGGTCGAGCAGCACGATCTTGAGGTTGATGCCCTCGGCGTGCGCCTGGTTGACCACGTCGAGCAGTCCCGGCATCGCCGCCGGCGGCGCGCTGACTCCGGTGGCGGCCACCTGTGCCTTGATCACGGACACGTCGACGTCCTGCGGAATGTAGAGCGGCAGGACGAACGAGTCGTGCCCGGTCATTTGGCGGTCCTTCCTGCTGCGCGGTCACGCTGGCGTGACGCTCGGCCACGGCGGTCACTCTAGCGTGACTGCCGGCGCGCATTCGGGGTACGCGAGGGGTTTAATCCGGCAGCCACCGCGATAAGACTGACACCAGGAGTGCCCGCCGTAATGCAGGACAAGCGTACTGTTAAAGTTGGTACCGCACCGCCGACACGGCCCGTCGCGGTGGAGAACTAAAGACTCTGGGAGTTGAAGTGACTGATTCTGTGAATTCGTTCGGAGCCCGCGACACCCTCAAGGTCGGCGACCAGAGTTACCAGATCTATCGTCTCGACGCCGTCCCGAACACCGAGAAACTCCCTTACAGCCTCAAGGTGCTGGCCGAGAACCTGTTGCGCAACGAGGACGGCAGCAACATCACCAAGGACCACATCGAGGCCATCGCCAACTGGGATCCCAAGGCGGAACCCAGCATTGAGATCCAGTACACCCCCGCCCGCGTGGTGATGCAGGACTTCACCGGTGTGCCGTGCATCGTCGACCTGGCCACCATGCGCGAGGCCATCGGCGACCTGGGCGGCAAGCCGGACAAGGTCAACCCGCTCGCGCCCGCCGACCTGGTGATCGACCACTCGGTGATCGCCGACCTGTTCGGCACCGCCGACGCGTTCGAGCGCAACGTCGAGATCGAGTACCAGCGCAACGGCGAGCGCTACCAGTTCCTGCGCTGGGGCCAGGGAGCGTTCCAGGACTTCAAGGTGGTGCCGCCGGGCACCGGCATCGTGCACCAGGTCAACATCGAGTACCTGGCCAGCGTGGTGATGGAACGCGACGGCGTCGCGTACCCCGACACCTGTGTGGGCACCGACTCGCACACCACCATGGTCAACGGCCTGGGCGTGCTGGGCTGGGGCGTCGGCGGCATCGAGGCCGAGGCCGCGATGCTGGGCCAGCCGGTGTCGATGCTGATCCCCCGCGTCGTCGGCTTCAAGCTGACCGGCGAGATCCAGGCCGGCGTCACGGCCACCGACGTCGTGCTGACCGTGACCGAGATGCTGCGCAAACACGGCGTGGTCGGCAAGTTCGTCGAGTTCTACGGCAAGGGCGTGTCGGAGGTGCCGCTGGCCAACCGCGCCACGCTGGGCAACATGAGCCCCGAATTCGGTTCCACCGCAGCGATTTTCCCGATCGACGAGGAGACCATCTCCTACCTGAAGTTCACCGGCCGCACGGACGAGCAACTGGCCCTGGTGGAGGCCTACGCCAAGGAACAGGGCATGTGGCACAACCCCGACCACGAGCCGGCGTTCTCCGAGTACCTGGAGCTCGACCTGTCCACGGTGGTGCCGTCGATCGCCGGGCCCAAGCGTCCGCAGGACCGAATCCAGTTGTCGGAAGCCAAGTCTACGTTCCGTGATCAGATCCTGAGCTACGTCGAGGGCGACGACGACGGCCAGCAGGGGTATTCGAAACTGGACGAGTCGGTAGACGAGACCTTCCCGGCCAGCGATCCGGGGGCGGTGTCGAACGGACACGCCGACGACCGGCCCGTCGTGCAGTCGGCCGCCGCACACGCCAACGGCCGGCCGAGCAATCCGGTGACGGTGCGCTCCGACGAGCGTGGCGAGTTCGTGATCGACCACGGCGCCGTCGTGATCGCCGCGATCACCTCGTGCACCAACACCTCCAACCCCGAGGTCATGCTGGGCGCGGCGCTGTTGGCCCGCAACGCCGTTGAGAAGGGTCTGGCGTCCAAGCCGTGGGTGAAGACCACCATGGCTCCCGGCTCGCAGGTGGTCAACGACTACTACGACAAGGCCGGCCTGTGGCCCTACCTGGAGAAGCTCGGCTTCTATCTGGTCGGCTACGGCTGCACCACCTGCATCGGCAACTCCGGTCCGCTGCCCGACGAAATCTCGAAAGCGATTAACGACAACGACCTTTCGGTGACGGCCGTGCTGTCGGGCAACCGGAACTTCGAGGGCCGCATCAACCCGGACGTGAAGATGAATTACCTGGCGTCGCCGCCGCTGGTGGTGGCCTACGCGCTGGCCGGGACCATGGACTTCGACTTCGACGAGCAGCCCCTGGGCAAGGACAAGGACGGCAACGACGTCTTCCTCAAAGACATCTGGCCGTCGCAGAAGGATGTCTCCGACACCATCGCCTCGGCGATCAACCAGGAGATGTTCACCAAGAACTACGCCGACGTGTTCAAGGGCGACGAGCGGTGGCGCAACCTGCCGACGCCGAGCGGCAACACCTTCGAGTGGAATGCGGATTCGACGTATGTCCGCAAGCCCCCGTATTTCGAGGGCATGCCGGCCGAGCCGGAGCCGGTCGCCGACATCACCGGCGCCCGGGTGCTGGCGCTGCTGGGCGATTCGGTGACCACCGACCACATCTCCCCCGCCTCCAGCATCAAGCCGGGCACCCCGGCGGCGCAGTACCTCGACGAGCACGGGGTGGAGCGCAAGGACTACAACTCCTTTGGCTCGCGGCGCGGCAACCACGAGGTGATGATCCGTGGCACGTTCGCCAACATCAGGCTGCGCAACTTGTTGCTCGACGACGTGTCCGGCGGCTACACCCGCGACTTCACCCAGGACGACGCGCCGCAGGCGTTCATCTACGACGCGGCGCAAAACTATGCGGCACAAGACATTCCGCTGGTGGTGCTGGGCGGTAAGGAGTACGGGTCGGGCTCGTCACGCGACTGGGCCGCCAAGGGAACGCGGCTGCTGGGCGTTCGCGCGGTGATCGCCGAGTCGTTCGAACGAATCCACCGCTCCAACCTGATCGGCATGGGCGTCATCCCGTTGCAGTTCCCCGACGGCAAGTCGGCCAAGGATCTAGGACTGGACGGCACCGAGGTGTTCGACATCACCGGGATCGAAGAGCTCAACGACGGCAAGACGCCGAAGACGGTGCACGTCAAGGCAAGCAAGGACGGCAAGGACGCCATAGAATTCGACGCCGTGGTGCGCATCGACACACCGGGTGAGGCCGACTACTACCGCAACGGCGGCATCCTGCAGTACGTGCTGCGCAACATGCTCAAGTCCGGCTAGTCGCGGCCCGAATCCAGTCAGCCCGTGCCCAAGGTCAGCGAGGACCATCTGGCGGCTCGACGCCGCCAGATCCTCGACGGCGCCCGCCGTTGCTTTGCCGAATACGGTTACGACAAAGCCACGGTGCGCCGGTTGGAGAAGGCGATCGGGATGTCGCGCGGCGCAATCTTTCACCACTTCCGGGACAAGGACGCGCTGTTCTTCGCCCTCGCCCACGAGGACGCCGAGCGGATGGCCGACGTGGCTTCCCGCGAGGGACTCATCCAGGTGATGCGCGACATGCTGGCCGCGCCCGAGCAGTTCGACTGGCTGGCCACCAGATTGGAGATCGCCCGCAAGCTGCGCAACGATCCCGCGTTCAGCCAGGGATGGGCGGAGCGGTCGGCGGAGTTGGCGGCGGCAACCACCGATCGGTTGCGCCGGCAGAAGGAGGCGCATCGGGTGCGTGACGACGTGCCCGGCGACGTTCTGCAGTGCTATCTGGAATTGGTGCTCGACGGCCTGGTGGCCCGGTCGGCATCCGGCGAGGACCCGCAGCGGCTATCCGCGGTTCTCGATCTGGTGGAAAACTCGGTGCGCCGCAACGACTCTGAGGAGCGATCGTAACGTCACTGCGAACAAGGGGACGTGATTTCGCAGTGACGCTACGCCCGCGCGGTTTTGGCGGTCCGGTTCGGGCCGCCGCGGCTGCGCATCGTGGTGCCCGACTCCCGCAGCAAGCTATGAATCGACCCGTACGACCTGCCGGTCGCGGCGACCAGACTGCGGATGCTGGCGCCGCCTTCGTAGGCGTGGCGCAGCTCGTTCAACATCTGGTCGCGTGTCTTGGCCGACCTTTGCAGTGTTCTCTTCATGGTTCCTCCGACACCGGGACACGATCGCAAGCACCCAGAGTAAGAAGCCGCTGTCGGCCGCGGGCCGATTTCGCCAAATCGCCTGCGGCCAATCGCCTGCGAACTCAGGCGAGCTCGATGAGGTCCCGGTACTCGTCGGACCAGAAGTCCTCGGTGCCGTCGGGCAACAGCACGACGCGCTGCGGGTCGAGCGCCTCGGCGGCGCCGGGGTCGTGCGTCACCAAGACCACCGCTCCCTGGTAACTGCGCAGCGCGTCGAGCACCTGCTCGCGCGAGGCCGGGTCGAGGTTGTTGGTCGGTTCGTCGAGCAGCAGCACGTTGGCGGTGGAGGCCACCAGACCGGCCAGCGCGAGCCGGGTCTTCTCGCCGCCGGACAGCGTGCCCGCCGGCTGGTCGAGCTGGGGACCGCTGAACATGAACGCGCCCAGCAGGCCACGCAGATCCTGCTCGCCCGAATCCGGTGCGGCGTGGCGGATGTTCTCCCACACGGTCGAATCGTTGTCGAGCGTGTCGTGCTCCTGGGCGAAGTAGCCGATCCGCAGCCCGTGCCCGGGCTCGAGCCCTCCGGTGTCGGGGGCCTCGGTGCCGGCCAGAATCCTCAGCAGCGTGGTCTTGCCGGCGCCGTTGAGGCCCAGCACCACCACCCGCGAGCCGCGGTCGATCGCCAGGTCGACGCCGGTGAACACCTCCAGCGACCCGTAGGACTTGCTCAACCCCGTGGCCACCAGCGGCGTGCGCCCGCACGGGGCCGGGTTGGGGAACTTGATGCGGGCCACCTTGTCGGCCACCCGCTCGTCGTCGAGGGCGGCCATCATCCGGTCGGCGCGGCGCAACATGTTCTGCGCGGCAACGGCTTTGGTGGCTTTCGCACCGAGCTTGGCGGCCTGCGAGCGGAGCGCGGTGGCCTTGCGTTCGGCGTTCGCGCGTTCCCTCCGGCGGCGTTGCTCGTCGGTGGCGCGGGCGTCGAGATACTTCTGCCACGTCATGTTGTAGACGTCGACCTCACCGCGCACGGCATCCAGGAACCATACCCGGTTGACGACGTCGGCGAGCAGCTCGACGTTGTGGCTGATGATCACCAGCCCGCCGGTGTGCGCCCGCAGGAAATCCCGCAGCCAGCCGATGGAATCCGCGTCCAGGTGGTTGGTCGGCTCGTCGAGCAGCAGTGTGGTCGACGAACCCGACATGCCCGCGCCGCCCTCCGACGCGGCGAACAGGATGCGGGCCAGTTCCACCCGCCGCCGCTGCCCGCCGGACAGGGTGCGCAGCTTCTGCGTCAGCACCCGTTCCGGCAGGCCAAGACTCGCGCAGATACGGCTGGCTTCGCTTTCCGCGCCGTAGCCGCCCAGCGCGACGAAACGCTCCTCCAGCTGCCCGTACCGACGGATCGCGCGGTCGCGGGCGTCGTCGTCGGCGACCTCAGCCATCAGCGCCTGCTGCTTTTCCAGATCCGTCAGCAATACGTCGAGCCCGCGGGCCGACAGGACCCGGTCGCGGGCCAGCACCTCGAGGTCGCCCTCTTTGGGATCCTGTGGCAGATAACCGATTTCGCCGCCGCGGTTGATCGCGCCGGCATAGGGTTCGGTCTCCCCCGCCAGGATGCGCAGGGTGGTGGTCTTACCGGCGCCGTTGCGGCCCACCAGCCCGATCCGGTCGCCGGGCTGGATGCGCAGGTCGGGACCGTCCGGCGAGAGCAGGATGCGCGCACCAGCGCGGACCTCGAGGTCCGTGGCCGTGATCACGATCGCTCTCCTTTGAAAAGACGCCTATTTGTCGTCGGTGAACACCGGTGGTCGTCGTTCTGCGCGCGCGGCAACCGCTTCTTCGAAGTTGGCGGTGAGCAGGCGGACGAAAAGCTGTCCCAAGCCCTCGGCTTGCATGTGCCCTTCCAGGCTACCGGCGTCCAGTCCACTCCATAGCGTGCGCTTGGTCAACTCGATGCCCGGCCGTGAGAACGCCGCGATCCGCGCCGCGATGGCGTAGCAGGTGTCCAACAGCTGCTCCTCGGGCACCTGGCAGGACACCAGCCCGAAGCGCTCGGCCTCCTCCGCGGTGATGTCGCGACCGGTCAGCATGATCTCGAACGCGCGTGACGAGCCGATCGCCCGCGGCAGCAGGTAGGACAGGCCCAGTTCGCTGGCGGTCAGCCCGTTGTTGATGCCCGCGGCGCGAAAGTACGCGCTGGTGGAGGCCACCCGGATGTCGGCGGCCAGGGCCAGGCACAACCCGCCGCCGATGGCGGGGCCGTTGACCGCGGCGATCACCGGTTGGTGCAGCCTGCGCAGCGCCAGGATGACCTCGTCGAGGATCTCCATGGAGCGCAGCGCGTAGGTGGGGCGGGTCAGCCCCTCGACGTGGGGCACCGAGCCCGCGGACTTGTGGTCAGCGCCGGAGGAAAAGCCCCGACCGGCCCCGGTCAGCACCACCACCCGCACCGAATTGTCGTAGGTGACCTTGTCCAGGGCCTCCTTGAGCGGGAGCATGATGTCGAACGCCATCGAGTTCATCCGCTCGGGGCGATTCAGGGTTATCAGCGCGACGCCGGGCCGCGGGTGGTCTACCAGTACCAAACTCACCCATGCAACCTAGCGCGTGCCCAACCGAGGCTTTGCGGGCAGCGCGGCGCGGGGCTTATTCGGCCTGCCCGGCCTCGGCGGCGTCGACGTCGAATGCGCGGACTTGCTGGACCAGGTCCTCGAGGGCCGCCGGCGGCAGGGCTCCGGGCTGGTTGAACAGCAGTTTGCCCTTCTTGAAGGCCATCAGCGTGGGGATGGACCGGATCTGCGCGGCCGCCGCCAACTGTTGTTCGGCCTCGGTGTCGACCTTGGCGTGCACGATGTCGGGGTGCTTGTCCGACGACGCCTGGAATGTAGGACCGAACTGGCGGCACGGACCACACCAGGACGCCCAGAAGTCGACGAGCACGATGTCGTTGCCCTCGACGGTTTCGTTGAACTTCTCAGCGGTGAGATCAAGTGTTGTCACATTTTGCCCAACGCCCGGCGCCGACGCGATGTTCCCCGATCCGCAAGCGGTTCGCCCCGGGGCTATCGGCGGACGGGTTCGCGTTCGCTGTCGCGTCCGTCCCGACCGTCGCTGGTTACGGTTGCGTACGTTTTCCCGCGTCCGACAGACTGTGCCTGACGATCCGCCGCCTCGAGGACCAGTGAGGGAATCGCGTTGGGCCACTACATCGCTAACGTCCGTGATATCGAGTTCAACCTTTTCGAAGTTCTCGATGTCGGCGCCGTCCTGAGCACTGGCGGCTACAGCGACCTCGACGAGGACACGGTCCGAACGATCCTGGCCGAAGCCGCCCGCCTCGCCGAAGGTCCGGTGGCCGAATCCTTCGCCTTCGCCGACCGCAATCCGCCGGTATTCGACCCGGCCGAGCACAAAATCAGCGTGCCCGACGAACTGGCCAAGACGGTGGCGGCGCTCAAGGAGGCCGGCTGGTGGCGGCTGGGCATGGCCGAGGAGATCGGCGGCATGCCCGCCCCGCCGCCGCTGGCGTGGGCGGTCAACGAAATGCTCATCTGCGCCAACCCCTCGGCCAACTTCTTCTGCCTGGGCCCGTTCATGTCTCAGGCGTTGTTCGTCGAGGGCAACGAGCAACAGCGGCGGTGGGCCGCCGAGGGTGTGGAGCGGGGCTGGGCGGCCACCATGGTGCTCACCGAACCCGACGCGGGCTCCGACGTCGGTGCCGGCCGCGCCAAGGCCATCGAACAGCCCGACGGCACCTGGCACATCGAGGGCGTCAAGCGCTTCATCTCCGGTGGCGACGTGGGCGACACCGCCGAGAACATCTTCCATCTCGTGTTGGCCCGCCCCGAGGGCGCCGGACCGGGCACCAAGGGATTGAGCCTGTTCTACGTGCCGAACTTCTTGTTCGATCCGGACACCTTCGAGCTCGGCCCGCGCAACGGCGTCTTCGTCACCGGGGTGGAGCACAAGATGGGAATCAAGTCCTCCCCCACATGCGAATTGACTTTCGGCGCAACGGATGTACCCGCCGTCGGGTATCTGGTCGGCGACGTGCACCGCGGTATCGCGCAGATGTTCACGGTGATCGAGCAGGCGCGCATGACGATTGGCGTCAAAGCCGCCGGCACGCTGTCCACGGGCTACCTGAACGCACTGGCCTTCGCCAAGGAGCGAGTGCAGGGTGCGGACCTGACGCAGATGTCCGACAAGACCGCGCCGCGCGTCACGATCATCCATCACCCCGACGTGCGTCGCAGCCTGATGACCCAGAAGGCCTACGCGGAGGGTCTTCGCGCGCTCTACATGTATGCCGCCGCGCATCAGGATAACGCTGTGGCTCAACGGGTTTCGGGCGCCGACCCCGAGATGGCGCATCGGATCGACGATCTGCTGTTGCCGATCGTCAAAGGGGTGAGCTCGGAGCGGGCCTACGAGGTGCTGACCGAGTCGCTGCAGACGCTGGGCGGTTCCGGCTTCCTGGCCGACTATCCGCTCGAGCAGTACATCCGCGATTCCAAGATCGATTCGCTGTATGAGGGCACCACCGCGATCCAGGCGCTCGACTTCTTCTTCCGCAAGATCGTGCGCGACCGGGGTCAGGCGCTGCAGTTCTTGACGACGCAGATCACGGCGACCATCGACGACTGTGACGAGGCGCTCAAGCCCGTCGCCCAACTGGTGCAGACCGCGTACGACGACGTCACAACGATGACCGGTGCGCTGACCGGCTACCTGATGTCCGCGGCGCAGCATCCGACCGAGATCTACAAGGTGGGGCTGGGATCGGTCCGTTACCTGCTCGCGGTCGGCGATCTGCTGATCGGGTGGCGGCTGCTGGTCCAGGCCGTCATCGCGCACCGAGCGCTGGCCGATGGAGCGGGCGACGACGAACCGTTCTACCGGGGCAAGATCGCGACCGCGGGATTCTTCGCCAAGAACATGCTGCCGAAGCTGACCTCGCTGCGCGGGGTCCTCGAGGCCCTCGACGACGACATCATGAAGGTGCCCGAACAGGCGTTCTGAGAACACACAGGTTGGACACAGTTTAAACGGGTAAACCATGACGTTGGCTTTAACCGACGAATGGAGAAACGTTGATGTCTGCCAGCGTGCCCCGGCTCACTCGCTTAGCGGTATTCGCCGTCGCGGGAGCCACCGCTTTGTCCCTGTCTGCCTGTGGCTCTTCGAACAAATCCAGCCCCACGTCCACCTCGACCTCAACCTCGACGTCGGTCGTGACGTCGACGAAGACATCGTCCACCCCTAACGCCGAAGCGCGGGGCAGCGGTCTGATCGCCTCGGTGGCGGGCAATTCCATTCAGGTCACCAAAGAGGACAACGCGACCGCGTCGGTGAACTTCACCTCGACCACCAAGATCACCGAGGCCGTTCCGGCCGGGCTGCCGGACGTCACGCCCGGCAGCTGCGTCAGCGTGAAGCCGACGGAGGGATCGGCGCCCGGGCAGGCCGTGACCGCCGCGTCGGTGAAGATCAGCGAGTCCGTCAACGGCGCCTGCCCGAAGCCGCCGCAATCCGCGCCGGGCGCTTCGACCACCACGCCGCCGTCGCTCCCGCCGTCGCAGGCGCCCGCGAAGCCGGCCTGGGTCCGGGGCTCGGTGGCGTCGGTTTCCGGTAACACGATCAACCTGACGAACACGGATCCCAGCGGCAACACCACGCAAACGACCGTGACGGTCGATGACAAGACCAAGTACAGCAAGCAGACGTCCGCCAACACCGACGCGATCACGCCGGGCAAATGCCTGTGGGCACGCGGAACCCAGGACAACGGCGGCGCGCTGCAGGCGACGAGCATCAAGCTACGACAGGCCGTCGACGGCAAGTGCGGCAAGCCCAAGCAGCCTGGCCAGGGTGGCTGACCCCGGCTGGGGCTGACTGAGATTGCCGTCACTCCCGTGGGGCGCGGCGTGAAAACCGTGCCCGGCGGGGGTATTTGCTGGGGACGGCGAAGCGTTTGATCGGAGATGAGTTCTGTGCCTGCCTTATCGTTGAAGACCCGGCGGACACAGATCGCGCTCGGCGCGGTGGTCGCCTTCATCGCACTGTGCGTCGCCATGTGCGGCTCCTCGCATGACGCCTCGAACAGCAGCGCGCCACGCGCCGTCACGGCGGTCCCGCCCAGCGCGGCACCCAGCGCGGCGCCACCACCGGTACCCCCGCCACCTCCGGTCGGCAAGGACTACGTCGAGGGCATGGTGCAGTCGAATTCGGATGGCACGATCGCACTTCGAACGCGGACCGGCTCGGCGACGGTGGACTACACACCCCAAACCAGGGTCGTCGACGTCACCCCGGCGAAGCTGACCGATGTGACGCCCGGCAGTTGCGTAAATGTCCGCGCCACCCCGCAGAGCGCGCCACCTCCCGGTGCGATCACCGCGCAGGCGGTGACCGTCACCCAGTCCGCGGACGGCAAGTGTCCGCCGCCCGCCGGGTTCTACGGCACTGTCGCCTCGGTCTCGGGCAACACCATCGCCGTCAACGGTCTGGGCCCCGGCGGACCGGGCGCCGCCACCAACGTGACCGTCGCCGACTCGACCTCATACCAGCGGCAGACGCCCTCGGACGCCCAGGACATCACGAACGGCAAATGCATTGGGGCACAGGGAACTCAAGACGGCGGCGTCCTGCATGCGACGATGATCAGCGTGGAGACGTGCCCGCCGATGGGGCACCCGCACCACCACCTGCAGCTGCCCCATCTCCCCCACATCCACCTCTAGTGGCGATCGCCAGCGCGGCGGGTCGCCACCGTCTGGTCTGGGGGATGCGGGCTCAGGCTCAGACGGTGAAACCGAGGGCGCGCAATTGCTCGCGGCCGTCCTCGGTGATCTTGTCCGGGCCCCACGGCGGGTTCCACACCCAGTTGATCCGCAGGTCGTCGACCAGGCCGGCGCCCACCAGCGCGCTGCGTGACTGGTCTTCGATGACATCGGTCAGCGGGCAAGCCGCCGAGGTCAGCGTCATGTCGATCAGGGCGACCGTCCCGTCGTCGCCCGCCTCGACGTTCAGCCCGTAGACGAGCCCCAGATCGACGACGTTGATCCCGAGTTCGGGGTCGACCACGTCGCGCATCGCCTCCTCGAGGTCGGCGAGGAATTCTTCATCCTGCGCGGTGGTTTCGCTCATCTGTAGCCTCCTCGAAGTCCGCTTCTTTGCCCGAATAAGCCTTGGCCAAAGCATCTTTGAACGCCATCCAGCCCAACAGCGCGCATTTGACCCGTGCCGGGTACTTGGCCACCCCGGCGAAGGCGATCCCGTCACCCAGCACGTCCTCGTCGCCTTCGACGGTCCCGCGCGAGGACACCATTTCGGTGAACGCGGTGATGGTCTCGAGCGCCTCGCCGACGCTTTGGCCGATCACCTGCTGCGTGAGCACCGAGGTCGCCGCCTGGCTGATCGAGCAGCCCTGCCCGTCGTAGGACACGTCGGCGACGGTCTCGCCGTCCTCGGACAGCGCGACCCGCAGGGTCACCTCGTCACCGCAGACCGGGTTGACATGAAAAACCTCGGCGCCGAACGGCTCCCGCAGCCCGCGGTGCTGCGGGTGCTTGTAATGGTCCAGGATCACGTCCTGGTACATCTGCTCGAGACGCAATGTCAGCCTCTCCCAAAGAAATCCAGGGCGCGGCGTACGCCGGCCACCAACCGTTCGACCTCTTCGGCGGTGTTGTACACCCCGAAGGACGCCCGAGCGGTGGCCGCCAGACCGAACCGGCGGTGCAGCGGCATGGCGCAGTGGTGGCCCACTCGCACCGCGACCCCCGCGTCATCGAGTACCTGCCCGACGTCGTGCGCGTGCACGCCGTCGACGACGAAAGACACCGGCGAGGCGCGGTTCTCCATGGACGTCGGTCCGATGATGCGCACGGCATCGATGCCGGACAGCCCGTCGATGGCCGCGGCCACCAGCGCATGCTCGTGGGCCTGCGCGGCTTCCATGCCGATGGCGCCGAGATAGCGGGTGGCCGCGCCCAATCCGACCACCTGGGACGTCATCGGAGTGCCCGCCTCGAACCGCTGCGGCACCGATGCGTAGCTGGATGCCTCCATGGTCACGGTCTCGATCATCGAGCCGCCGGTCAAGAACGGCGGCAGCGCCGACAACACCTCGCGGCGTCCGTACAGGACACCGATACCGTTGGGGCCCAACATCTTATGTCCCGAGAACGCGGCGAAGTCCACGTCGAGCGCGTGGAAGTCGACGGGCTGGTGCGGCACCGACTGGCAGGCGTCCAGCACGGTGAGCGCGCCCACGGCCCGGGCTCGGCCGACCAGTTCGGCCACCGGGGCGACCGCGCCGGTCACGTTTGAATGATGGGTGAAGGCGACGATTTTGACGCGTTCGTCGAGCTCGAGCGAGTCCAGGTCGATGCGCCCGTCGTCGGTGACGCCGTACCAGCGCAGGGTCGCCCCGGTGCGCCGGGACAGTTCCTGCCAGGGCACCAGGTTGGCGTGGTGTTCGAGCTCGGTGGTGACGATGACGTCGCCCGGTCCGACGGCACGCTCGAAACGCTTGTCCCCCAGCACATATGACACCAGGTTGAGCGCCTCGGTGGCATTCTTGGTGAACACCAGTTCGTCGGGGTCGGCCCCGACGAACGCAGCGACGTCGGCACGCCCCTGCTCGTAGGCGTCGGTGGCCTCCTCCATCAGCTGGTGCGCACCGCGGTGCACGGCGCCGTTGGAGGTCAGCAGGAACTCCCGCTCGGCGTCGAGTACCTGCAGCGGCCGCTGCGAGGTCGCGCCGGAATCCAGGTACGCCAACGGGTTTCCGCTGCGCATGACGCGCTTGAGGATCGGGAAGTCGGCGCGGATGGCCGCGACATCCAGGGTAGAAACCGCCGCCGAAGGTGTAGCCATGTCAGGCCCCGGTTGCCGCCGCTTGGGAGAAGCGGACGTAGCCGTTCTGCTCGAGTTCGTCGGCCAGCTCCGACCCGCCGGACTCGGCGATCCGCCCGCCGACGAACACGTGCACGTATTCGGGGTGGATGTAGCGCAGGATGCGGGTGTAGTGCGTGATCAGCAGGATGCCGCCCCGCACCGGCTGGCCGGTGCCATCGTCCCAGCCGGCCTCGGCGTAGCGGTTCACGCCCTCGCTGACCACCCGCAGCGCGTCGACGTCCAGCCCGGAGTCGGTCTCGTCGAGGATGGCGATTTTGGGCTTGAGCAGTTCCAGCTGCAGGATCTCGTGGCGCTTCTTCTCACCACCGGAGAAACCCTCGTTGACGCTGCGCTCGGCGAACGCCGGGTCGATTTCCAGCGAGCCCATCGCCGCCTTGACCTCTTTGACCCAGTGCCGCAGTTTCGGGGCCTCACCGCGCACGGCGGTCGCCGCCGAGCGCAGAAAGTTCGACACCGAGACGCCGGGCACCTCGACGGGATACTGCATGGCCAAAAAGATTCCGGCGCGGGCGCGCTCGTCGATGCTCATCGCCAGCACGTCCTCGCCGTCCAGCGTGATGGAGCCCGAGGTCACCGTGTACTTGGGGTGGCCGGCGATGGCGTATGACAGCGTCGACTTGCCCGAACCGTTGGGCCCCATCAAGGCGTGCGTCTCACCGGATTTCACCGTCAGGTCGACCCCGTTGAGAATGGGGATCTCGCGCTCGGACTCGGCGGCGTTCGGGTTTACGACGCTGACGTGGAGGTCTTTGATTTCGAGAGTGGTCATGAGGCTGTTGTTTCCGTCTTTTCGGTTAAGGCCAGTTCGTGTTCGATGGCTGCGGTCAGGCGTTCCCGTATGTCGGGCACCGCGATCTTGGAGATGATTTCGGCGAAGAAGCCGCGGATCACCAGGCGGCGCGCCTGCTCCTCGGGGATGCCGCGGGAGCGTAGGTAGAACAGTTGCTCGTCGTCGAAACGGCCGGTGGCACTGGCGTGCCCGGCGCCGACGATCTCGCCCGTCTCGATCTCCAAGTTGGGCACCGAGTCGGCTCGCGCACCGTCGGTGAGCACCAGGTTGCGGTTCACCTCGAAGGTGTCGGTGCCGGTGGCTTCGGCGCGGATCAAGACGTCGCCGATCCAGACGGTGTGCGCGTCGGGCAGCGCGGAGTCCGAATCGCCTTGCAGCGCACCCTTGTACAGCACATACGACTTGCAGTCGGGCTGTGCGTGATCCACCAGCAGCCGCGACTCCAGGTGCTGTCCGTCGTCGGCGAAGTACAGGCCCAGCAGCTCGGCGTCGCCGCCCGGGCGTAGGTAGCGCACGTTGGCGGTCATCCGGACCACCTCGCCGCCGAGCGTGACGGCCACGTGGCGCAGCACCGCGTCCTTGCCCAGCTTGGCGTGGTGCATGCTGACGTGCACGGCGTCGTCGGCCCAGTCGGCGAGCCACACCACGGTGAGCCGGGCGGCGTCGTCGACGACGAATTCGACGTTGTCGGCCAGGGTTCCGCTGCCCCGGTGGTCGATCACCACGACCGCCTCGGCGAGCTCGGCGACCCGGATCTGCAGGTGCCCGTAGGCCACCGCGCCCGCACCGGGGCCGGTGACGGTGACGGCGATCGGCTCGGCGATGCGGGTGTCGCGCTCGACGGTGATCAGGGTTGCGGAGTTGAATGACGAAAATGCTTGCGCGGCAACACGGTCGGTCGGCACGCCGCCCTGACCGAGACGCTCGTCGCCGCGGCGGACGGTCTCGACGCACAGGCCGGGCTGCTCGCTGACGCTGATCTCGGTCTTGCCGGTGGCGCGCGCTGACCCGTCGTGCAGGCCACGCAGCCGGCGCAACGGGGTGAACCGCCATATTTCGTCACGACCGTGCGGGACCTCGAACGCGTCCACATCGAACGAGGAGAACAGCTCCCCCTTATTCAATGCGGTAAGCGAACTCCCCTCGACGGCCGAAGTCAGATTGTGGGCGGTCATCCGACAGCGCCCTCCATCTGCAGCTCGATCAGCCGGTTGAGCTCCAGCGCATACTCCATCGGCAGCTCTTTGGCGATCGGCTCGACGAAGCCGCGCACCACCATGGCCATCGCCTCATCCTCGGTCAGGCCCCGGCTCATCAGGTAGAACAGCTGATTCTCGCTGACCTTGGACACGGTGGCCTCGTGGCCCATGGTGACGTCGTCCTCGCGGATGTCGACGTAGGGGTAGGTGTCGCTGCGGCTGATCGTATCGACCAGCAGCGCATCACATTTCACACTGGAACGCGATCCGTGCGCGCCCTTGTTCACCTGCACCAGGCCGCGGTAGGAGGTGCGGCCGCCGCCACGAGCCACCGACTTGGACACGATGTTGCTCGACGTGTTCGGCGCCAGGTGCAGCATCTTCGCGCCGGTGTCCTGGTGCTGGCCCTCGCCGGCGAACGCCACCGACAGCACCTCACCCTTGGCGTACTCGCCGGTCATCCAGACCGCCGGATACTTCATCGTCACCTTGGACCCGATGTTGCCGTCGACCCACTCCATGGTGGCGCCGGCCTCGGCGCGGGCACGCTTGGTGACCAGGTTGTACACGTTGTTCGACCAGTTCTGGATCGTCGTGTAACGGCAACGGCCACCGGGCTTCACGATGATCTCGACCACCGCGGAGTGCAGCGAATCACTCTTGTAGATCGGCGCGGTACAGCCCTCGACGTAGTGCACGTAGGCACCCTCGTCGACGATGATCAGCGTCCGCTCGAACTGCCCCATGTTTTCGGTGTTGATCCGGAAGTAGGCCTGCAGCGGAATATCGACGTGCACGCCCGGCGGGACGTAGATGAACGAACCGCCCGACCACACAGCGGTGTTCAGCGCGGAGAACTTGTTGTCCCCGGCCGGGATCACGGTGGCGAAGTACTGCCGGAAGATCTCGGGGTGCTCGCGCAGCGCCGTATCGGTGTCCAGGAAGATGACGCCCAGTTTCTCCAGATCCTCACGGATGGAGTGGTAGACCACCTCCGACTCGTACTGGGCAGCGACACCGGACACCAGCCGCTGCTTCTCGGCTTCCGGGATGCCCAGCCTGTCGTAGGTGTTCTTGATATCCGCGGGCAGATCGTCCCAGGTCGCTGCCTGCTTCTCGCTGGAGCGCACGAAGTACTTGATGTTGTCGAAGTGGATGCCCTCGAGGTTGGAGCCCCAGCTCGGCATCGGCTTCTTGTCGAAGATGCGCAGCGCCTTCAGTCGGGTCTCCAGCATCCACTCCGGCTCGTTCTTCTTCGCCGAGATGTCGCGGACCACCGCCTCCGACAGCCCGCGCTGGGCGCTGGCGCCCGCGACGTCGGAATCGGACCAGCCGTAGCCGTATTTGCCCAGCGAGGCGATCGCCTCTTCCTGGGTCAACGGTGCGGTAACCGTCTTGCTGGCCTCGGGTGTGAGGGTCATCGAGACGCTCCTTTGATGCTCGTGGTGTCGCGGCGCGGGCTGGGCGCCGTGCTGGTTGCCTGAGTCAGGGGTACGTGCGTGGTGCAGGCGCAGTTGCCGTTGACGATGGTCGCCAACCGCTGGACGTGGGTGCCCAGCACCTCGGCCATGGCCTGCTGTTCGGCGTCGCACAGCTCGGGGAATTCCTCGGCGACGTGGGACACCGGGCAGTGGTGCTGGCAGATCTGCACGCCGTGGATCGGCCCGCCGACCTGCGTGGTGGTGGTGACATAGCCGGCCTTGGTCAACGCGGTGGCGATCCGGCCGGCGGCCGCCTCGACGTCTTCGTCGGCCGCACTGTCGGCCGCGGGAACGTCGGCCAAAATGGTGTCGATGCGCTGCCGGGCGAACGCCCGCACCGCCTCTTCACCGCCGATTTCGCGCAGCTGCCGCATGGCCGCCGCCGCCAGGTCGTCGTAGGCGTGGTCGAGCTTGGCGCGGCCGGCCGCGGTCAACCGATAGCGCTTGGCGGGACGTCCGCGGCCTACCTGTTGCCACGCCGCGGGCGCCGTGGACTCGGCATCGCCGGCCTCGATCAGTGCGTCGAGATGGCGTCGCACACCGGCGGCCGCCAGCCCCAGCCGGTCACCGATCTCGCCGGCGGTGATCGATCCGGACTCCAGCAGCAGCCGCACGATCGCGCGGCGGGTGTGACCATCCGGCACCGGCGCGCCGACGTCCGCCACGCCGGCAACTGCGACGCCGCCCGCGGTGGCCTCATCGAGGCTGGTTCGGATTTTCACAACACCAGTGTGACGCAATTCCGGGGATCGGTCTACCAAGGGTCCCCTGTCTAGGCGTTGCGCTGCTCACACTCGGTGGAACGCGCGGACCCGCTGCGCCGCGCTTGCGATCGCCGCTGGCTCGGGCCGGGCGGCTACGCTGCTCTGATGGCAGCCCGCCACCACACGCTGAGCTCATCGATCGCGAGTCTGCACGGCGACGAGCAAGCAGTGGGCTCGCCGCTGAACGATACCGAGCTCACCGCGCTGCGTCGCATCCGCCTGTTCGGCGCCACCGGCACCGTGGTGATGGCGATCGGCGCGCTGGGCGCCGGCGCCCGGCCCGTTGTACAGGACCCCACCTTCGGGGTGCGGCTGCTCAACCTGCCGTCACGGATCCAGACCGTGTCGTTAACCATGACGACGACCGGCGCGGTCATGATGGCGCTGGCCTGGTTGATGCTCGGCCGGTTCGCGCTGGGAAACCGGCGGATGTCGCGCGGCGACCTGGACCGCACCCTGCTGCTGTGGGTGCTGCCGCTGCTGATCGCCCCGCCGATGTACAGCAAGGACGTCTACTCCTATCTGGCGCAAAGCCAGATCTCCCTGGAGGGTCTCGACCCGTACCGGGTGGGCCCGGCCTCGGGGCTGGGCCTGTCCCACATCTTCACGCTGTCGGTGCCGACGCTGTGGCGCGAGACGCCCGCACCGTACGGGCCGCTGTTCTTGTGGATCGGACGCGGCATCTCGGCGATCACCGGGGAGAACATCGTCGCCGCCGTGCTGTGTCACCGGCTGGTGGAGCTGCTGGGCGTGGGACTGATCGTGTGGGCGACACCGCGGCTGGCCCGGCGCTGCGGCGTCGCCGAGGTCAGCGCGTTGTGGCTGGGGGCGGCCAATCCGCTGCTGATCATGCATCTGGTGGCCGGCGTGCACAACGAGGCGCTGATGCTGGGCTTGATGCTGGCCGGGGCGGAATTCGCGCTCCGCGGCATCGACGCACCCCGGCTGGTGCCCGCGTCGTGGAAGCGGCCGGGGCCGGACTGGGAACCGCTGGGGATGCTGGTCGCGGGAGCCGTGCTGATCGTGTTGTCGTCGCAGGTGAAGCTGCCGTCGCTGCTGGCGCTGGGCTTCGTGACGATGGCGCTCGCCTACCGCTGCGGTGGCACCCTGCGTGCCCTGCTGCTGACCGGCGGCGGCATGGCGGCGTTGTCGCTGGCGGTGATGGCGCTGGTGGGCTGGGCCAGCGGCCTCGGCTTCGGCTGGATCTTCACCCTGGGCACCGCCAACGTGGTGCGCAGCTGGATGTCACCGCCTACCCTGCTGGCGCTCGGCACCGGCCAGGTTGGCATCCTGCTGGGCCTGGGTGATCACACCACCGCGGTGCTGGGGCTGACCCGCGCGATCGGTGTGCTGATCATCACGGTCATGGTGGCGTGGCTGCTCCTCGCCGTCTTCCGCGGCCGGCTGCACCCGATCGGCGGCCTGGGTGTCGCGCTGGGCATCACGGTGCTGCTGTTCCCCGTCGTGCAGCCCTGGTATCTGCTGTGGGCCATCATCCCGCTGGCCGCCTGGGCGACCCGTACCGGCTTCCGGGTGGCCGCCATCGTCATCAGCCTGGTCGTCGGGATCTTCGGCCCGACGGCCAACGGCGACCGCTTCGCGCTGTTCCAGATTATCGACGCCACCTTGGCCAGCACCGTCATCGTCGTCGCGCTCATCGCGTTGACCTACACCCGCCTGCCGTGGCGCCGCCCGCCGGTCCAGGCCACCGAATCCAACGGCCAACCGGTCGCCGATCCGGCGGCAACGCCGCAGACTCCGCCGACCCCCCGGCCGGCGCCGGCACATGACGCCTACGCTGATTCCACGTGAGCTCGGCCTTTCCCGCCCGCGAATCGCGCGAATCCCCTAACACAGTTGTGCGGCTGCGCGGGGTCACCAAGAAGTACGGGTCCGGCGCGACCGCCGTCGAAGCCGTTTCCAACCTCGATCTCGAGGTGCATGCCGCCGAGGTGCTGGCCCTGCTCGGACCCAACGGCGCCGGGAAGACGACGACGGTCGAGATGTGCGAGGGCTTCACCCGCCCGGACGCGGGCACCATCGAGGTGCTCGGCCTGGACCCGATCGCCGACAACGCGCGGTTGCGGGCGCGGATCGGGGTGATGCTGCAGGGCGGAGGCGGCTACCCCGCGGCCCGGGCGGGAGAAATGCTGAACCTGGTGGCCGCCTACGCCGCCGATCCGCTGGACCCGGCGTGGCTGCTGGACACGCTGGGTCTCACCGACGCCGCCCGCACTACCTACCGGCGACTCTCCGGCGGCCAGCAGCAGCGGCTGGCGCTGGCCTGTGCGCTGGTCGGCCGCCCCGAACTGGTGTTCCTCGACGAGCCCACCGCGGGCATGGACGCACACGCCCGGCTGCTGGTGTGGGAGCTGATCGACGCCCTGCGCCGCGACGGCGTGACGGTGGTGCTGACCACGCATCAGCTCAAGGAGGCCGAGGAGCTCGCCGACCGGCTGGTGATCATCGACCACGGGGTCACGGTGGCCTCGGGCACGCCGGCCGAGCTGATGCGCAGCGGGGCCAAGGACCAGTTGCGGTTCAGCGCACCGCCGCGCCTCGATCTGTCCCTGCTGTCCTCCGCCCTGCCGGAGGACTACAAGGCCACCGAGGTGACGCCGGGCGAATACCTGGTCGAGGGGCCCGTCGACCCTCAGGTACTGGCAACCGTCACGGCGTGGTGCGCGCGGATCGACGTGCTGGCCACCGACATGCGCGTCGAGCAACGCAGCCTCGAGGATGTGTTCCTCGACCTCACCGGCAGGAAGTTACGGCCTTGACGGACAACGAGATTCAATCGAGCGTCTTCCCCGCGGGTACTTTCGCTCCCGATCCGCGGCCCAGCGCGGTGCCGAAAATGCTTGCCGCGCAATTCGGCTTGGAGCTCAAGCTGCTGCTGCGCAACGGCGAACAACTGCTGCTGACCATGTTCATCCCGATCACGCTGCTGGTCGGGCTGACGCTGCTGCCGCTCGGCTCGTTCGGCCAGCACCGCGCCGCCACGTTCACCCCGGTCATCATGGCGCTGGCGGTGATCTCGACGGCGTTCACCGGGCAGGCGATCGCGGTGGCCTTCGATCGGCGCTACGGCGCGCTCAAGCGACTCGGGGCAACCCCGCTTCCGGTGTGGGGCATCATCGCGGGCAAGTCCCTGGCCGTGGTCACCGTGGTGTTCTTGCAGGCAATCCTGTTGGGCGCCATAGGTTTTGCGCTCGGCTGGCGACCGACGCCGGCGGCCCTGGTGCTGGGCGCGGCGGTCATCGCGCTGGGCACCGTGGTGTTCGCGGCGCTGGGGCTGCTGCTCGGCGGGACGCTGCGCGCCGAGATCGTGCTAGCGGTCGCCAACCTGATGTGGTTCGTCTTCGCCGGGCTGGGCGCGCTCACCCTGGAAACCGGCATAACGCCGACGGCGGTCAAGCTGGCGGCCCGGCTGACGCCGTCGGGCGCGCTCACCGAGGCGCTCTCGCAGGCCATGACCATGTCGGTGGACTGGTTCGGGGTCGTCGTTCTGGCGGCGTGGGGCGCGGTGGGCGCGCTGAGCGCGCTGCGCTGGTTCCGCTTCACCTGACGGGTGTTCCGCCGCCGACACGGCGCGACCAGCCGTACTACGGGCCGTAGTTTTCGGTGCCTTAGGATCGGGCCGTGGTTGGACGGATGCTGTTGCGAGTGGTGGACCTGCTCCCCAACCCCAGCCCGGGCGTGCAGCGCCTGATCGCCGCGGCCGTCATCCTCACCCAGGGCGGCATCGCCATCACCGGCGCGATCGTTCGCGTCACCGCCTCGGGGCTGGGGTGCCCGACCTGGCCGCAGTGTTTCCCGGGCAGCTTCGTCCCGGTGGCCCACGCCGAGGTGCCGCGCATCCATCAGGCCGTCGAATTCGGCAACCGGATGGTCACCTTTGCCGTGGTGATCACCGCCGCGCTGGCCGTGCTGGCCGTGACGCGGGCGCGGCGACGCCGCGAGGTACTGGTCTACGCCTGGCTGATGCCGGTGTCGACCGTCGTGCAGGCGGTGATCGGTGGCATCACCGTGCGCACCGGGCTGCTGTGGTGGACGGTGGCCATCCACCTGCTGACGTCCATGACGATGGTGTGGCTGTCGGTGCTGCTCTACGTGAAGGTCGGCGAGCCCGACGACGGGGTAGTGCGCCGGCGCGTGGTCAGGCCGCTGCGCGCCTTGACGGCCCTGTCCGGCCTGAACCTGGCCGCGGTGCTGATCACCGGCACGCTGGTAACGGCCGCCGGCCCGCACGCGGGTGATCGCAGCCCCACCCGGACGGTGCCGCGGCTGAAGGTCGAGGTCGACACCCTGGTGCACATGCACTCGTCGCTGCTGATCGCCTACCTGGCGCTGCTGGTGGGGCTGGGCTTCGGGCTGCTCGCGGTCCGTGCCGCCCGGCCCGTCCTGGTGCGGCTGGCGGTGCTGCTGGTGCTGGTGTTCGCGCAGGCCGCCGTTGGCACCGCCCAGTACTACACCGGGGTGCCCGCCGTGCTGGTCGCCCTGCACGTGGCCGGGGCCGCGGCGTGCACGGCGGCCACCGCGGCGCTATGGGCGTCCATGCGAGAGCGGGCCGAGCCCGAACCGCTCGCAGGCTGACTCCACCGCCACGGCGAACCGCCGCTGGGCGAGTTCGCGGGCCGCGGGGTCCAGTCGCCGCCAGCCCAGCACCGGCGCGACCAGGTCGAGCCCCACCAGCCGCTCCCCTGCCACGTCGGCCCGGGCATAGAGCAGCTCGCGGGCGGGGATGCCGGCGCGGCCGGCGGCCGAGGCCAGCGCGGCGTACCCGACGTCCCACGCCTCGAACTCCGGCTCGACCGGCCAGGCGTGCGACCGCTCTCCGCCCAGAAAGATCAACGCCGCCTCGGGCGTTGCGTCCGGCGCGGTCGGCACCCCGTCGTCCTCGAGGTCGCGCAAGTACCGCTCATCGAGGTTCCAAGCGAGCGCGTCGGGTGGGTTGAGCAGGCGGCGCACGCGCCGGGTCCAGGCCAGGAATTCGTCGCGCCGATCCGGGTCGTCGGCGACGGCGCGCAGTATCACCAGATCGGCGTCAAGGGTGTCCGGATCGTCCCAGGACAACCGGCGCGCATGCAGACCGCGCGTGCGCAGCGCGGCCACCAGACCGGCACCCCGACCGGCATCGTCGGCTGTCGGGGCGGCGTCGTCGCCGGACCCCGCCAGCACGATGCGGGGATGGAAGACGTCCGGGCGAGCGAGTTTCATGCCCGGGCATGATAAGCAGATGCACGCAATCGAAGTCAGCGAAACCGGCGGCCCCGAGGTGCTGCGCTACATCGAGACGGCTACGCCCAAGCCCGGCCCGGGCGAGGTGCTGATCAAGGCCGAAGCCATCGGCGTCAACTACATCGACACCTATTTCCGCACCGGACAGTACCCGCGTGAGTTGCCCTTCATCATCGGGCAGGAAGCCTGCGGCACCGTCGCCGCCACGGGTGACGGAGTGTCGGGGTTTGACGTCGGCGACCGGGTGGTCAGCGCTGCGACAACCGGTGGGTATGCCGAATTCTCTACTGCGCCAGCATCATTGACCGCGAAGGTGCCGGACGTGGTGGCATCCGAGGTCGCGGCGTCGGTGCTGCTGAAAGGCTTGACCGCGCACTACCTGCTCAAATCGGTCTATCCGGTGCAACGCGGCGACACGGTGCTGGTGCACGCCGGCGCGGGCGGCGTCGGACTGATTTTGACGCCGTGGGCTCATCTGCTCGGCGCGCGGGTGATCAGCACCGTCTCCACCCCGGAGAAGGAACGGTTGTCCAGGCAAGCGGGTGCCGACGAGGTGCTCCCCTATCCCGACGACGCGGCCGAATTCGGTGCACGGATCCGCGCGTTGACCGGGGGTGCCGGGGTGGCGGCGGTGTACGACGGCGTGGGCGCCACCACCTTCGACGCCAGCCTGGCCAGCCTGGCCGTCCGCGGAACGCTGGCGCTGTTCGGCGCGGCAAGCGGACCCGTTCCGCCGGTCGACCCGCAGCGCCTCAACGCCGCCGGCTCGGTGTATCTGACCCGGCCGTCGCTGGCGCACTTCATCCGCACCGGCGACGAGTTCAGTTGGCGGGCCGGGGAATTGTTCGACGCGATCGCCGGCGGTTCCATCACCGTGGAGGTCGGCGGACGCTATCCCCTGGCCGAAGCGGCCCGCGCCCACCAGGATCTGCAGGGCCGCAAGACCACCGGCTCGATCGTGCTGCTGCCCTAGGCGATTCGAGCCCGTTATGCATGAGGACAAAAGATTCCGAGAATCTGCTCGCAATTGTCTCTGTTGATCAGGCCCGGCGGCGGTGGTGGTGGCGGCGCCGAGGTGAACGAGTCGGCGACCGGCTCAGAACAGGTGCGGCAGCCCGATGGCCGAGTCGACGGCCAGCGCGCAGAACACCACCGCCAGATAGTTGTTCGACTGCAGGAACAACCGCAGCGGCTTGACCGGTTCGCCGGCGCGGACCCCGGCGTACAGCTGGTGGGCCATCGCCAGGAACCACGCCCCGGCCACCACGGCGACCGCGGCGTACAGCCAGCCGGTCGCCAGCGCCAGCGCCAGCGTGGCCAGCACGGTCAGCCAGGTGTAGATCAGGATCTGCTTGGTCACCTGACGTTCGGTCGCCACGGCAGGCAGCATCGGGACGCCCGCCGCCTTGTAGTCGTCCTTGTAGCGCATCGCCAGCGCCCAGGTGTGCGGCGGCGTCCAGAAGAAAATGATGGCGAACATCACCAGCGCCGGCCAGGCAATGGTGCCGGTGACGGCCGACCAGCCGATCATCACCGGCATGCAGCCGGCCGCGCCGCCCCACACCACGTTCTGCGAGGTGCGGCGCTTGAGCAGCAGTGTGTAGACGAACACGTAGAACGCGATCGTCGCCAGGGCCAGCAGCCCGGAGAGCAGGTTCGTCGTCCACCACAGCCAGAAGAACGACGCCACCGTCAGCACCAGACCGAGCACCAGGGCGTTGCGGGTGGACACCGCGGCCCGGGCCAGCGGCCGGCGCGCCGTGCGCTTCATCACTTTGTCGATGTCCGCGTCGGCCACGCAATTGAGGGTGTTGGCGCCGCCGGCGGCCAGCATTCCGCCGATCAGGGTGTTGACGATCAGCAGCGGGTGCACCGTGCCGCGCTGGGCCAGCAGCATCGCCGGGATCGCGGTGACGAGCAGCAGTTCGATGACCCGCGGCTTGGTCAGCGCTAGATACGCCAGCACCGTGCCTTGCACTCGGCTTGGCAGTTGGCTCGGCGCGGCGCGCCCGCGAACGCTCACGCAATAACTCCTTGGGGTCGCAGCGGCGCGCAGCATCTACTACACACGATGGTAGACCGCGTCGTGACAATGGCCCGCCCGCGGGTCCATTCCCGCAGATTTTTCCCAGCTTTCCGAACTGAATGTTAAGCGCATTCCACCGGCGCGTATTTTTCACATCTGCCGGCGGTGGGTACCCGAAATCCTGCGCTGCAAGAGCCGGCCCTCCCGCACTAGGGTGGGATTGATCAGCTCGATGACCCAAGGACTGAGTCTGTGACGACACTCGAAGAGATCTCCACGCTGACCCAACCGCACCTGCCCGACGACTGGTCCGAGATCGACTCGGCCGCCGTCGACACCATTCGGGTGCTTGCCGCCGATGCGGTGCAAAAGGTCGGCAACGGCCATCCCGGGACGGCGATGAGCCTGGCGCCCCTGGCCTACACCCTCTTCCAGCGGGCGATGCGCCACGACCCCAGCGACACCCACTGGCTGGGCCGCGACCGGTTCGTCCTGTCCTGCGGGCACAGCAGCCTGACGCTGTACATCCAGCTCTACCTGGGTGGCTTCGGGCTGGAGCTGTCCGACATCGAGTCGCTGCGCACCTGGGGATCCAAGACACCCGGGCACCCGGAGTTCCGGCACACCAAGGGCGTTGAGATCACCACCGGCCCGCTCGGGCAGGGCCTGGCCTCGGCGGTGGGCATGGCGATGGCCGCGCGCTACGAGCGCGGGCTGTTCGATCCCGACGCCGCCCCGGGCACCAGCCCGTTCGATCACTTCATCTACGTGATCGCCTCCGACGGCGACATCGAGGAGGGCGTCACCTCGGAGGCCTCGTCACTGGCCGCCGTGCAGCAGCTGGGCAACCTCATCGTTTTCTACGACCACAACGAGATCTCGATCGAGGACGACACCAACATCGCCCTGTGCGAGGACACCGCCGCGCGCTACGAGGCCTACGGCTGGCACGTGCAGAGGGTCGAAGGCGGCGAGAACGTCGTCGGCATCGAAGACGCCATCGCCAACGCCAAGGCCGTCACCGACCGGCCGTCGTTCATCGAGTTGCGCACGATCATCGGCTATCCCGCACCCAAACTGATGAACACCGGTAAGGCGCACGGCGCGGCGCTGGGCGACGAGGAAGTTGCGGCCGTCAAGAAGGAACTCGGCTTCGACCCCGACAAGACCTTCGAGGTGCGCGACGAGGTGATCGCCCACACCCGCAAGCTGGTGGACCGCGGCAAGGAAGCGCACGAGAAGTGGCAGGCGGACTTCGACGCCTGGGCACAGGGCCAGCCCGAACGCAAGGAGCTGCTGGACCGGTTGACGGCAGAGGAGCTGCCCGACGGCTGGGACGCCGACATCCCGGTCTGGAAAACCGACGACAAGGCGCTGGCCACCCGCGCCGCGTCCGGCAAGGTGCTCAACGCGGTCGGCCCGAAGCTCCCCGAGTTGTGGGGCGGCTCGGCCGACCTGGCGGGCAGCAACAACACCACCATGGACAATGTCAAATCCTTTGGTCCGCCGTCGATTTCGACCAAGGACTACACGGCGGACTGGTACGGCCGCACGCTGCACTTCGGCGTTCGCGAGCACGCGATGGGCGCCATCCTGTCCGGCATCGTGCTGCACGGGCCGACCCGGGCCTACGGCGGCACGTTCCTGCAGTTCTCGGACTACATGCGCCCGGCGGTCCGGCTCGCCTCGCTGATGGACATCGACACCATCTACGTGTGGACGCACGATTCCATCGGGCTCGGCGAGGACGGCCCGACCCACCAGCCGATCGAACACCTCGCGGCACTGCGAGCCATCCCGAATCTGTCGGTGGTGCGCCCAGCCGACGCCAACGAGACCGCCTACGCCTGGCGCACGATCCTGGCCCGCGGCAACGGCAGCGGCCCGGTCGGACTAATCCTGACCCGCCAGGGCGTGCCGATACTCGAAGGCACCGACTACGACGGCGTGACCCGGGGCGGATACATCCTGGGCTCGGACGGCGAGGATGCCGGTCAAGACCCCGACGTGGTGCTGATCGCCACCGGCTCGGAGGTCCAACTCGCGGTCGACGCACAGAAGTTGTTGGCGGACAAGGACATTGTGGCGCGGGTGGTTTCCATGCCGTGCGTCGAATGGTTCGAGTCCCAGCCCGCCGACTACCGCGACAGCGTGCTGCCGCCGACCGTGTCGGCCCGGGTGGCCGTCGAGGCCGGCGTCGCGCAGAGCTGGCACAAGCTGGTCGGTGACACCGGCAAGATCGTCTCGATCGAGCACTACGGCGAATCCGCCGATTACAAAACCTTATTCCGTGAATTCGGCTTCACCGCCGAAGCCGTCGCTGCCGCCGCGGAAGAAGTAGTGGATAACTGAGGAAAGGGTAATTCACATGACCGCTCAGAACCCGAATCTGGCGGCGCTGTCCGCCGCAGGCGTATCCGTCTGGCTCGACGACCTGTCGCGCCAGCGACTGCAGTCGGGCAACCTGCAAGAGCTGATCGACACCAAGAGCGTCGTCGGCGTGACCACCAACCCGTCGATCTTCCAGAAGGCGTTGGCGGAGGGCGATGCCTACGACGGCCAGATCACCGAGCTGGCCGAGCGCGGCGCCGACGTGGACGCGACCATCCGCACCGTCACCACCGACGACGTCCGCAACGGGTGCGACGTGCTCAAGCGCGAGTGGGAGGCCTCCGACGGCGTGGACGGCCGGGTGTCCATCGAGGTCGACCCGCGGCTGGCCGCCGAGACCGACAAGACCATCGCGCAGGCCGTCGAGCTGTGGAAGATCGTCGACCGGCCCAACCTGTTCATCAAGATCCCGGCAACCAAGGCCGGCATCCCGGCCATCACGGCCGTTCTCGCGGAGGGCATCTCGGTCAACGTCACGCTCATCTTCTCCGTCGAGCGGCACCGTCAGGTGATGGACGCCTACCTGGCCGGCCTGGAGAAGGCGCGCGAGGCGGGGCACGACCTGTCCAAGATCCATTCCGTGGCATCGTTTTTCGTGTCCCGGGTGGACACCGAAGTCGACAAGCGGCTGGAAAAGATCGGGTCGGAGGATGCGAAGGCGCTGCTGGGGCAGGCGGGGGTGGCCAACGCCCGGCTCGCCTACGCGGCTTACCAGGAGGTGTTCGAGGGCGGCGATCGCTACGAGTCGCTCAAGGCCGACGGGGCCCGCGTGCAGCGTCCGCTCTGGGCGTCCACGGGCGTCAAGAATCCCGATTATTCCGACACCCTGTATGTCACCGAACTGGTGGCGCCCAACACGGTGAATACCATGCCGGAGAAGACGATCGACGCGGTCGCCGACCACGGTGAGATCAAGGGCGACACGGTCACCGGCACCGCCGGGGCCGCCCAGGAGGTGTTCGACAAACTGGAGCGGATCGGCATCGACCTGACCGACGTCTTCAAAGTGCTGGAAAACGAGGGCGTGGAGAAGTTCGTGGATTCCTGGACCGAGCTGCTGGAGGAAACGCAGAAGCAGCTGGATTCCGCCTCGAAATGAGCCCAGTCCGCACCCCGCAACAATGGCATAACCCGTTGCGGGACAAGCGCGATAAGCGGCTCCCGCGCATCGCGGGGCCATGTGGGATGGTGATCTTCGGCGTCACCGGCGACCTCGCCCGCAAGAAGGTCATGCCGGCGATTTACGACCTGGCCAACCGCGGGCTGTTGCCACCCAGCTTCTCCCTGGTGGGTTTCGCCCGCCGGGATTGGAGCACCCAGGATTTCGGCGAGGTGGTGCACGACGCGGTCAAGGAACACTGCCGCACGCCCTTCCGTCAGGAGAACTGGGATCGGCTGGCCGAGGGATTCCGTTTCGTGCCAGGCGCTTTCGACGATGATGAGGCGTTCGGCAGGCTGGCCGAGACCCTGGACAAGCTGGACGCCGAGCGTGGGACCGGCGGCAACCACGCCTTCTATCTGGCCATCCCACCCAAGTCCTTCCCGGTGGTGTGCGACCAGCTGCACAAGTCCGGGTTGGCGCGCCCGCAGGGCGAGCGGTGGAGCCGGGTGGTCATCGAGAAGCCGTTCGGTCACGACCTGGAGAGCGCGCAAGCCCTGAACAAGGCAGTCAACGCAGTCATTCCGGAGGAGTCGGTGTTCCGGATCGACCACTACCTGGGCAAGGAGACGGTCCGCAACATCCTGGCGCTGCGGTTCGCCAATCAGTTGTTCGACCCGATCTGGAACGCGCACTACGTCGATCACGTGCAGATCACCATGGCCGAGGACATCGGTCTGGGCGGGCGGGCCGGCTACTACGACGGCATCGGCGCCGCACGCGACGTAATCCAGAACCATCTGATGCAGCTGCTCGCGCTGACCGCGATGGAGGAGCCGGTCAGCTTCAGCCCGTCGGCGCTGCAGGCCGAGAAGATCAAGGTGCTCTCGGCCACCCAGCTCGCCGAGCCCCTCGACGAGACCACCAGCCGCGGCCAGTACACCGGCGGCTGGCAGGGCGGCGAGAAGGTAGTCGGGCTGCTCGACGAGGAAGGGTTCGCCAAGGACTCGACCACCGAGACGTTCGCGGCGATCACGCTCGAGGTGGACACCCGCCGCTGGGCGGGTGTGCCCTTCTACCTGCGGACCGGAAAACGGTTGGGCCGCAGGGTGACCGAGATCGCCTTGGTGTTCAAGCGCGCGCCGCATCTGCCGTTCGACGCGACCATGACCGACGAGCTGGGCACCAACGCCATGGTGATCCGGGTGCAGCCGGACGAAGGCGTCACGCTGCGCTTCGGCTCCAAGGTGCCGGGCACCGCGATGGAGGTCCGCGACGTCAACATGGACTTCTCCTACGGCTCAGCGTTCGCCGAGGAGTCGCCGGAAGCCTACGAACAGCTGATCCTCGACGTGCTGCTGGGCGAGCCGTCTTTGTTCCCGGTCAACGAAGAGGTCGAATTGGCTTGGGAGATACTCGATCCCGTGCTCGATAACTGGGCGGCCGACGGCAAGCCCGAGCCCTACGACGCGGGCACCTGGGGCCCGGATTCCGCGTTCGAGATGCTGCGCCGTACTGGTCGCGAATGGCGGCGCCCGTGATCATTGACATGCCGGACGCCACCACCACTGCCGTCAACAAGAAGCTCGACGAACTGCGGGAGAAGGTCGGCGCTGTCGCAATGGGCCGGGTGCTGACGCTGATCATCGCGCCGGACAGCGAGGAGATCCTCGAGGAGTCGCTGGACGCGGCGAACAACGCCAGCCATGAGCACCCCAGCCGGATCATCGTGACGATGAGGGGCAATCCGTATGCGGACAAACCGCGCCTGGATGCGCAGTTGCGCGCCGGCGGTGACACCGGCGCCAGCGAGGTCGTGGTGCTGCGGCTGTCCGGACCATTGTCGGGTCACGCCGCCAGCGTGGTCACCCCCTTCCTGCTGCCCGACATTCCGGTGGTGGTCTGGTGGCCCGATGTCGCGCCCGCGGTTCCCGCACAGGACCCGTTGGGCCGGTTGGCCATTCGGCGCATCACCGATGCGACCAACGGGGTTGACCCGTTGGCCGCCATCAAGAGCCGGCTGCCCGGATACACCGCGGGCGACACCGACCTCGCCTGGGCGCGCATCACCTACTGGCGCGCGCTGCTCACCTCCGCCGTAGACCTGACGCCGCACGAACCGATCGAGTCGGCGCTGGTGTCCGGTCTGGGGACCGAGCCCGCCCTGGACATCCTGGCGGGGTGGCTGGCGAGCCGGATCGACGGTCCGGTGCGCCGAGCCGTCGGCGAGCTCAAGATCGAACTGGTACGCAAGAGCGAGACCATCGTCTTGAGCCGGCCGCAGGAAGGAAGGACGGCCACGTTGAGCCGGACGTCCCGGCCGGACGCCCTACTCCCCTTGGCGCGCAGGGAAACCGGTGAGTGCCTCGCCGAAGACCTGCGTCGACTGGATCCCGACGAGATCTATCAATCAGCGCTCGAAGGCATCGAGAAAGTGCAATACGTGTGAGCATCAGCATCGAAGTTTTCCCGCACAGCCAGACCATGGTCGAAGCCGCCGCCACGCGACTGACCGATACCATCGCCAACGCCGTCGCGGCGCGGGGCCGAGCGCTCGTCGTGCTGACCGGCGGCGGCAACGGCATCAGACTGCTGGAGTCGCTGGTGGAACGCGAGATCGAGTGGTCCAAGGTGCATCTTTTCTGGGGCGACGAGCGCTACGTCCCGGAGGACGATGACGAACGCAACGAAAAGCAGGCGCGGGCCGCGTTGCTCTCCCACGTCGACATTCCGTCCAGCCAGGTGCACCCGATGCCGGCCAGCGACGGTGAGTTCGGCAATGACCTGGCCGCGGCGGCGCTGGCTTATGAACAGTTGCTGGCCGCCAACGCCGCACCCGGGCAACCGGTTCCGAATTTCGATGTGCACCTGCTCGGCATGGGCCCCGAGGGACACATCAATTCGCTGTTCCCCGACACACCGGCCGTGCTGGAGACCACCCGCATGGTGGTCCCCGTCGACGACTCCCCCAAACCGCCGCCGGAGCGAATCACCTTGACACTGCCCGCTATTGCGCGTTCGCGCGAGGTCTGGCTGATGGTATCCGGCGCCGGCAAGGCCGATGCGGTGGCCGCCGCCATCGGTGGCGCCGCACCCGTTTCGGTGCCGGCCGCCGGGGCGGTCGGGCTGGACACCACGCTGTGGCTGCTCGACGAGGACGCCGCCGCCAAGCTGCCGTCGCGGACCGGCGAGCAAGGCTGACCGTCACGTCCGGCTCGGCGCGAGGCGTTTGCGCACTTCGCTTGCACATTTGCTAGCGCTTTCGACGTCGTGGGTCCCTTCGGACTCCCGCCGGCCCGGGCCGGGTCATAATGACGGTCATGGCAGACAGAACCGTGCGCGGGGGGCAAGAGCGAAGCCGGATCAAGACGCTCACCCAGGCCGCGTTGAACGCCGACAAGACGGTGGAGCAGGTCGAAGACGTACTCGACGGTCTGAGCAACACCATGAAGGAGCTCAGCAGTTCCCTGTCCAGCCTGAACGCCACGGTGGAACGCCTGGAAACCGGTTTGGACCACCTGGATGGCACCATGGCCAGCCTGGACGATCTGGCCAAGCGGTTGATCGCGCTGGTCGAGCCGGTGGAGGCCATCGTCGTCCGGGTCGACGAGATGGTGAAGGTGGGCGAGACCATGATGTCGCCGCTGGCGATCACCGAGCACGCGGTGCGCGGCCTGGTGGACAGGCTGCGCAATCGGACGGCGCAGTAGGCGGGTCGGGAGGACCCCGATGGCCACCTTGCTGCTGCACCATTCCGCGTTCGCAGCGCATCGCACCGCGCCGGGTCATCCGGAGCGGCCGGACCGCTACCGCGCGGTGGAGGCGGCGCTGAGCGTGCCGCAGTTCGACGCCCTGATGCGCGAGGAGGCCGAACCGGCCGAACTGGTGACGACGCGCTACGTGCACTCCAATCGCTATGTGGACGCGCTGGAAGCGGCGCGACCCGAACACGGGTACGTGTACCTCGACGGCGGCGACACCATGATGGAGCCCTCGACCTGGGAGACGGCGCTGCGCGGGGTGGGCGCCACGCTGCAGGCCGTGGACCGGGTGCTGGCCGGTGACGTGCAGAACGCGTTCGTCGCGTGCCGCCCGCCGGGACACCACGCCGAGACAGAGCGGGCCATGGGCTTCTGCCTGTTCAACAACATCAGCATCGGCGCGCGTCATGCGCAGCGCAAACACGGGCTGATGCGGGTCGCCATCGTCGATTTCGACGTGCATCACGGCAACGGAACCCAGCAGGTCTTCTACTCCGACCCGAGCGTGCTGTATGCGTCCACGCATCAGATGCCGCTGTTCCCCGGCACCGGTGCGGCGCGGGAGACCGGAGTCGGCAACATATTCAATTCGCCGCTGGCGCCCGGTGACGGCGGCGCCGAGCTGCGCGCCGCCTTCCAGGATCGGATAGTGCCTGCGTTGCAAGCATTTTCGCCCGAGCTGATCATCGTGTCCGCCGGTTTCGACGCCCACGAACGCGACCCGCTCGGTTCGCTGACCATGACGGCCGCCGACTTCGCTTGGGTCACCAGGGAATTGATGAAATCGGCGGAGACATTGTCCGACGGCAGGTTGGTGGCGGTGCTCGAAGGCGGTTATGACCTGCAGGGCCTCACCGATTCGGTCACCGCGCACGTCGGCGAGCTGCTGAAGGGCTGAACTAACGGGGTACCGGGCCGGCGCCACGGCCCGCACCGTCAATGCTCAGCGCGGGAAGTAGCGGCTGTCGTTGTCGACCGAATCGAAAATGTCCAATGCGTGCCGAAACGGCCCGGACGTGATCCGTTGATCGGTCGCATACGAGCGGTCGAGTTGGTACACGACGCACAGCAGCAGGCCCAGCAGAACCGCGACGGTGCTCGACACGATCACGTGGCCGACGGGACTGCCCATCCGCAGGAAGCCCGTAAACGCAACCAGCACAACCGCGCCGAAGATCAGGCCCGCCCACATCAACGGCGGTATCCGCGGCTTGGTGCCCACGATGCGCTCGTTACGGTCGGAGGCCAGCTCGCTCAACTGGTGGAGAAATTGCTGATTGATCGGCTTGGCCGCGACATTGGGCTGCTGACGGCCGACGGTGCGGTACATCCGGGTGATCGCGGCCCGCGCGCCGTCGTTGTTCTGCTTGTTCCACTCCGGGCCCGCCACGGCGCTCGCGTACTTGCGCAACAACTCCTGAACTTCGGTTCGCTCCGGTTCGGGCATCGCGACGGTCTGGCGATACATCGTCGTCAGCGCCGACGCCTCGCCGGAGACGACGACCTGAGTGGACGAGAAGTGTTCCCAGGTGGTCACCACCGTAAAGCCCAGCAGTGCACCGTAGATGAATCCGACGACGGTGAGGAACGAGGCGATCGCCGGATTGTGCTCCTTCCCATACCGCTCGGCGGGCAGGATGCGGGTGCCCAGCCAGATGGAGCCCACCGCGATCGCGATCGCGACCGCGATGACCGAACCCAGAAACAGCCACAGGGGTAGTCCGGATGCGCTCACTGGTCTCCTCGATCGACTCGCGTCGATTCAGGGTATTCGCGACCGGGCCGGCCCGGTGACCAATTCGCCGTAATCAGCCGCTGTTTCGCAGTGCGCTGGCCAGCCCGTTCATCGTCAGCAAAATGCCGCGCTGCACCAATTCGTCGTCGTCGCCGGAACGGTAACGACGGAGCAGCTCCACCTGCAGGTGGTTGAGCGGCTCGAGGTACGGGAAACGGTTGAACACCGAACGCGCCAGCGCCGGGTTGTCGGCGAGCAGGTTGTCCTGGCCGGTGATGAGCTTGTGCATGGCGATGGTCCGCCGGTGCTCGTCGACGATCTTGTCGAAGACCCGGCGCCGCAACTCCTCGTCGTCCACCAATTCCGCGTAGCGCGCCGCCAGGCCGAGGTCGCTCTTGGCCAGCACCTGAGCCAGATTCGACAGCACGCTGCGGAAAAACGGCCAGCGCTGGTACAAGTCGTGCAAAACATCCACCCGCTCGTCTTCGCTTTCCGGGCCCGCCGCGATCCACTGCTCGAACGCCGACCCGGTGCCATACCAGCCGGGCAGCATGACCCGCGACTGACTCCACGCCAGCACCCACGGGATAGCGCGCAGGTCCGAGATGGACTGGGTGGGCTTGCGCGAGCTGGGCCGGCTGCCGATATTCAGCGAGCCGATCTCGCTGACCGGCGTGGAGGCCATGAAGTAGTCGACGAAACCCGGTGTGTCGTGCACCAGTTCGGCGTACGCGCGCTGCGCCAGCACGGCCACTTCATCGAGCACCGCATACGCCGGTTCCGCGGCGTCGCCCAGCCCCTCCACATCCAGCAGCGTGGATTCCAGCGTGGCAGCCAGGAGGCTCTCCAGATTACGTTGCGCCGCTTGCGGTTCGGCATACTTGGCGGCAATCACCTCGCCCTGCTCGGTGAGCCGCAGCGAACCGTTCACCGCTCCGGGCGGCTGCGCCAGGATGGCTTCGTAGCTCGGCCCGCCGCCACGGCCGACGGTGCCGCCGCGACCGTGGAAGAGCCGCAACCGGATTCCGGTCTTGCGGGCCACTTCGACCAGGGCCAGCTCCGCCCGGTACACCGCCCAGCTGGACGCCAGATACCCGCCGTCCTTGTTGGAGTCGGAATACCCGAGCATCACCTCCTGGCTGTCGTCGCGCGCGGCCACCAGCGCACGATAGATCGGGAGTTCGAGCATCGCGTGCAGGATCGTCGCGCCGTTGTGCAGATCGTCGATGGTCTCGAACAGCGGTGAGATGCCCACCGGGCAGTACGGCGCGTCCCCGGACGCGTCGATCAGGCCCGCCTCCTTGAGCAGGATCGCTGCTTCCAGCACGTCGGAGACCGAGCGGCACATGGAAATCACGTAGTTGGGTACGGCGGCCGGTCCGTAACGCTTGATGGCGTGCGTGGCCGCGCGCACCACACCCAGCTCTTTGTGCGCCAGCTCCGACAGTTCCGCGCGGTCGCCGACCAGCGGACGACGGGTACCGAGCTCGGCGGCCAACAGCTCGATCCGCTCGTCTTCGGGCAGCGAAGCGTAATCCGGGTGCACCCCGGCCCACGCCAGCAGCTCGGCGACCACTTCTTCGTGCACGTCGGAGTTTTGCCGCATGTCCAGGCCACACAGATGAAACCCGAAGACCCGCACGCCTTCTCGCAGCAGCGCCAGGCGGTCGTCGGCGAGCAGTGCGCTGCCGTGCGCGCGCAGCGACGCGTCGATGGTGTCCAGGTCTGCCAGCAGCTCGGCCGGGGCGTCGTACGGCGGCAACCCCAGGTCGAGCTCGTGCTGCGGTCGCCGGTCCAGAATCTCGGCGCTCGTCGCGGTGAGCCGGGCCCGGACCACCCGCACCGCGCGTCGGTACGGCTCGTCGGTGCGCGCCTTCTCGCCGCAACCCTCGGCCAGTTCGGTCAGCTCGGGGGTGACCGCGACCAGGCGCGCCGACATCGACAACTCCTGCTCGCACGCCGTCAGCTCGGCCAGGTAATGCTGCAGCGCGGTGAACGCGGCGTTGCCGGTGGCCTGGCGCACCACGTCGCCCGTCACATTCGGATTGCCGTCGCGGTCACCGCCGATCCACGAGCCGGGCTGCAGGATCGGCTGATTCAGCAGGTCGGCGTCGGGCCAACGGGTCCGCAGCGCGTCGCGCAGGCCGGCGTTCACCTGCGGAATCACCCTGAAGAATGCGGCGGCGTAATAGCGCAGCCCCACCTCGATCTCATCGGTGATCTGCAGCCGGGACAACCGGATCAGCGCCGTCTGCCACAGCGTGAGGACCTGCCGGCGCAGCTCAAGTTCGATGTCGCGGCCGTCGTCGGTCTCCCGATGCCCCTCGGCGTGCAGCCGCATCAGTTCGGTGATCCGGTGCTGGGTGACGAAGACGGTGCGCCGGCGGGTTTCGGTGGGGTGCGCGGTGATCACCGGGGCCACTACGGCGCCCTTCAGCGCGTCGGCGACGGTGGACGAATCCAGTTGCGCCCGATCGAGTTTGGCGTAGGTCGCGGCCAGGCTGCTGTCCTGCGGTGCTTCGCCGGCGGCGACGTGAATCGCCCGGCGCCGCTCCCGGTGGATGTCCTCGGCGACGTTGGCCAGCAACGCGAAGTGGCTGAACGCCCGGATGACCGGGATCGCCTGGTGAATGTCGATGCCGTCGAACATCCGCGCCAGGTCAGCCCGGTCGATCTCGGAGCGCCGCACGCGAAACGATTCCACCCGGGCACGTTCGACGAGCTCGAACACCCCGTGTCCGTTCTGCTCGCGAACCGTGTCGCCCAGGATGGTGCCCAACAGCCTGATGTCGGCCCGCATCGGCTCCGTCGCCTCACGACCCACCAGGGTGCGCTGCACGGCGCCGATCGGTTCCAGCGTGCTATCGGAAGCCTCAACCATGGGACCCAGTATCGATGCGGATGTCAGCGTCCGCTCGTCGACAGGTCAGCCGTCAGCGGTACTTGATCATCAGCGCGATGCCGATGATGCACACCAGCCAGATGGCGGTGATGAAATACGTCAGCCGGTCCAGGTTCTTTTCCACCACTGTGGACCCGGACAGGCTGGACTGCACGCCGCCACCGAACAGCGTGGACAGGCCGCCACCCTTGGCGCGGTGCAGCAGCACCAGCAGCACCACCAGGATGCTGGTGACGACCAGGGTGATCTGCAAAGCCAACTGCATGGGGGCCAGCCTACCGGGGTCGACCCGCCCTCAGGGCAGCGGCCCACCGGCGGCGATCGCCGCCAGCGTGGCGAACTGCTCGCCGTCCAGGGACGCACCGCCGACCAGACCGCCATCGATGTCGTCGCGGGCGATCAGGTCGCCGACGTTCTTGGCGTTCACCGATCCGCCGTAGAGCACGCGCACGCTCTCGGCGAGCTGCGGTGAGGCCAGCGCCCCCAGTTCTTTGCGAATCGCCGAGCACACCTCCTGGGCGTCGCCCGCGCTGGCCACCCGCCCGGTGCCGATCGCCCACACCGGCTCGTAGGCGATGACGACCTTGCCGATCTGTTCGGCGGACAGCCCGGCCAGCGACCCGCGCAGCTGCTCCTCACAGTGAATGACGTGGTTTCCCGCCTCGCGGACATCGAGGTGCTCACCGATGCACACGATCGGGGTCAATTCATGCTTGAGCGCCGCGGCGGTCTTGGCGGCCACCACCGCGTCGTCCTCGTGGTGATAGGTCCGCCGCTCGGAGTGCCCGACCACGACGAACGTGCAACCCAGCTTGGCCAGGAAGGCCCCGCTGATGTCGCCGGTGTAGGCACCCGAGTCGTGCTGGGACAGATCCTGCCCGCCGTAGGTCAGCCGCAGCTTGTCGCCGTCGACCAGGGTTTGCACGCTGCGCAGATCTGTGAACGGCGGCAGCACCGTGACGTCCACCTTGTCGTAGTACTTGTCCGGCAACGCGAACGCGATCTTCTGCACCAGCGCGATCGCCTCGAAGTGGTTGAGGTTCATCTTCCAGTTGCCGGCGATCAGCGGTTTGCGGCTCACGACTCTGGGCCTCCCTAGTTGTGGTCGGGCTGGGGTCGGCTCAACACCTCGATACCCGGAAGCGTCTTGCCCTCAAGGTATTCCAGCGAGGCTCCCCCGCCGGTCGAGATGTGCGAGAAGTCGCCCTCGGGGATGCCCAGCGCGCGCACCGCGGCCGCGGAGTCCCCGCCGCCCACCACGCTGAACGCGCCCTTGCCGGTGGCCGCGGCGATCGCCTGGGCGACGCCCTTGGTGCCCGCCGCGTACGCCGGGAACTCGAACACGCCCATCGGGCCGTTCCAGAACACGGTCTGCGCGTTGGACAGCAATGTGGCGAACCGCTTGACCGAACCCGGACCGATATCCAGCCCCATCAGGTCGTCCGGAATCGCGTTGGCGGCCACGAACTGTGGTGGCGAATCGGCGGCGAAGTTCTCGGTCACCACGATGTCGCCGGGCAGCCGCAAGACGTCGGCGTAGGTGTCGAGCAGGTTGCGGCAGGTTTCCACCATGTCGGTTTCAAGCAGCGACTTGCCGACCGAGAAGCCCTGCGCGGCAAGGAAAGTGAAGCACATGCCGCCGCCGATGACGATGCTGTCGGCCTTGGTGGCCAGCGACTCGATGACACCGAGCTTGTCGGACACCTTGGACCCGCCGAGCACCACCGCGTAGGGGCGCTTGGTGGAGCTGGTCAACTGCTCGAGCACCTGGATCTCCTCGGCCACCAGCGTGCCGGCGTAGTGCGGCAACAGGGTGGCGATGTCGTACACCGAGGCCTGTTTGCGGTGCACCACACCGAAGCCGTCGGAGACGAAAGCGCCTGTCGGCCCGACCAGTTCGGCCAGTTGCCGGGCCAGCGCCAGCCGCTCGCCGTCGTCCTTGCTGGTTTCGCGGGCGTCGAAGCGGATGTTCTCCAGCAGCAGGACATCGCCGTCGGTGAGCCCCTCGGCACGGGCCAAAGCGTCGGTGCCCACGACGTCGCCGGCCAGCTGGACGTGCCGGCCGAGTTGTTCACCGAGCGCCGCCGCGACGGGCGCCAGCGACAGCTTCGGGTCGGCCCCGCCCTTGGGGCGTCCGAGGTGCGCGGCGATCACCACCTTGGCGCCCGCCTCGACCAGCGCCCTCAGCGTCGGCACCGACGCGGTAATGCGGCCGGGATCGGTGATCTTCCCGTCGTCGAGCGGCACATTCAGATCGGAGCGCACCAGGACGCCGCGCCCGGAAACCCCCTCGGAGAGAAGGTCTTTCAGGTTGTGGATAGCCACGGTTTACAGCGACTTGCCGACCAGGGCGACCAGGTCGATGAGGCGGTTGGAGTAGCCCCATTCGTTGTCGTACCAGGAGACCACCTTGGCCTGGTTGTCGATCACCTTGGTCAGGCCGGAGTCGAAGATCGAGCTGTGCGGGTCGGTGACGATGTCGCTGGACACGATCGGCGCGTCGTAGTACTTCAGGATGCCCTTCATCGGCCCCTCGGCGGCGGCCTTCATCGCGGCGTTGATCTCGTCGGCAGTGGCGGACTTCTTCAACTCGGCGGTGAGGTCGGTGACCGAGCCGGTGGGGATCGGCACCCGCAGCGCGTAGCCGTCCAGCTTGCCCTTGAGCTCGGGCAGCACCAGGCCGATCGCCTTGGCCGCGCCGGTCGACGTCGGCACGATGTTCAGCGCCGCGGCGCGGGCCCGGCGCAGGTCCTTATGCGGCCCGTCCTGCAGGTTCTGGTCCTGGGTGTAGGCGTGGATGGTGGTCATCAGGCCCTTGACGATGCCGAACTCGTCGTTGAGCACCTTGGCCAGCGGCCCGAGGCAGTTCGTGGTGCACGAGGCGTTGGAGATGATGTTCTGGCTGCCGTCGTACTTGTCGTCATTGACGCCCAGCACGATGGTGATGTCCTCGTCGGTGGCGGGCGCGGAGATGATCACCTTCTTGGCGCCGGCGTCCAGGTGGCCCTTGGCCTTGGCGGCGTTGGTGAAGATGCCGGTGGACTCGACGACGACGTCGACGCCCAGGTCACCCCACGGCAGCGCCGCCGGGCCCTCCTTGACCTCGAGCGCCTTGATCTTCTTGCTGCCGACGACGATGATGTCGTCACCCTCGAGGCTTACGTCGTAAGGCAGGCGGCCCAGGATGGAGTCGAATTTCAGCAGGTGCGCCAGGGTGGCGTTGTCGGTGAGGTCGTTGACCGCGACCACCTCGATATCAGCGCTACCTTGCTCCTGTTGAGCCAGTAGGGCCCGGTAGAAGTTCCGCCCGATTCGACCGAAGCCGTTGATACCTACTCGGACCGTCACTTGTCTCTCCTCTGTCTTCTTTCCTGTGTCCGCTGTTTGCGCTCGTCGCCAGCCTAGATCAGGGACGTCCGCCGTTGCCGCGCTGGTACAACGGCCGTGACGTCGGCCACACGCGACCCGGTGGCTATCGGCGACCCTTGCGCGCCCAGCCCAGCGCCGCCTCGGCGGCGTAGTAGCCGCACAGGCCGTGGATGCCGGCTCCTGGCGGCGTGGACTGCGAACACAGGTACACCCCCGGCACGCCGGTCGCATACGGGTTGACCGAGATGCGCGGCCGCAGGATGACCTGGAGCCCGTCGTTGGCGCCGCCGATGATGTCGCCGCCGATGTAGTTGGGGTTGTAGGCCTCCAGATCGGCGGTGCCCAAGCTGGCGGTCGCGACGATGTGGTCGCGGAATCCCGGGGCGAACCGCTCGATCTGCTCGATGATGACCGCGGTGGCGTCGCCGGTGTAGCCGAACGGCACGTGCGCATACGCCCAGATCGGATTGACGCCGCCGGCCGAGCGGGTCGGGTCGGCCAGGTACTGCTGCCCGACGAGAATGAACGGCCGCTGCGCCATGTTGCCCTGCGCGCGTTGGCGTTCGGTGTCGGCGATCTCGGCGAAGCTGCCGCCGAGGTGGACGCTGCCGGCGCGCCGGCAGTCGGGGTTGGTCCAGGGGATGTCGCCCCGGACGGCGAAGTCGACCTTGAACGCCGAGGACCCCTGGCGGTAGCGCCGGTAGGAGCGTTTGATGCGGCCGGGCATGGCGTCGCCGTAGATCTGCAGTGCCGCGGCCGGGCTCAGGTCGAGCATGACGATGTCGGCGTCGGGGATGTCGCGGCGGCCGGTGACGGTCACGCCGGTGGCGATGGCGCCGCCATGCGCTTCCAGGGCCGCGGCCAGGGCTCGGGTGATCGATCCGGAACCGCCTTCGGCAACGGGCCATCCGTAGCGGTGCCCGCCGGCCAGGAAGAGCAGCCCCATGGATGCGGTCAGCGGACGGTCCAGCCGGGTGTAGATGTGCGCGGCGGCGCCGCCGTACAGCGCGCGGGCCTGCTCGGTGCGGAACCACCGGGCCATCACGGTCGCCGGCAGCAGCGCGCGCGGACCGAAGCCGGCCAGGCGGACCGGGTGCCGCGGAATGTGCAGCACCGGGCGCAGCAGATCCTGCGCCAGCTGATCGAATCCGGCGGCGAGGTCCCCGACGGCGCGGCGCCACCGGCTGGCGTCGGGGCCCATGCCGGCCACCGTCCGGTCGATCGATTGGTACAACACCCCGGCGGTGCCATCGTCGAGCGGATGCGCGCAGTCGATCTCCGGCCACTTCCAGACCAGCCCATAGCGCGGCAGGTCGATCTCCTGCCAGAACGGCGAGCCGACACCGAACGGGTGGGTGGCCGAGCAGACATCGTGGATCACCCCGGGCACCGTCAGCTCGGCCGATCGCGCTCCCCCGCCGACGGTCTCGCGGGCCTCCAGCACCTGCACGTCGACACCGTGGCGGGCCAGCTGGATCGCCGCGGCCAGGCCGTTGGGCCCGGCACCGACGACGACCGCGGTGGTCATCGAGCGCTGCGCCGAGTCATCCGCGGCGAAGCCGGGCGCGGCGGGTCGCCGCCATCGATCCGCGGCGATCGCAAGCGCGGCGAAGCCGGGCGCGGCGGGTCGCCGCCATCGATCCGCGGCGATCGCAAGGGCGGCGAAGCCGGGCGCGGCGGGTCGCCGCCATCGATGACGTGAACGGGGTAATCGTCGCCGGGCTCGGGCCAGGGCTGACGACTGAGCATGCCCGCGACGTCGACGTAGCCCTCCTCGATCAGGCCGGTCTTGGCGTCGACGATGCGGTAGGCCTGCGTCTGGCGCTGGATAGGTTGGGCTTCCAGGATGATCACCCGCACCTCGCCCTCATCGAAGCCGCAGCGCCGCTGCACGGCGGCCAGCAGCTGTTCGTTGTGCAGGTGGCCTTCGCCGAAGTTCCACCCGATCAGCGGCCCGGCGATGATCTCGCCGTCCCGCAACAGGTAATCGGCCTCGTCGGCGCCGGCGGGCAGGGCGCGGGGCACCAGCCCGCCCAGCGTGCGCCCATGGGTGTGCATGGATCGCCACGCCATCAACTTGTCGATCATGAGTTCGGCCGTCTGCGGATCGTAAAGCCGGGCAAGCTGATTGGGCGCCAGCGCCGACGCCTTGGTGATGCCGGCCTCGATCTTGTCCTCGGCGCCCTTACGCAGGCACCAGGTACTGGTGGCCCAGTTGCCCGCGTAGTAGCGCATCGCCGGCAGAAACGAAATTTGTTGCGGGAAGAGGTTTCCCATGATCGGCACCACCGCGAGTGCGGCGATCAGGATGATCAGCAGCAGCGGTGAGCGCAGCCCGGTGGCCGTGACGCCGGCGTAGTGCCCGAACAGATAGAACAGCGAAAAGATGAAGAAGACGTTCCACTCCAACGGAACTCCCATCGGAATGGTGGACGTGATGTTGAGGTGGAACAGCACCATGAAGGCGATCAGGAACCACGCCCACCGGTGGCCGTCGGCGACGAACACCAGAACCAGCGGCACCAGGAACTCTGCCGTCGTGCCGCCGACGTGGGCCATGACCTTCGGTATCCACGACGGGCGCAGGTCGTTGACCGGGTCGAGGTAGAGCCGGCGCTTGAACCAATTGAATGCGCGGCTGCGCAGCACCGGGCTGTTGCTCATCATGACCGCCACCACATACGGGAAGTGATGGTTCACCTTGGAGGTCGCCGCGCCCCACCACAGCGCCAGCATGATGATCTTGAAGGCGGCGATCTGGTCGGTGAACCCGAAGAAGAACACCAGCAGGGTCAGCCCGTAGTGTTCGCCGCGCGCCGCCAGGAAGATGGTCTTGTCGCGCAGCCCCAGCAGTGCCAGCGCGACGATGGCGGGCACGACCAGCATGGGATCGATCAGGCCGACGTCGCCTGCCGGGGTGACCGGCCCGCCCCGCCCCGGTGAGAGCAGCGCCCAGACGCCGGAGCCCAGCACGACGAGGTACAACGCCACGTCGACGACGGTGCGGTTGTCGCCACGGGTGAACGGGACCTTGTCCGGCCAGGCCGGCAGGCGAATGGTGTTGGGCCGCAACCAATACAGGAAGCCGCCGAACGGCGGCCAGAACCGCGCGGTCAGCGGGCCGGATCCGCAGCCCAGGCCCAGGATCTCGAACAGCAGCGTGAAGACGACCAGCTTCTGGTACACGATCGGCTGGGTCCACCACTCGGTGAGGTGACCGAGCCCGCCCAGTCCGGGCGTAAGCGAGATCAGAACAGCGGCGCCGGCGACGTAGCCGGCGATCTTGAAGACGTAGAACAGGTAGACGGCGTACGGGGACCCGAAGCCGTGTTCGACCCAGTGCCGGGTCATGATCTGGCGTCTGGTCGAACGCGGCAAGGTGAGCCACGTTTGCGGGTCGACGTCGGGAAACTCCGGAGCCATGAATCCCATGGGCGGCCTCGTTCCTATCTAGAAACCAGCTGGCCCATTGAATGTATCGGCACCGTCGTTCCGGTGTGCGCGTTTGTGCGCCCTAACGAAGCGGGCCGGCCACCCCGCCGGTCAAGCCCGGCCGAAAACCGTTGTTGGAAACGATGATTCAGCGCGGCGCCCGGGCTGCCCGGCGGCCCACTGGGTGCGCCTGCGGGGATGCCGCCGGGGCCGCACCCGGAGCCGGGTGCACAAAGCGCCGGCACAGCTTGTCGATCAGGGCGTCCAGGGTCTGCCGGTCCTGCTCGGCGATGCGCAGCTGGCGGCGTAAGTTCACCACGGCGTCGACGTCGCCCTTGACTTCCGCGGTCGCGATCTTGCGCTGACACTCGCCGATGCGCAGATCGATGAGGCCGCGCCGCCCGGTGAGCAGGCGCACGAAGTAGTCGGCCTGCAGTTGATCCGCCGTATCCGGAGCGGCCGCACCGGCGGCACACTCGACGGCCGGCGCGGGCCGGGACGGTCCTTGACGGGTCGCCTCCGCGCGGACCGAACCGGTCGGGGAACGCCGCCCGCGCCGGTCCCGGGTGGTGGCCGATCTGTGGGTAGCGCTCGAGCGGGCGCCACGCTCGGGTGACAGACCGGCTACGTCCATCGGGTCCCCTTCGCTCGCGGATCACTTAGGGCGCCGTAACAATAGCGTCCCCCACCGCGTCGCACCACATGCCTAAACGAAATAGGGTGAAACACCGTGACAGCCACGGGTGTCCGGTCGCTACCATCGAGGGACTCGACTGGGCAAAGCCGCCTCGCGAGCGTCAAGGGAGGAACGTGACCGACAACGGCAACCCCGACGGCGGGGACATCGGCAAATTCGACCCCCGCCTGACCCAGCGCCTGATGGCGGTGATGCGCCCGTTCCTCAAGACCTACTTCCGGTCCGAGGTGCACGGCCTGGATGCATTCCCGCCCGGCGGAGCGCTGGTGGTCGGAAACCACTCCGGCGGCATGTTCCCCATGGACGTCCCGATCTTCACCGTCCACTTCTACGACAAACTCGGCTACGACCGGCCGGTCTACACGCTGAGCCACGACATCCTCATGACCGGCCCCACCGGAGAGTTCTTCCGGCGCACCGGGTACATCCGCGCCAACCGGGAGAACGCGGCCGCGGCGTTGCGGTCCGGCGGGGTGGTGATCGTGTTCCCCGGCGGCGACTACGACGTCTACCGGCCCACGCTCTCGGAGAATGTCATCGACTTCAACGGCCGCAAGGGGTACATCCGCACGGCGATCGACGCCGACGTCCCGATCGTGCCGGCGGTGTCCATCGGCGGACAGGAAACCCAGCTGTATCTGACCCGCGGCACCTGGCTGGCCGAGCGGCTGGGGATCAAGCGCCTGCTGCGCAGCGCGATCCTGCCGTTGTCGTTCGGCTTCCCCTTCGGCCTGAGTGCGGTCATCCCGCCGAACCTGCCACTGCCCACCAAGATCGTGACCCAGGTGCTCGAACCGATCGACATCGCCAAGCAGTTCGGCGACGACCCGGACGTCGACGAGGTCGACGAGCACGTGCGGTCGGTGATGCAGCAGGCCCTGACCGAACTCGCCGCCAAGCGTCGCTTCCCGATTCTGGGCTGAGCCATGGCGAATCCCTTGAGCGAGACCCTCGGCCTGATCACCACGCTGCGCCGCGCCGGCATGATCGCGCCGATGCGGCCCGACCGTTACCTCAAGATGGCGGCGGCCATGCGCCGCGAAGGCATGGGCATGACCGTCGGCTTCGCCAGTGCGGCGCAGCGCTGCCCCGACCGCCCCGGGCTGATCGACGAACTCGGCATGCTGACCTGGCGCGAACTCGACGAACGGATCAACGCGTTCGGCGCCGCGCTGCAAAACCTGCCCGCGGGTCAACCGAAGGTGGTGGGCATCATGTGCCGCAACCACCGCGGCTTCGTCGAGGCGGTGGTTGCCGTGAACCGGATCGGCTCCGACGTGGTGCTGCTCAACACGTCGTTCGCCGGGCCCGCGCTGGCCGAGGTGGTCAACCGCGAGGGCGTCGACGCCGTGGTCTACGACGAGGAATTCACCCCGACCGTGGACCGCGCGCTGGCCGACAAGCCGGACGCCAGCCGCATCGTGGCCTGGACCGACAGGCCGCACGAACTCACCGTCGAGAAGATGATCGCCGACCACGCCGGGCAACAGCCCCGGCGCCCCGGCCGCAAGGGCAGAATGATCCTGCTCACCTCCGGTACTACCGGAACACCCAAGGGCGCCAACCAAACCGGTGGCAACGCCGGGATAGGCACGCTCAAGGCGATTCTGGACCGCACGCCGTGGCGGGCCGAGGAGAACATCGTTATCGTCGCGCCGATGTTCCACGCCTGGGGTTTCTCCCAGTTGATCTTCGCCGCCTCCATGGCCTGCACGGTGATCACCCGGCGCAAGTTCGACCCCGAGGCCACGCTGGATCTCATCGACCGGCACAAGGCCACCGGGCTCGCCGTGGTGCCGGTGATGTTCGACCGCATCATGGAGCTGCCCGCCGAGGTGCGCCGCCGCTACAGCGGACGGTCCCTGAGATTCGCCGCGGCATCGGGTTCGCGGATGCGGCCCGACGTCGTCATCGCGTTCATGGACGCCTTCGGTGACGTGATCTACAACAACTACAACGCCACCGAGGCCGGCATGATCGCGACCGCCACACCCCAGGACTTGCGGGCCGCCCCCGACACCGCGGGCCGGCCGGCGGGTGGAACCGAAATCCGAATCCTGGACCCGGAATTCAACGAGCTGCCCACCGGTGAGGTCGGCAGCATCTACGTGCGCAACAACACCCAGTTCGACGGCTACACCTCGGGCAGCACGAAAGACTTCCACGCCGGATTCATGTCGTCGGGCGATGTGGGGTATCTCGACGAGGCCGGGCGCCTGTTCGTCGTCGGCCGCGACGACGAGATGATCGTCTCCGGTGGCGAGAACGTGTACCCGATCGAAGTGGAGAAGACTCTGGCGGCACATTCCGACGTGGCGGAGGCGGCGGTGATCGGCGTGGAAGACGAACAATACGGGCAGCGGCTGGCCGCCTTCGTGGTGCTCGAGCCCGGCGCCGCGCTCGACGCGGGCGCCGCCCCCGAGGCGCTCAGGCAGCACGTGCGGGAGAACCTGGCCAACTACAAGATCCCCCGCGAAATCACCGTGCTGGACGAACTCCCCCGCAGCAGCACCGGCAAGATCCTGCGCGCCGACCTGCAAGCGCGGGTGAACGGCTGATGCGGCTGCCCCGGACGATCCGAAAGCCCCGTCCGCTGGCCCGGGCCGCACTCGAATTGGCCAACGCCGCCAACGGATTACGCCCGCTGGCCCGCAAGGGCTACAGCACCGTGCTGGTCTTCTGGTTCGGCTGGCCCGCCTCCGAGGTGCCGGGGGTCTACTTCTCCGCCTCGCTGCTCGACGCGTTGCGGCGGGGTCGCCGCGGCGACTTCGCCGGACGGCGCGGAAAGGCCGCGCTGGCCCTGACGGCGGCGTCCTGGGCCATCCTGGGCGCGATCCGCTATCGCGGCGTCACCACTCCCGGTCCGGTGCTGGAGGCGGGGCTGCGCGACCAACTCGGCGACGACTACCAGGAGGCGCTGAACAAGCTGCCCCAGGGCGAACCCACGCGCAGCGGCCGGCGCACCCTGCCGCTGGGCAACACCGTGGCGCGCCGCCGCTACGTCGAGAAGACCAACGTGGTTTCCTACGGTCCGCACGGCCGCGCCAACCTGGCCGACATCTGGCGCCGCCAGGACCTGCCGCGCGACGGTAAGGCGCCGGTGCTGCTGCAAGTGCCCGGCGGTGCCTGGATGATCGGAATGCGCCGCCCCCAGGCCTATCCGCTGATGAGCCACCTGGCCGCGCGCGGCTGGGTGTGCGTGTCGATCGGCTACCGGGTGTCGCCGCGGCACACCTGGCCCGACCACATCGTCGACGTCAAACGCGCGCTGGCCTGGGTCAAGGAGAACATCTCCCGATACGGCGGTGATCCGGACTTCGTGGCGATCACCGGCGGATCGGCCGGCGGTCACCTGTGTTCGCTGGCGGCGCTGACTCCCAACGACCCGAAATTCCAACCCGGCTTCGAGGATGCAGACACCTCGGTGGTCGCCGCGGTACCGGTGTACGGGCGCTACGACTGGTTCTCTACCCACGGCGAGGGGCGTCCCGAGTTCATCGGGTTGCTCGAAAAGTTCGTCGTCAAAAGGAAATTCGCCACCCACCGGCACGTTTACCTCGACGCCTCGCCGATCCGGGAGCTGAGGGCCGACGCGCCGCCGTTCTTCGTCCTGCACGGCCGCGACGATTCACTCATCCCGGTCGGCGAGGCCGTCGAGTTCGTCGAGGAACTGCGCACCGTGTCCAAGTCCCCGGTCGCCTACGCCGAATTGCCGCACGCCCAACACGCTTTCGACATCTTCAGTTCCCCGCGCGCGCACCGGTCCGCGGAGGCCGTGGCGCGATTCCTGTCGTGGGTGTACGCGACGAATAGGCCCGAGCGCGACTAGGCCGCTGGTACATCGCGCGAGCGTCACGCTGGCGTGACTCTGGGGCGCGAGCGTCACGCTGGCGTGACTGGTTGTGGATAGTCAGGCCGCACTGAACTGACGTTCGCTGCGGTTCATGCGACGCTGCCACGATGGCGGAGCCATTCATCGGCAGTGAGGCCGTCGCGAACGGAGAACTCGTCAGAAGCGCTTTGCGAACGCACTACAGGAAGTTGTTCCGCGATGTATATGTCGACCCTGGCGCCGAGCTCACGCCGCTGATTCGAGCCCGTGCAGCATGGCTGTGGTCGCGTCGGCGAGGCATTATCGCGGGGCTGTCCGCCGCCGCTGTTCATGGTGCCCAGTGGGTGGACGCCACGGCACCGCTTGAGATTCTCCATAGCAACAGAAACCCGTTGCCGGGATTGCGGATTCACAGTGACCGCCTAGAAGACGACGAGTTCACCATGATCGACGGTGTCCCCGTGACGACGCCGGCGCGGACTGCTGTCGACCTGGGATGCTGGCATTTGATAAACGACGCTGTTGCCGCCATCGACGACCTACTTCGCGCAACCAACTGCAAGGTGGCTGAGTGTCAGATGCTCGCCGAACGGTATCCGGGCCGATGCGGCATTCAGTCGACGCGTAAGGCAATTGATCTCGCGGATGCCGGCGCGCAGTCGCCGAAGGAACTTGGGTGCGACTGTTACTGATACGGGCGGGGCTGCCCCGACCACAAACGCAGATCCGGGTCAGTGACGAGTTCGGCGACTTCACTTACTACCTCGACATGGGTTGGGAGGACTTCAAAGTCGCCGCCGAGTACGACGGCGAGCAACATCGTCGGGACCGCTGGCAATACACATCGGACATCAGGCGGCGCGAAAGGCTCGAACGCCTGGGCTGGATCGTCATTCGAGTGGTCGTGGGAGATCGCCCCGCAGACATCGTCAGCCGGGTACGAGCCGCCTTGGCCTTGCGGCAGTCACATTAGCGTGACGCTCGCTTGCGGCAGTCACACTAGCGTGACGCTCGCCAGAGGACACCAGGCCGCTAGCCGCTCTCTCGCGCGGCGGCCTTTTCCAAATCGGTCAACGCCGGCTCGATGCGATCGGCCATGTCGTCGATGTCGTTGGCCACCTCGGGTGTCGTCACGAAACCGAAGTCCAGGTAATCGGTGTAGGAGAAGCAGGTGATGTTCAGCGCGACGTCCATTACCGGAGGACCCAGCGGCACGAGCGAATCCAGTTTGGCGCCGGCCATGTACAACGGGAACGGCGGACCGGGCACGTTGGAGACAACGAGGTTGATGGGGGCCAGGTTTCGCGATAGCCCGCTGGCGGTGTAGGCCCGCGCGGCCAGCCCCAGCAGCCCCGGCGGCGTCGTTTCGGTCAGCCCCATGATCTGGTGCGCCGACAACGCCTTGGCCATCAGCTTGGCGTCCTGGGTGCTTTCGTGGATGGCCCGCAGCCGCTCCCCCGGATCTTCGACATCGGTTGCCAACGAGACGGTCATCGAACTCACTTGGTTGCCGACGTCGTCCTTGTTGTCGTCGGTGCGGGTGGAAACCGGGATCTGGGCGATCAGCGGTTTGGCGGGCAGCTCACCGCGTTTCTGCAAATAGTCGCGCGCGGCGCCGGCCACCAACGCCAGCACGACGTCATTGAGCTTGACGCCGTACGCGTCCTTGACGGCCTTGGCGCGGGTCAGTTCGACGCGGCAGCCGGTGATCCGCCGGTGCGGCGAGACCGGCGCGTTGAAGCGGGTTTTGGGCGCTTCGAAGTAGCGCGGCGGCCGGCCGCGCACGCCCAGCGCAGCGATCTGTTGGCGCACGGTCTGCTCCATGAGCCTCGCGATGCGGAACGGCGTCTTGACGCCGACGTTGATGAGCGCGCCCACCGCCTGCCGTTCGATTCCCGGAATCCGCGATCCCACCAGGGATCCCACCGTTTCCTGTTGCGGCGGACGCGGTTCCGGCGTGACGTCCAACAGAATCTCACCCAGGCCGGCGCCCGAGACGCCGTCGACGATGGCGTGGTGCATCTTGGTCAGCGACGCGATCCGGCCGCCCTCGACGCCCTCGATCACCCACATCTCCCACAGCGGCCGGGCGCGGTCCAGCTTGTAGGACATCAGCCGGCCCACCAGCTCCTCGAGCTCGCGGCGACCGCCCGGCGCCGGAACGGCGATGCGCCGGATGTGGAAGTCGATGTCCAGGTCCTCGTCTTCGACGAACCAGGGTCGGTCCAGCCCGAGCGGCGCCCCGGTGACCCGCCATCGCAGCTGCGGCAGCTCCGGCAACCGCTCGATGATCAATTCGCGGAGTCGCTGAAAATTGTATTCGGGTGACTCCTTCGGGTCGCAGATCGCCAATGCCCCCACATGCATGTGCCAGCCCGCAGTTTCGGCCGACCAAAACGCCGCATCAACGCTCGAAAGCCGCTTCATCCCCCGACCGTATCCCCCGCCTACCCGCTGCGAACAGCGATTCGCAGCACCAGTTATGCGTCTTCGAGCAGGTCCGGCGTCACCGCCGACTCGGTGTCGGGAATGCCCTCGACCTTCGCCTTGCGGTCGGCCATCGACAGCAGGCGCCGAATACGGCCCGCCACAGCATCTTTCGTCATCGGAGGATCCGCGAGCCGTCCGAGCTCCTCAAGTGAGGCCTGCCGGTGCTCGACGCGCAGCTTCCCGGCCGAGGCCAGGTGGTCCGGCACGGTGTCGCCCAGGATCTCCAGCGCCCGCTCCACCCGGGCCGCGGCCGCGACCGCCGCGCGCGCCGAGCGGCGCAGGTTGGCGTCGTCGAAGTTGGCGAGCCGGTTGGCCGTGGCCCGGACCTCGCGCCGCATCCGACGCTCCTCCCACACCAGCCGGGTGTCCTGGGCGCCCATCCGGGTCAGCAATGCGCCGATGGCCTCGCCGTCGCGCACCACGACCCGGTCGGCGCCACGCACCTCGCGGGCTTTCGCGCTGACACCGAGCCGGCGCGCGGCACCCACCAACGCCAGCGCCGCCTCCGGGCCGGGGCAGCTGACTTCCAGCGCCGACGACCGGCCCGGCTCGGTCAGCGACCCGTGCGCCAGGAAAGCTCCCCGCCACGCGGCCTCGGCGTCGCCGACGCTGCCGCCCACCACCTGGGCCGGCAACCCGCGCACCGGACGGCCGCGGTTGTCGAGCAGGCCGGTTTGGCGTGCCAGCGCCTCGCCGTCGTTGGCGACCCGCAGCACATACCGGGTGCTCTTGCGAATCCCGCTGGCCGACAACACATGCACGACGGCGTTGTACCCGTAGAGCTCGAAAATGTCCTTGCGCAACCGCCGCGCGACGTTGCCCAGGTCCACCTCGGCCTCGACCACCACGCGGCCGCCGACGATGTGCAGCCCGCCGGCGAACCTCAACAGGGACGTGACCTCCGCCCGGCGCGCGCTGACCGATTTCACGATGAGGCGGCTTAGTTCGTCCTTGACTTCGGTCGTCATCGCCACGCGTCGTCACCCCTTGGTCCGCTGCCGGCCGGTCCACTCCCACCGGCTGGTGGGTTTGCACCGTCGACCCGAATATCCGCGGTGGCCGTGACCGAAGACGGTCCCGGAGCCTTACGGGCCGCCCGGACCCCGTCCAGGGCCGCCGCGAGCTTGCCTGGATCATGTAAAGGTGTACCAGGTCTGGCCACGTCGGCGAAGTGGACCTCGGCCGAAAGCAGTGTGGCGGTGCGGCGCAATTGATCGCGTTCGCGCTCACTGGGCACCCGTTCGGCGTCGATGATGATGTCGTGCACGCTGAAGTCCGGTGCGTGCTGGGCCAGCACGTGCAGATGACGCTCGACGGAGAAGCCGGCCGTCTCCCCCGGCTCGGCCACCAGATTGAGCACCAGGGCACGCCGTGCGGTGGTCGCCCGTAGCGCCGCGGCCAGTCCCGGCACCAGCACATGCGGGATCACGCTGGTGAACCACGACCCGGGGCCCAGCACCACCAGATCTGCGGACATGATGGCGTCGACGGCCTGTCGCGTCGCCGGGGGGTTGTCGGGCAGCAGCCGCACGCGGCGCACCTTGCCCGGCGTGCTCGCGATCGCCACCTGGCCGCGGATCAGCCGAAACATCCGCGGGTCGCTTTCCAGACCGGAGACGTCGGCCTCGATCTGCAGCGCGATCGGGCACATCGGCAGCACCCTGCCCTTGACGCCGAGGATGCGCCCCAGCTCGTCGAGCGCGGCCACCGGATCGGCCAGCACCTCGGACAGCCCGGCCAACATCAGGTTGCCGATCGGATGCCCGGCCAGGGCCCCGCTGCCGCCGAACCGGTGCTGCAGGATGGTCGCCCACAGTCGCCCGTGCGGACTGTCAGATGCCAAGGCCGCCAATGCCATTCGCAGATCACCCGGGGGCACCACGTCCAGTTCGCTGCGCAACCGGCCGGAAGAACCGCCGTCGTCGGAGACGGTCACCACCGCGGTGACGTGGGGAGTCAGCCGACGGGCCGCCGACAGCGTCGCGTACAGGCCGTGTCCGCCGCCCAGCGCGACGATGCCCCGGTTCAACGGCTCGGTCATTCGCGGCCCAGATCCCGGTGCAGCACCCGCACCGACAGTTGCGCCTCACCCTTCTGAGCCTCCAGCAACTGCACCAGGGCCTCGGCGATCGCGACGCTGCGATGCTTGCCCCCGGTGCAGCCGATGGCGACCGTCATGTAGCGCTTGCCCTCCCGGCGGTAGCCGTCGACGACCAGGGACAGCAATCGATGGTAGGCGTCGAGAAACTCGGCCGCGCCGGGCTGGCTCAACACGTAATCGCGAACCGCCGGGTCCTGCCCGGTGCGCGGCCGCAATTCGTCGACCCAGTGCGGGTTCGGCAAAAAGCGCACGTCCATCACCATGTCGGCGTCCATCGGCAGGCCGTACTTGAAGCCGAACGACTCGACCGTGACGCTGGTGGTCGCGCTGGCGGCGCCGCCGAATGCCCGCTCGATGCTCTCGCGCAGGCCGCGCACCGACAGCGTCGAGGTGTCGATGATCAGGTCGGCGGTGGCGCGAACCGAGGCCAGCATCCGGCGCTCGGCGGCGATGCCCTCGGCCAGGGTCTGATCACCCTGCAGCGGGTGGCTGCGACGATTCTGTTCGTAGCGGCGCACCAACATGTCGTCGGATGCTTCCATGAACACCACGCGCGGCGCGATGTTTCGGGTTGCCAGCTCGGTGCGGACCGAATCCAGGTCACCGGTGAAGCCGCGCGACCGCACGTCCATCACCACCGCCAGCTGGGTGATCCGTGAGCCGGCGGCCAGACCGAAATCGACCATCCGGGTGATCAGCTGCGGGGGCAGGTTGTCCGCCACATACCAGCCGAGGTCTTCGAGCACCTTGGCTGCGGTACCCCGTCCGGCGCCGGATAATCCGGTCACCAGGACGACGTCGATACCGGCCGGGGACTCCACCGAGCGGCCGCCCGCGAATTCCTCTGGGCCCGTCACCGCGCGGCCTCGGACTGATCGGGTCGCAGCGCCTCCAGGACGGCGGTGGCGGTTGCCACACCGATGCCGGGAACGGCGGTGATCTGGTCGACGGTGGCCTCCTTGAGGCGGGCTATCGATCCGAAATGGCTTACCAATGCCTTGCGGCGATGTTCTCCCAATCCTGGCACCGAATCCAGCACCGATGCCGTCATTCGCTTGGATCGCTTGCTGCGATGGTAGGTGATCGCGAATCGGTGCGCTTCGTCGCGGACACGTTGCAGCAGATATAGCCCCTCGCTGTTGCGCGGCATGATGACGGGATCGGGCTCCGAGGGCACCCACACCTCTTCCAGCCGCTTGGCCAGGCCGATCACCGCGACATCGGTGACGCCGAGTTCCTCGAGCACCGCACTGGCCGCGTTGACTTGTGGGGCACCGCCGTCGACGACGTACAGGTTCGGCGGGTAGGCGAACCGGCGAGACTTTCCTTCCGGTGAAAGCATATTCGGATCGTTTTGTTCACTGAGGTGCCGCGCGAAGCGGCGGCGGGTCACCTCGGCGATGGAGGCGACGTCGTCGGAGCGCCCCTGCCCGGCGGCTTCCCGGATCCCGAAGTGCCGGTAGTCCGATTTGCGCGGCAGACCGTCCTCGAACACCACCAGCGAGCCCACCACGTCGGTGCCCTGCACATGGCTGATGTCCACACACTCGATGCGCAGCGGCGCGTCGGACAAGCCGAGGGCCTCCTGGATGTTCTGCAGCGCAGCGGATCTGGCGTTGAAGTCGCCGGCACGCTTCAATTTGTGTTGCTGCAGTGCCTCTTTGGCGTTGCGCTGCACGGTTTCGGCCAGCGCGCGTTTGTCGCCGCGCTGCGGCACCCGCAGGGCCACCCGGGATCCACGCAAGCCGGAAAGCCAACTGGTCAACTCGCCGGCATTGGAAGGCAGGCAGGGCACCAGCACCTCGCGCGGCACCGGGTTCACCGATTCGTCTGCGGCTTGGTCGGTTTGGAAGCCCAATTCGGCCTGCTCGCCGTAGAACTGCGTCAAGAACTGTTCGACCAGTTGTTCCTCACCGGAATCACCAGGGTCGGCGGACTTTTCGACGATCCAGCCGCGCTGACCGCGAACCCGGCCGCCGCGGACGTGGAACACCTGGACGGCGGCCTCGAGCTCGTCGTCGGCGAACGCCACCACGTCGGCGTCGGTGCCGTCGCCCAGGACGACGGCCTGTTTTTCCATCGCCCTCTTGACCGCGCCCAGGTCGTCGCGCAGCCGCGCGGCCCGCTCGAAATCGAGTTGCTCGGCCGCGGCGTTCATCTGATGTTCCAGCTCGCGGGCGAACCGGTCGGTCTTGCCGGACAGGAAGTCGCAGAAATCGTCCACGATCTGGCGATGCTGCTCCGCGCTGACCCTGCCGATGCACGGCGCCGAGCACTTGTCGATGTAGCCGAGCAGGCAAGGACGGTCGATTTGCTTGTGCCGCTTGAACACTCCCGCCGAGCAGGTGCGCGCCGGAAACACCCGGGTAAGCAGATCCAGCGTCTCCCGGATGGCCCACGCGTGCGAGTAGGGCCCGAAATACCGCACCCCCTTGCGGCGGGGGCCGCGGTAGACCATCAGCCGCGGGAACTCCTCGTTGAGGGTCACCGCCAGCACCGGATAGGTCTTGTCGTCCCGATAGCGGACGTTGAATCGCGGGTCGAACTCTTTGATCCAGTTGTACTCGAGCTGCAGCGCCTCGACTTCGGTGTTGACCACCGTCCACTCGACCTTGGCCGCGGTGGTCACCATCTGCCGGGTTCGCGGGTGCAGGCCGGCGATGTCGGCGAAGTAAGACGTCAGCCGGCTGCGCAGGCTCTTGGCCTTGCCGACGTAGATGACTCGCCCGTGCGGATCCCGGAATCGGTAGACGCCGGGCTCGACCGGGATGGACCCGGGGGCGGGGCGGTAGGTGGCGGGATCGGGCACGGATCCAGGCTAGTAGCCGCCGGCGCGGTACCCAGAAAGGCGGGGCGCGTGCGGGTGCCGGTCTACTGTGGTGCATACCGGTCGCCGCGATGTTTGGGGGGATTACCGTCGAGTCCTCGCTAGCCTGGTTGCTGCAGCCCGTCGGTGTCGACGCCTTCCTCGACGAAATCTGGGCGAGCAGGCACCACCACATCAAACGATGCCAACCGGGCTACTTCGACCGACTGTTGCCCGGGCCTTCGGCCGTCGACGGGCTCCTGGAGCACGTGCGGCCGGAGCCGGCGGCCGTGCGGCTGGTGAAGGGCGGCCGGGACATGGACCCGGCGGTATACCGGCAATCCGACGGCGGCCTGGACCCGGTCCGGGCACTGCAGGGCCTGGCCGACGGCTACACCATCGTGCTGAACGGGCTCGAACGGTACGTGCGCACGATCGCGTCGCTGTCGCACTCCATCGAGGTCGAGCTGAACTTCCCGACGCGGGTCAACGCCTACGTCACGCCACCGGAATCGACCGGCTTTGTCCCGCACTACGACCCGCACGACGTGCTCGTCCTGCAGATCCAGGGATCGAAGACGTGGCATTTGTCCGACGCCGCCGCCGTGCCGCCGCACGAGATCCAACGGCGCAAGGGGGTGGGGACGGACGAGCTCACGTCGCCGACCGACGTCTGCCTGCAGCCCGGCGATGTGCTGTATCTGCCGCGCGGCCAAGTGCATTCGGCCGAAACGCACGCCGAGCCGTCGGTCCATCTGACGATCGGGCTGCATGCGCCCACGGTGCTCACGCTCGTCACGCACGCGCTGCACGCGCTGAGTTTGCGCGACCCCCGGGTGCACGCCCGCTTGTCGCCACGGCACCTGGATGACGCGACCGCCCGCGCCGGCCTGGGCGACCTCGTGCACGACACCCTGCAGGCCGTCGGGGATCCCGAGATCGTCGGCGAGGGCCTCGACGCGATGGCGGACGTCTTGGTCCGGCGCGGCCGATGCCCCCCGGTCGGGCGGGTCAGCGACACCGTCGGGATCGACGGGCGAACGCTGGTGGCCAAGTACGAGCCGCTCTATTCGCGGGTTACGCACGTCGGCGACCGCGTCGTCCTGCAGTTCGCTCAACTGTCGGTGGGCGCCGGCGCCGACCACGAGGCCGCGCTGCTGTTCCTCGCCGGCAGCACCGAGCCGTTTCGGGTCGGCGATCTGCCCGGGCTGAGCGCGGCGCAGCAGTCGGGGCTGGCGCAGACGCTGATCCTGAACGGATTCCTGGTCCGGCTGTCCAATGGCTGACAGTTAGCTTCGCATCTCCGGTGAGAGTGCCTGTTTCTATCCGCATTTGCGGATGAAAATGGCGTAAGCTTCGGGTACCTGTGGGTCCCGTCGGGGTCGCCGCTACGCACACCGCGGGACCGCTGACCGGTTCACCCGGAAGGAGCGCATCATGGCGGCACGGACGCACGCCGGTGACCAGCGATGACCATGCCGATCTGGGCCGCTTTCCCACCTGAGGTGCATTCGGCGGCGCTCTCCAGCGGGCCGGGACCCGGGTCCTTGCTGGCGGCCGAGCAAGCGTGGCAGGCGCTGAGTGCCGAATACGATTCGGCCGCCCAGGAACTCGGCGATCTTTTGGCGGCCGTGCAGGCCGGAACCTGGCAGGGCCCCAGCGCGGAGGCGTTCGTCGCCGCGCACGTCCCGTATCTGGCCTGGCTCTTGCAGAACAGCGCCAACAGCACCGCGGCGGCCCTCGAGTCCGAGACCGTGGCAGCGGCCTACACCGCGGCGCTGTCGGCCATGCCGACCCTTGAGGAGCTGGCGACCAACCACGCCGTTTTCGCGCAATTGGTCGCGACGAATTTCTTTGGTGTCAACACGATCCCGATCGCGCAGAACGAGATCGAGTATCTGCAGATGTGGCTGCAGGCGGCCACCACGATGGCGATGTACGAAGCCGTGTCCGAGACCGCGATGACGTGGGCGCCGCCCACCGCGCCCCCGCCGGCGATCCAGAAGACCGACATCCCGAACCAGGATGCCGGCGGCGGGCCAACGAAATTGAGCTGGTGGGTGACTCGGGTGCAGGAGGTGGCCAGGGCGATCAGCGGGGATCTGAGCCAGTCGCCATCGAACCCGTCCGCAACCCTCTCCGACCTGATGGGCGACCCGCTACTGGCCTCCGAGGTTCCGCACTGGGCGGGCGAGTCGCTCCTCTATTTCACCCCGCAAGTACCGCAATTGACGCAGCTGTCGTTCGGCCTGATCGCGCCCTTCATCCCCGTCGCAGGTGCAGCGGGTCTGGCGGGCCTGGCCGGGCTCGGCGCCGCCCCGCAACCCGCCCCCGCCCTGCCCGGCGCGGCGGCCGCGCCGGCGCCATCCCATCAGGGGGCGCCCGTCGCGATGGCCCCCGGCCTCGGCACACCCATCCCGACCCCGGCCACCACCGCGGCGCCCGCGCCCGCCCCCGTCGCCGCATCGGCGTCCGCCGCGGCTCCAGCGCCGCCCGCCGCCGGCGTTCCGGGGTTCAGCTACCCCTACGTCGTCGGCCCCCCCGGCCTCGGGGCAGGCACCGGCATGAGCGTCGGCTCCCGGGCCGACCAGACGTCGCCCGGGCGCGACACCGTCGACGCCTCCGCCGCCCCGGTTCGGGGGGAACAGGCCCGGCGCGGCCGACGGCCCCGGCCGGGCCTGATCGACCCCGGACGCCGCTACGAATATCTCGACGATGCGTCGGGCGCCGAATCCCCCGCCGCGTCGGCGTCGGATCGGGGCGCCGGGCGCATGGGTTTCGTCGGCACCGCCCACCGGCCCGACACCGCTCCTGTGGGCTTGACCACACTTGCCGGCGGTTCGCTGGACGACAATCCGGGTCTGCCGCTGCTGCCGAGCGCCTGGGGCCCCGAAACCGAATAAGTAGCAACGGGGCAGGTAGAGGGCCCGTGACGGGCGCCGCGGGCGGTGGCGGCGGTTTGGACGACGTCGATTCCGGCTACCAAGCCCCTAGCTCAACGTAAGGTGGGGGCAGAGCAATGGAGGGAGTCCGTAAATGATGAAGCGCTCGTTGGCCAAACTGGCTGTCACCGTCGGCGGCCTGGCATTGGCGTCGACCGCTGGGGTCGGGGTCGCATCGGCCAGCCCCGATTACGGTCCGATGATCAACACGACCTGCAACTACGACCAGGCGATGCGGGCCGTGCACGCGGAAAACCCGATGGCCGCTCAGTACCTGGACCAGTCGCCGCCGAACCAGCAGTTCCTGCAGCAGTACCTGGCGTCATCGCCGGACCAGCGGGTGAACCTGCTGCACGCGATCGAGCACAACCAGGGGGCCCAGCAGGCGCTGCCGATTTTCCAGCAAATGATGACGGACTGCACTCGCTACTGAGTGCCTCCGACTCGGGCTTTTCGACACAACCGTTAGACCACCAGGCGACGGGCCACCGCAACTAAGCGGTGCGCCCGTCGACCTGTGTTCGCCGTTTCGCCGCCCAGTCCGCCATCGGGAATCCGGGGGCGTTGTTACAGGCCGACAGCAGCAGAGCCACGTGCGGCAGTACGGCCAACCCGTAATCGCAGGTCCACCCCGG